>CATLVU010000001.1 GCA_950061135.1 uncultured Oligoflexia bacterium
AACCAAAACCAAAAAAGAAACAAGCAGAATATTAAAAGAATACGAGGAATACTCTGTAGATGAAATATTTAGATTTGTTCACACCTTAAAAGGAAATTCAGGACTCTATTCAATGAGAGACTTACATCTTTTTTGCAGCGAACTTGAAGAGAATATAAAAGCACAAGAAGAAACAAATACTGAAATAATAGATGATCTAAAACAGTTAGATGATATTCTACAAAAAGAGATACAAAAAATTAGCAAAATTGTTTACATCTCACCTGAGAACTTAGAAAGTTCTGTTGTTCTTTCTCCAGGCCGTCTTGATAAAAGAAAAACATTTCTATTGGATCAGAATAAACTACTAGAGAAAAAAGAGCTAGATCTGTTAACAGATTACTCATTAATAAATGAAGAAATGAATAGTATTGAAAAAATGATTTTTGAAATTTCACAAAAAGTTAAAAAGCCTGCTCCTAATGTCATCGTAACGGGCCCTGAATTATACTTAAAGAATGATTTTTGGATGACTATTTCAGAACAGCTTGTTCATTTAATAAGAAACTCTTTAGATCATGGAATTGAATATCCTGAAAAAAGAATAGAAGATGGGAAAAATGCAGAAGGTAACTTGAAATTAGGATGGGGAGAAACAGCAGGTGAGTTCTTTTTTATCCTACAAGATGATGGTGCTGGAATTAATGCTGAGGCCTTGAAAAAGAAATTGATTTTGACAGAAGTGTTAACAGAAGAAGAGTTTGATATTAACAAAGTTGGCGAATATTTATTCTTGGATAGGGTCTCAACGAAAGAGGAAGTAACAGATATCTCCGGTCAAGGCGTAGGGCTAGCATCTGTTAAGCAGATAATTGAAGAGCTGGGAGGAAGGATAGAAGTTTCCTATGAGAATGGTAAAGGCACTGCTTTTACCTCTATTTTCCCTATTAATAATGAGATGATTTTTAGAGATAAAGGCGTATAATATTTTCTGTAAGGAGAGAAAATGAAAATAAATGTTTTAGTCGCAGAGGATGATGAAACTACAAGAGAAAAGGTTGTTGCGGATTTAAACGAGCTTGGGGTCGCGGGTAAAATTATTACAGCTGAAGATGGTGAGATAGCTTTTAATGAATTAAAGCGCATTACCGGAGCGGGAACAACGATTAATCTGGTTATTAGTGATATGGTTATGCCCAATAAAACAGGATTCGAGTTTTTAAAAATGATGAAAGCTGAGACGGATTTTAAAAGTATACCTTTTTTAATGTTAACCTCTCGAAATGATAAAGAGATTATTCTTCAATGTGCCAAAGCAGGTGTTACATCTTATATGATAAAACCTTGGAATAAACAGGGACTCGCTGAAAAGATATCACAATGCTTAACAGGTAAAAAGTAATGACTCTTGAAGGTAAGAAAATAATTCTAGTAAACCCTAGTGGACAACTAGATAAGTTGCAAAGTCTCAAGAGAAAAAACAAAGTAGTAATCACTAACTTTCAAGAAGCAACACGATTGTTAAATTGGAAAGAAATAGACTACGTTGTTTGTGACTACAACTTAGCTGATCCAGCCTGTGCAAAATTTTTAGCAGGCATTAAAGATACTAAATCATATCATCCTAATCTTGTACTGACATATTCAGAACTTATAAACGATGAAGAAACATTTATTGAAATTGATGTCAACGAAGTTGATAAGTTTATTGATGAGATTTATGGTAACGAAACAGTAGATGATATCATTGATTTAGACGAGATTCCTGAGTTAAAACTTTCAGCCGAATATGAATTTTTTAATAATGTGTATTTGTATTCTTTTGATGATGAAGAGATGCTACTTGGGATTAGAGATATTGATCAAGGCACACTCCCTTCAGTTTTAAAGCTTATTTATAGCTATAAGGAAGATAAGGTTGAGTTGGAATTAAGGGGGAGTTATTCTTCTGTGGACTCTTTCTGTGAAGACGAAGATGAAAACTTAGTCTTTTTAAAATTTTCTTTTGAATCGACTTTAGAGTGGAGTAAGTTTATCAATCTACACAAGCAGGGATTACAAAAAGTTAATCAGTTATTAGACTAGCTTCAGTATCTTGAAGCAGAGACTTTATTTCTTGGAATTCTTCAGCTTCAGGATGTTCTGCAAATAATAAGTTGAGGACTTTACGAAAACAAGTAGAGTCATAACCATTATTAATAAGTGTTTTTATTTGGTTACTTATCTTTTTAGGATCATGAGTTCTTAAAATGGCCTCATAGAATAAAATTCTTTCGGTGTAGTTGTTCTCAATCCTTTCTTTTTGCGCCATTCTCGCAACGCTATTAAGTTTGATCTCTTCATTGTTTAGGTAGAGAACTTCTCCAAGTATTACAAGCAGCTCCGGTAATTGATCTTTTATTTTTTTTAAACGGCTTAAATATTTATGAAAATCCTCATTAGAAATTTCTGCAAACTTATTCTTAAGATGAACAAATGTCGCTAGAGCAAATTGTTTTTGAGACTCATTGTCGCTTGAAAAGTATTTTTGAACATATTGGTCTAGGAGTTTATATAGATCTATATTTTTTTCTAACAGGCTAATTTTAATCAAAAAATGTAATGTATCTGGATCAATAATTGTAGAAGATAATAATATTTTTGATAAATAAATTGCTTTATCCCAAACCTTATAGAAATATAAAGACTTAATATAACCAATCAGGCATCCTCGATGATATTTATTAAGCTGTAGTCCTTGTTGATAAAGTTTAACTGCTTTATGAACTTCATCAATCTGTGAATAATAATTAGCACAGATTTCAAAGAACATAGGATTACTTTTCACATTTGGAGGAACTTTATGAATTCGATTTTCAGCAGTAAAGGTATTCTCTTCTTGTGTTAAGACAGAGAGATCTTTTTTAAGCTCTAAAAGTTCAGTTTTACTTGAAAAGAATTTATGGCCTTTATCAAAGCCTTCTTTTACCGAATAAAGATTAAAAGGTTTTGTGATAATATGATCAATAACATCAGAATCAATTTTAAGTGTTTCCGCTAAATTATCTTTATTTGTCCCGAGAATAATAATTTGGTGAGTAAGCACCTGAAGAACTTGGTCAAGTTTACTCGCGTCAGTAATTGGTGGTCTGCCCCAGTAGAAAGTAAAAGTATCGATTTTATCAGCAAGAAATTGCTCGATATTTTGTTTGTTTGTAAGCTTTGTATATTCTTGAGGAGGAATTTTTCCAAACAGAGATTGAAGAATAAGGTTTTTTTCAGTATCAGATGTATCTAAAAAAACAATATCTTGTTGTTTTTTGGGCATTTAGCTGTTCCTTTCCAATCATTTTAGCTCCACTACGGGCAACTAATCAAGGTATTTCCAATATCTTAACATATTACAGAAGCAGCTTTATATGGCTTAAAATTTTAGCTTTTTTGAGTTTCTATAGATAAAAACTGCCAATTTTTTAGGGACAATATAGCTAAAAATTGCTAAAAATTAAGAAAAAGTTAACATTTTTAGAGTGTTTGTGTTAACCTAGTTAAGGCTTTACTAGAGGTTAAAATGAAAACACTCAAAGACTTTCACAATATTCACTGGTTGATAGTTGTCTTATCTTTTGGACTAACATTTTTTGCTTGGTATCTAACAAAACAGCAAACTGAAGAAAAAATAAATAATATATTTAAAAAAGAAGCAGAACAAGTTGTAGAATTATTATCAGAGAGAATGGAAAAATATGAGGATGCTTTATGGAGTGGCGTTGCCACGATTCAAGCTGTGGGAAGTGATATTCGCTATGACCAATGGAAAACTTTTGCTTCGAGCCTAAAGCTGGAAAGTAAGTATCCTGGGATCAATGGAATTGGCGTTATTTATAACATTCAAAAAAATAATCAAGAAAAATTCGTAAAGAAAATCAGAAAGGATCTTCCAGACTTTAAAATTCATCCTTTGCACGATAGAGAAGATTTATGGCCCATAACTTATATCGTCCCTGAGAGTTTAAATAAAAGTGCCATTGGCCTTGATATGGCTTTTGAGAAAAATAGATACCAGGCAACATTAAGATCAAAAAACTCATTAACTTCACAAATAACAGGCCCAATTATATTGGTTCAGGATGAACATAAAACTCCTGGGTTTTTATTGTTTACTCCTTTTAACGATAACTTGAGAAAAAATACTGGAATGGTTTATGCGCCTTTTATAATGAAAAAACTAATGAAGGGGATATTAGACGTCACAAAAAGACATGTTGTAATTGAAATTAAAGATGGGGAAACAAGTTTATATAATGAGCTAGATATAAATGAGAAAGATTATGATCCTAATCCCGTCCTAAAAATGAAAAAGCAAATTACCATGTACGGTCGTGAATGGGAGTTTTCTATTCAGACAGGAAAGTCTTTTAGATCATTTGTTCATGATGAAAAGCCAAGCTTAATTCTTATTGGTGGAATTGTAATTGATATTCTAATTTTATTATTAATATTCTCTTTACGTCGCAATCAAAAAGATGCTGTTTTGTATGCAAACGAAATGAATAAAAAACTTATAGTAGAAAATCAAGAAAGAAAGTTTGCAGAGCAAAAAGCACTTAAATTAAGTAAAGCTAAAAGTGAGTTTTTAGCAAGGATGAGTCATGAGATACGTACGCCTATGAATGGGGTTCTCGCGAGTGCAAATCTTTTGCTTGAAAATAGAAATAAAAAAGATGAACAACTATTACAAACAATTATCAATAGTGGAGGACACCTCACAGGCTTAATAAATGATATTTTAGATCTAAGCAAAATTGAATCAAAAGGTATTACATTAGAAAATAATGTAGTTGATATAAACTCATTAATTGAGGAAGTTAAAGACTTGTTTGTGGTTCAAGCTAAGCAAAAAAATAAAACACTTTTTTTGAATAAAGATTTACATGCAAGTCGTTATATTATTGCAGACAAACTGAGACTTGTTCAAGTTATATCAAACTTGCTTTCGAATGCGATAAAATTTGCCGAAGATAAAATTATTTTAGAGGTAACTTCTAAAGAAGTGGAAAACCAGACCGGTATTGAGGTTCAAATAAAAGTCATCGATGATGGCAAAGGTATCCCACATAATAAGATTGAAAAAATCTTTGATAACTTTTCTCAAGCGGATGAGTCGACGACACGTAAGTATGGAGGCACCGGATTAGGTCTGGCCATAGTAAAAGGGATTGTAGAATTATTTAATGGAGATATAAAAGTCTATAGTGTTCAAGATGTGCAAACATCATTTCTTTTTACTTTTATGGCAGCTAAGTCGAGCCAAGATGAATACGAAGATTTTTTAGAAAAAGATAAAGAAGAAAAAGTATGCTCTGATTTTGTCCCAGAAGAGTCAGTAAAAATTTTAATTGTGGAAGACAACAAAATGAATCAATTAGTGCTACTCAAAACTCTCGAAAAACTAGGTTATAATGCGGACATTTCAAATAATGGTCTTGAAGCGATACAGAAACTTCATGAGCAAACCTATGATATTATTTTTATGGATCAGCATATGCCGGTAATGGATGGAGTGGAAGCTACTAGAAAGATTATTCAAGAGTGGGGCGATATAAAACCTAAAATAATTGCTTTAACTGCAAGTGCTATGCAGGAAGATAAAAAGAGATGCTTGGAAGCAGGAATGGATTTCTTTTTAACAAAACCAATTGATATTAATGAGATAGCGAATACTTTGAGATTATGTGGGAAGCTTGAAAAACAAGTCTCCTGATTTCAAGAGACTTGTTTTTTTTAATACTTATTACTTTGCGTGTTTTGCAAGGTAAGAAGCTACACCTTCAGCTGTTGGCTTCATTGCTTCTTCACCTTTTTTCCAGTTTGCTGGACAAACTTCTCCATGCTCCTCATGGTATTGAAGTGCATCTACAACTCTGATTGCTTCTTCAACATTTCTTCCAAGTGGAAGGTCATTAATTGTTGAATGTCTTACTGTTCCTTCTTTATCGATTAAGAATAATCCTCTAAGAGCAACCGAGTCATTAAAAAGAACTCCGTAATCTCTAGCAATATTTTTTGTAACATCAGCAATTAATGGATAATCAATTGTTCCGATTCCACCTTTATCAACAGGTGTATTTCTCCAAGCATAGTGAGAGAATTGAGAGTCAATTGATACACCAAGTAGTTGAACACCTCTTTCTTTGAATTCTGCAACTTTGCTGTTGAAAGCTAAAATTTCTGAAGGACAAACAAATGTAAAGTCTAGAGGGTAAAAGTAAAGACAAACATATTGTCCTTTATAATCAGATAGAGAAACATCTTTGAAAGATCCATCTTCCATTACTGCAGTTGCTTTAAATTCAGGTGCTTTTCTTGTAACTAAAGTACTCATAAATACTCCTATGTATTAGTTAAGGTTGAATATTTACGAGGAAGTTTATCCCGCATTTAGGGGTACGTCTATACCCCTAACGCGGTGTTATTGATTAAATTAGAGATTCTAATTCTTCTATTGTTAATTGTGGATGATGTGGGTTCTCGTGGTAGTGACTATGCACATTATTTTTTTCAATTGATTGCCCGTAAATATATTGATCAAAGTCTAGCTCAAAACTCATCTGTGCATATTCTTCAAGATCAGATCTAAAGTCTTCCGTTGTAACTGTCGTAAACTTTCTTTTCTCAAAATATTGTCTTAGAAAATCTTTTAGACCTGCCTTTCCAATTTCTTTAAGACGATAATCAACATAGGCCATAAAAGATCGACCATATTCATATGATCTTTTATCAGTATTTCTTTTATAAATACTTTGTCCTCCAATATTTGAGTGTGAAAAGAATGGTAGTTCATGGGTTTGATGGCCTTTGTCTCTCCAGCTTGCAATCGCCTCATCCATCCAACCAGAGTTTCCATTCGCAGGAACTAATCCTTTAGCAAAATAACTATGCTGAAGCTCATGCCCTAGTGAGACAAGAGAAGTCGCTGTTGCGCCCGGATACTCCATACCTCCACGAATATTATTTCCATAAATAAGCACTTGAGGGTGTGGCCATGGACCGTAATCATTTTCTAATTCTGCTAATACTTCAAAGGCCCTATCTTTAAGCATCTTATTGAAAAACCTAAATGCAGAGTAGATAATTATCGGGATTTGTCTTCCATCAATTGAAGGATAAGTTAAGTAATAACGAACAAATCTTGACTTTGGAACCAAGTGAAAAAACACAGATGAAGAGCCATACCATTGTGGATATTCAATCCTTATATGGTTTTTTGCAAGTTCAGTTACATCTCCATTAGCAAAAACATTATGGGAAACTTTTGAGTTTAAAATTTTTACATCGAAAGTCATTTTGTATTGGTCATACTCATAATTGCTTGGAACATATTTTTCCAAAAATAATCTATCTGTTAGGTCTTTGATAAAAAAACCACTTGCAACAGATACAACTTTTTTATGTCGTGGTCCCTGGCTAACTCTGTTCCACCTCGTTCCATTAGATATTGGACTTTCAATAATAAGCTGATGGTCTCCTGCTTCTAAGTAAGTCTCAACAATTCTTGCTTGAGTAACATTTTGAGGCATTGGTATTAAGCTTTGTCTTGTTTCCTCTCCATTTATATAAACCTTTGTTGGTGTCGTGACATTGTCAAAAACAGGATAGCCAGCTTCCTGAAGATGAAAATTAATTGTCGTCGTGGCAGTCGCTTTTTGTTTTTTTATATCATAGACAAGTGAGTAGTGTGCATCTTGAAAATCAGCCCAAACAATTTTTTGATAATTATAAAAAAATGAAGGCGGAGCTTGTTCTATGCCCGCGAAAGTAGCAAGACTAAAAAAGAATGCAAGAAAGATTAAAGAAATTCTCATGTATTTTCCTTTTGTGAGTTTTTATACTGACATGCTTGATCTAAGAACCAATTAAAAACATTTTTTCTCAGTTTTCCCAAGCTTAGCTCTGGATGAAACTGAACACCTAAAACAGGGCGATCTTTAAATTCCAAAATTTCAGGAATTATTCCATCGTTTGAAAGTGCAGTAACTGTAAAATGTTGAAAACGGTCTTTATTATTTAAATAATATTGAAAGTCCATTGCTTGATGATGTAACTCGAGCGCATGGGCTTCATTGTGTTTTGTAAAGATAGAGCTTGGGGCTCGCTGTGTTACCTTGTCAATGGTGTAGATTCTGTTTTTTAAATTTAGCTGGGTTTTTAAATCTAGAATTAGTGGAACTCCTTGTGCAATAGAGATCGCCTGCATTCCTCTACAAATCCCTAGGAGAGGCGGTGATTTACTCTTAGGAAGAGAAAAGTACTTCTCAAGTAGTCCCAGTTCTATAGGGTCTCTTTTTTTCCCTTCAGGTGTTAGTTTTGATAATGTTAGATCTGTCTCTTTGGGTAATAAGGTTGCGTAATAGTTTGGATTAATATCAGCGCCACCAGGAATCAATACTGCATCAACTTGCTGAGAAGATAAGGCCTTTTTATCGATAGAGATGAATTCAATGTTATACTTTTTATCTCGTGCGAAGTTTTTCAAAGCAAAACGATTAAAGAAACCACATTGATCATAAGTACAACCAATCTTGATTACCTCACTTGACTGGAGTTTGCATTCAGAATGAGAGTACTGAACAAAGCTCAGTGCTATTAAGCTTAGAAAAAAATATTTCATATGTTTAGTTTAAGAGGAAATAATTATCTTTTGTAGAGGGAAAATTTAATGCCAGTCGACATCTAGAATCATCTGAGCTTTTAACTTTTGTTCATTTTCGCTTTCAATAATTTCAAATTGCATGATTGAGTTTTTGTCCTGAGAAATTAATTCCCCTGGTTTGTAATTTAAAAACTGATCATTAGAGTCTTCATTATCAAGGCCAATATCATAGTAGCAACCTTGAAACGGTGAACTATTAGGTGTTGATTGACTTTGATATAAACAATAAATTTCTTCAGAATTACTATCAAGGTTAAAAGTTAATTTGGCTTTATAATAATTGTCAGTCTCCTGACTTTTCTCTGCACCACTTGGTATATAAAAAAGCCCATTAGATTCTATTGTATATATTGTGTTGTCACCATATTCTGTAGTTAAAATTATCTGAGAAGTACCAAGAGCTTCTTGTTTTATTGATCCATTGTTACTGGAGTTTTTTGGGGCTTTCCCGCAGCTAAATAGTGAGCATAAAACTATACCCCTAAAAATACCACTAAATGAAATTTTTCTTTTCTTACCCATTTAAATCCTTGTGATTTTCTTGTCGGTGGATTTAAAGCTTTTTTTAGAAATTTTATTGCGGTGCGCGCCGCAGGGGGTAAGTGCCCAGATTTAGTGTTAAGACCGTGTTGGAAACTCAAGAATTGGAGATAAAAAGTTTTTTTCACTCTCAAACCTTGACACTCAAGCATTCGATATTAGATTGTCTGTGAGTAAAATTTTAAACATTTACCTTTTACACAAGGAGTAAAAATGCAAGTAAGACCATTACAAGACAGAGTTTTAATTAAAAGGCTTGAAGAAGAGACAACAACTGCATCAGGAATCATTATCCCTGACAACTCAAAAGAGAAGCCAGCTGAAGGTGAAGTATTAGCAGTAGGTCCAGGATATAGAAATCAAGATGGTACTCTAAGAGAGCTTGATGTTAAAGTTGGTGATAAAGTTCTATTTGAAAAATGGGGCGGAACTGAAGTTAAAGTTGATGGTGAAGAGCTTTTAGTTATGAAAGAAGATAAAATCATCGGTGTTTTACAATAATAAAAAAATTGAAGGAGATATAAAATGGCCAAAGAATTAAAATATTCAGAAACAGCAAGAAACTTAATCTTAACAGGGGTTAACTCTCTTGCAGATGCAGTAAAAGTAACATTAGGACCTAAAGGAAGAAACGTAGTTCTTCAAAAATCTTTTGGTGCACCTCAAATTACAAAAGATGGTGTATCTGTTGCAAAAGAAATTGAACTTGAAAATGCTTTTGAAAATATGGGTGCTCAATTAGTAAAAGAAGTTGCTCAAAAAACAAATGAAGATGCAGGTGACGGAACAACAACAGCAACTGTACTTGCTCAGGCAATTTATAGAGAAGGTGCTAAATTAGTAGCAGCGGGACATAACCCAATGGATCTTAAAAAGGGAATCGATCTTGCTACTGAAAAAGTAATTTCATACCTTAAAGAAAACTCTAAAGAGATTAAAACAACAGAAGAAATTGCACAGGTTGGATCTATTTCAGCAAATAATGACACTGAAATTGGAACAATGATTGCTGATGCAATGGAAAAAGTTGGCAAAGAAGGCGTTATTACTATCGAAGAGTCTAAAACAGCTGAAACATACTCTGAGACTGTTGAAGGAATGCAATTTGATAGAGGTTATTTATCTCCATACTTTGTAACAAACACAGAAAAAATGGTAACTGATTTTGATTCTCCAAATATTCTAATTACAGATAAGAAAATCTCTTCAATGAAAGAGCTTCTTCCTATCCTTGAAAAATCAGTTCAAACTTCAAAGCCTCTTGTTATTGTAGCGGAAGATGTTGAAGGTGAAGCTTTAACAACTCTAGTAGTTAACAAGTTAAGAGGTAGTTTGAATGTATGTGCTGTTAAAGCTCCTGGTTTTGGTGACAGAAGAAAAGAAATGTTAAAAGACCTTGCAATCTTAACAGGTGGAACAGTTATTTCTGAAGAGCTTGGTATGAGCCTTGAGACTGCAGAACTTACTCATTTAGGTTCGGCTAAAAAGGTTACAATTGATAAAGAAAACACAACTGTTGTAGACGGAGCAGGTGAGCAAAAAGCTGTTGATGATAGAGTTAACGCTATTAAGGCTCAAATTGCTGAAACAACTTCTGATTACGATAAAGAAAAATTACAAGAAAGACTTGCTAAATTAGCAGGTGGTGTTGCTGTTCTTTACGTTGGTGCTCCAACTGAAGCTGAAATGAAAGAAAAGAAAGATAGAGTTGAAGATGCTCTTAACGCAACTAGAGCAGCTGTTGAAGAAGGTGTTATTGTTGGTGGGGGGGCAGCTCTTGCTCATGCAACAGCGGCTTTAGCAGACTTTACAACGGGCAATGAAGATTATGATTTTGGTGTTAGAATCGTTAGAAGATCAATTGAAGAGCCTCTAAGACAAATCGCAACGAATGCAGGTAAAGAGGCTTCAGTTATAACAAATGAAGTAACAAAGAATACTACTTTTGCTTACGGTTATAATGCTAGAGATGATAAATTTGAAGACCTTGTTAAAGCAGGAATCATTGATCCAACTAAAGTTACTAGATCTGCTCTTCAAAATGCAGCTTCTGTTTCAGGGCTTATGCTTACAACTGAAACGATGGTCGCTGATCTTCCTAAGGAAGATGGTGGTGCTCCAGCTATGCCAGGTGGTATGGGCGGAATGGGAATGCCAGGAATGATGTAGTTCAATCACGTGAAGTGATTGGACGGGTGAGTTCGGAATACTTACGTATTCGAAGACGAGCGTGATGCGAGTCGAACAGAACGAACCCAACTCGTATAAAATTCAAGTAAGAAAGGGAAGCGATTGCTTCCCTTTTTTAATGTAAACTTTACGAACTGACCTACAAGATTGGTGTTGATACTTTTGTAAATTACTGAGTTTATGGATTATTTAAGAGAAATATCAGGCTGCCGGTTTTGGGTTGGTAATTCTTTTTATAATTGAACGGGTTAAGTTTTTATCAACACCATTGTTGTCAGGCAGTTTAAAAGTCTTAAGTAATTTTTAACAACATACGGGATCAAAATGCTCCTGTATCAATCTTGGTGTCATTATTTCGACCTAAGTGTCACCAATAATTCAGACTAATTTACATCGACTCTATACAAATTAAACACTTAAGTTTTGGCACGATCTTTGCCTTAGATATAATGTGTCCAAGGAAGGACATTCGGCCCAAGGATGGGCCCATTAATTTTTTTTTAAAACTTAGGCAAGGATTGCCTCAAGCTTTCAAGAATTTTTCATGTGATCTTATCAACCGATAAGATCAATATGAAAGAGCAAGACAATTGGGTTTTCTATTTACAATTAAAGTCAAAGTTATCAAAAGACTTTCTAGTTTTAGATAGGGAGTTGAAAGATTACGGAAAGGGCCTAGTTCCGGTTTCAATAGAAAACTTATTAGGTTATATAAAAAAGAAAGAAGGAATCGACCTTCTTGTTGTTGTAAAATCTAAAGCAGAAGCAAACTATTATAATAAAAGAATAAAAAAAGTACTTCGCTATTTAATTTTATCTAAAAAAATACGTTTAACTTTAGTTTCTTCTTACCAAGACATAAATGATTTAACCTTGGCCAAGAAAGGGCATTATTTTTTTCATCAACTACCCATGAGTGTTTCATCGGTAGTATTTGAAATGATCTCAACAATACATGACAGGCAAGATAATAAAAATAAATGGCCTGGAGCTTCAAGGCCAAAAATGATGTTCTCGAGGTATAATGAGTCCTGAAAAAAAAATCTTTCAAGATCGCTATTTAGTTTTACTTAAAAACGATGTTATGGAGCTCTATGAGCGCATTGTCGAGAGACAAGATGAGTATATCGAGTTTTTTTCGCTTCATAGAGAAAGAGAAGGGTTTAAAGAAGTTTTTAGGAATCGTTTTTCAGAAGCTACCATGTTTGATTTATCCCATCTACCAGTTGAAGTGATTGAATTGAGTCATGATTTTTATAAAGTAATCGACGATATTTACTGGTATATAATGCATACTCAAGATATGCCAAATACAATTCAAGATACCTTGGTTAAGCGACTTGGGCCTTTGAAGAAAAAGTATCAAAATCTCATTTTTTATATTGATGCCTCACTAAGTAACAGAACTGAGTAATTTCAATAGCTTGGTCTGCGAGTAAAAATTTTAAAATTAATAAAATATTTTCAAAAACGATGCAAAATGGTGTAAAAACCATAGCTTATGAAATACTTACAAAAACAAATCTTAGCTTTAATGCTTATTCCATTTTCAGGTATTGCTTGGGCCAAAATTAATATTACTCCTGTTCAATTAAATAAACTTTCAGGAGAAAAACAAATTCAATACGATTCAAAACTTAGATGGGATCAAAGATATAATAAATCTAATTATGTTTATGGAAAAATTCCAGCAAGTTTCTTAGCAAAGAATTTTACAACATTAAAGCCTAATAGCCTTGTCCTAGATATGGGAATGGGAGAAGGAAGGAATGCTGTTTTCTTGGCCAAAAAAGGTCATCGTGTTCTTGGTGTTGATATTAGTTCTGTTGCAATTAGAAAGGCTCAGCGATTAGCAAGAGAAAATAATGTAAAGATTAAACCACTGCTTGCTTCTTTAAAGAAACAAGATTTTCCAGAAAACCATTTTGATGCAATCATATGTTTTTATTATGTTGATAGGGAATTAACAAAGAAAATCAAATCTTGGTTAAAGCCAGGAGGAGTTTTAATTTATGAGGCCTATACAATGAAAGAATATGACAAAGGAAAAACTCAAGAACCTTTAGAGTATTTCTTAAGGCCACAAGAATTATTAGATATGTTTACAGGAATGGAAGTTGTTAAATATGAAGAGCCTATGGATGAGTCTCGTTATAGGGCCAGTATTATTGTTCGGAAAAACTAATGCCAAAGTTTGTTTCAAGTAAAAGATTTAAAGGATATCCCTGCACCCATAGACAGTGGAAGGCAAAATCTCACTGTAAATATGTACATGGCTATAGCCGTGAATTTTATTTTGAATTTGAATCAGCCGAGTTATCAGAAGAGTTTTGGGTTATGGACTTCGGAGGATTAAAAGAAATTAAAGAGTGGCTTAGTTACCATTTTGATCATACATTTTTGATTGCTGAAGATGATCCAGAATTAGAAACGTTCAAAGAGCTTGATAAAAAACAATTGATTCAATTGCGAGTTCTTCCAAATCCTGGAATGGAGGGAACTGCTAAATTTGTTTACGAACAAATAAACCCAATAATTCAAAAAATAACCAACAAAAGAGTTTGGATTTCATTGGTTGAAGTTCGAGAAAATGAAAAAAACTCAGCAAAGTATTTGCCCTAGATAGTCAAGTTTGTAAGCCTTTAATTTCTTTCGTTTCATGGCATAATGGAAGCAATGAAAAAAAGAAAATGGACTTTCTTATTTACCTTAATCTTTAGCACGATAGTTAATGCTCAAGATTATTCTTTAGCAGATGATACGAGAATATTCTCAGGCAGAATTTCAAAAATAAATAGGGATGCAAAACTCATCAGAATAAAGATTGAGTTTGAAAATGCCAAATATCTTACAAAAAATAGTCGAATCGATTTTTGGAATGAATCATACCCAGACAGAAAGTGTAGAGTTTACCTAAAAGGTCGAACGAGCGAATACTTATTAGCGAGACTTTCTGATTATGAGTCTTGTATCAGAAGAGTTCCCTTTGCAGTTGGATCTTATTTAAAAATGTCTAGTCCAGACTTTGATCGAAACTTAGAAGTAGGAAAAGAGCTAGTAAAAATCCTTCATAAAAAAAGAACAGCATTAAATGCGAGAAAATCTCGCTATGAAAAAGATATATCTGTTTATATTGAAAAAATCGATGCAACAAATAAACGATATGAAGTGCTAAGGCAAAAGCTTGATCTAGAGTGGCAAAAAGAATTATCTGCTCTGGAGGAAGATAAATTACAATCATTTCAAAACTTAAAAGACACCACATCAAGTCTTAATGATATTGATTATAAATTGCAACAGTATCGAATCAGAGATCAAAACCTTGTTGAGGATCGTTGGTCTTTAGACCCAAAACTTTATTATAAAAAATAGGAAATTACTTTGCGCTACTTAATTCTCTTTTTATTATTGATATCTTGTGATTTACGTCCCAAGAAAAATAGTGTTTTTTATCTTAATATAAGTGGTGAACCTTCTAGGCTTAACCCTGTGGGGTCCACCGATGGCCATACAGGCTCAGTGGCCGGTTATATTATTGAGAGTTTATTAGAAAGAGACATTGAGTCATACGACTGGAAACCCAGGTTGGCCAAAAGCTGGGAAGTTTCAAGTGATAAGACTTATTTTTTATTTAAACTTAGGGAGGGCGTTAAGTGGCATGACGGCGTGGAGTTTACAGCAAAAGATGTAAAGTTTTCCTTTGATGTTATGTTTAATGATGACTTTAATACAGCCGCCCTAAGGCCATATTATGAAGGAATAAAAGAAGTTCAAATTATCGATGATTATACAGTGAAGTTTATTGCTAAAGATGAAAACTGGCAGAACTTTGATATTGCGGCTTCTATGGATATTTATCCTAAGCATTTTTATGAACAAGACAAAAAGAAAAGCTATTTCAATAAACATCTTGTTGGTACAGGGCCATATAAGTTCATTGAACACAAACGTGGTTTTAGAATTTTATTAGAAAGAAATAAAAAATGGTGGAAAGATAAAATAGAGCCGGAGCATGGAGAATGGAATTTTCCTAAAATTGTTTTAAGGTTTGTTAGCGACCAAACAGTATCTCTTGAAATGCTAAAAAAAGGTGCTTTTGATTTTATAGGTATGAGGCCAGATGCTTTTGTAAAAAAAGCTGTTGGACCAGAATGGGGAAAGAGTGTTCACAAAGTCATAACTAAAAACAGTACCGCCAAAGGTTATAATTATATTGGTTGGAATATGAAACACCCTATCTTGAAAGACAAGAGGGTGAGAAAAGCTCTTTTTCACCTAGTTAATAGAGAGCTGATGATTGAGAAGTTTGAATTTGGTTATAGTGTACCAGCAGCCAGTCCAATTTATCCAAGCAGTCCATATACAGATCCTAACCTTAAGGCGGTAGAGTTTAATCCCAAAAAGGCTTTAAGTATTCTACGAGAAGCAGGTTGGGAAGATACTGATGGTGATAATATTTTAGATAAAGTTATCGATGGAAAAAAAACAAAATTTTCAATTACCATACTTGAGCCTTTGGAAGGCTTTATGAAATATCTTACCATCTTTAAAGAGGATGCTAAAAAGGCTGGAGTTGATATTAATGTTAAGATTATGGAATGGAACTCTTTTATAAAATTGGCAAAAGAAAAGAAATTCGATGCTATAAGACTTGCTACAACTGCGGTTATCGATTGGAATCCTATCCAACAATGGCATTCTAAATCATATGATGGCGGATCAAATCATGTAGGTTTTATGAATGAAGAAGCAGATGAGTTAATGACCAAAGCAAAATTTATTCATGATCGAACGGAAAGAATAAAACTTTTAAGAAAAGTTGAGAGAATGATTGTAGAGGAGTATCCAATGGTTTGGTTTAGTTATAAAGAAAGTACTATGTATGGTCATACTAACAGAATGAAAAAAGAAAAAGATACATATAAATACGGACTTGGAACTTCTTACTGGAAGTTTAAAGCTGAAGAAAGAGAAAAAATATAATGGGAAAATATTTATTTAGGCGTTTGTTACTAATGGTTCCAACTTTATTAGGAATTACACTAGTTGTATTTTTTATCATTAATCTTGCTCCAGGCTCTCCCATTGAACAGCAGTTACAAGCTTTACAGTTCTCTGGTTCTGCTGATGCCCAATCAACTCGAGGTGAAGCAACAGTTACTAAAGAAGTTTTAGATGCTTTAAAAAAACAATATGGTTTTGATAAGCCGGTTCATATTCGTTATTGGATTTGGTTAAAAAATATTGCGACTCTAGACTTTGGTGAATCATTTACTTATGAAGAAGATGTTCTGGATGTCATTATTAGCAAATTTCCAGTTTCGTTGCAGTTTGGTTTGATGTCATTTATTTTGAGTTATTTGATATCAATACCCTTAGGAGTATTAAAGGCGATCAAACACGGAAGTAAATTTGATTATTTATCTAGTTTTTTATTATTTGTCGCATACTCTATACCAGGCTTCATGCTAGCAATTCTCTTGATCGTCTTTCTTTCAGGAGATAGTTTCTTAGATATTTTTCCTGTCGGGGGATTGTACTCTGATTTTTATGATGAGATGACTTGGTGGCAACAAATCTTAGATCGAATCCATCATTTTATATTGCCTTTAATTTGTTTTACGATCGGCTCTTATACACAACTTACTTTATTGATGAAAAACTCTATTTTAGATGAAGTTAAAAAAGATTATGTTAGAACAGCAAGAGCGAAAGGCCTTGAGGAAAAAGTTGTTTATTTAAAACACGCACTTCGAAATGCTTTGATACCAATTGTTACAGGTATTGGAGGGTTTCTTTCAATCTTCTTTGCTGGATCGTTACTTCTTGAAAAGATTTTTCAGCTAGATGGGATTGGTCTTCTTGGCTTTAATTCAATTTTATCTCGTGACTACAACGTGATAATGGGCCTTGTTTTTATTCAAAGTTTATTGATGCTAATAGGTAATATTATTTCAGATATCGCTTATGTCATTGTCGACCCAAGAATAGATTTTAATTAAAGAGAAAAATATGATTGAGCAGTTTATAAAAAATGATGAAACCTTAAAAAAGTGGCGAGCTTTCAAATCTCATAAGACTGGATATTATTCTTTGTGGATTATCTTAGTTATGTGCTTGTTTAGCTTTACTGCCGAGTTCTGGGCGAATTCTAGACCAATTTTTTTGAGTTACCAAAATAAGACTTACTTCCCTGTGTTTAAGGAATACAGTGCAAAAGAATTTGGCGTCAAAGATAGCTTGGTAATAGATTATAGAAATTTAAAATTAAGTGAGGGTGATACAATTGTATGGCCTATTATTAAATGGGACCCATATGAGTCCAATAAGAAAGTTGATGAATATCCTTCAGCTCCAAGTGCAAATAATTTATTTGGTACTGATGATAGAGGTAGAGATGTTTTTGCAAGACTATTATATGGACTTAGATATTCGATAACATATTCTGTTTTGGTTTGGGTTATAACATTTATTATTGCGCTCATCCTTGGTGGTATTCAAGGTTATAAGGGGGGCTGGGTTGATCTTCTGGGACAAAGAGTTACCGAAGTTTTATCAACTGTTCCACAACTGTTTTTATTAATAATTTTAATAGCGATATTTCAGCCTTCATTAACTTTGTTAGTGGTGATAACAAGTCTGTTTGGTTGGATTGGTATTTCTCAATATGTCAGGGCCGAGTTTTTAAAAAATAGAAGACAAGAGTATGTTGAGGCGGCAAGATCTTTAGGAGTAGGGCATGTTGGAATTTTCTTAAAACATATTCTACCTAATTCTTTGTCTCCAATAATTACTTTCTCTCCCTTTGTTATCGCTGGGGGAATCACTGCTTTGGCCAGTTTAGATTATCTTGGATTTGGTCTGACTCCTCCTACTCCTAGTTGGGGAGAGTTATTGGCCCAGGCACAAAATAATTTTACTATTGCTTGGTGGCTTGCTTTGTTTCCATCACTGGCATTATTTTCAATTTTAACTATGTTTAATTTCGTTGGTGAAGCCGTTAGGGATGCCTTGGATCCAAGACTTTAGATATCTCTAAGTAATCTAGAAAGCGAAGGCGGTTGAATCCCAAGATAAGATGCAAGATATGATTTTGGGATTCTTTTAACATCAATTCTTTCGTTATCAATAAACTTTTGCAGTCTTTCTTTGGCATTAAATTGAACAAACTCAATTTCTCTTTTAGTTTTAAACATATAGTTACGTAGTAAAACCTCGCGGTAAACTTCGCTCCAAATAGGATCGTGCTTCATTAGCCTTACAAACTCTTTGTATTTAATAGTGTAGATTTCACTTTCTTCAAGGGCCTGTACCGAAACCATTCTTTTAGAGTGTCCCCAAGTTAAAAAGAAGTCTAAAATAAAAGATCTTTCAGGAATAAAAGAATAAGTACGCTCATCACCTTCCTGATCAATAAGAAAGATTCTAAAAAGCCCAGAACTAACGATCGCTACTTCATCACAGTGATCAAAATGTTGAAAAAAGAAATCACCTTTTTTAAGTTTTTTATGGGTAGTTATTTCTTCAATCTTGCCCCATTCAGAAATTTCAGTTTGGGTCATAGATTGTAAAAAGTCTTTTGTATTTAAATCAAATTTAGTCATTAATTGCCTTCTTATAAAGCTTGTAGCTTCACTTTCAATTTCTTTTTCTTATCATCTCTAAGGTATTCAACTGTTATAGTATCACCAATTTTGTACTTGCCAACTTCTTGATAGATATCATCCTTTGTATTCACCTCAACACCATTTACTTTTAAAATAACATCACCAAGATATATTCGGCCAAAGCGATCACGCATCATTCCTTTAAGTCCTGCTATACCGGCAGCTCCATCAGGATCAACAAATGAAAGCACCACGCCTTTATCTCCAACATAACGATATTTAATTTCATCATCCAGCACTCCTATTCCCAGTCCAGGCCTGATGACTTTACCATGCTCAATAAGCTGAGGTACGATTTTAGAGACTGTATCAACTGGAACTGCAAAACCAAGCCCTGCACTGGTAGCAGAAGTAGAAACAATCATTGTATTTACACCAATAAGATGCCCGTTAGAGTTGAGTAATGGCCCACCAGAATTTCCTCTATTGATCGCAGCATCAGTTTGGATCATATTGTGAATCTTTACACCACCAATACCATCCATTTTTCTCTCTAGGGCAGAAATAATACCTTTTGAGATTGAATGATCAAAACCAAACGGGTTTCCAATTGCTAATGCCATTTGGCCGACTTGTAAATCCTTTGAAGTTCCAACTTTTATAGGTCTAAGATCATCAGGCATTGTTTCAAGTTTTAAAACAGCAATATCTTTTGTGGGTGCAACACCTACAACTTTAGCTTTATATTGCTTAGAGTTTTTTCTAAAAGTAACCATAAAATTATCCCCGCCTTGGACAACGTGATAATTTGTTACAATATGACCTTTAGTATCCCAAACAAACCCCGTACCAGTACCCTGTGGAACTTCGACTTTTCCGTAAAAGAAACTATCAGCAACTCTAATATTTGAGACGTTTACTACCGAATCTACGTTTGACTTGTAGATTTCAATAACTTTATTTTCAACAGGAAGCAGCTTTTTGTTAGTATCTTGCTTCACTTCCACAGCATGACAATTAACTAAAAATAGAGAAAAAATAATCGCTAAAAATTTCATAGAAAATCCTTTCTTAATTGAGCTTTGCATTGTTTTTATATCCAGTTATATTAGTAAAATTCACGTAAAAATTCTAGCAAGGATTAAAAAATGGAGCAGAGTGACAATATAGCTTTTTATAATAGATATTCTCAGAATATTGATTATGAGAAAATTTACGGCAAAAAAGCGATAGAATTTGTTTATGAAAATAAAATAGGCCAAATGCTACTACCTATTGTTACAAGTTCGACAGTTAGTAAGGTATATGGCCATCTACAAAATACAAAATACTCCGCTAAAAAAGTTCCTGAATTTATTAAAAGTTATAATATTCAAATTAATGAATTTGAGAAGGGAAGTAATCGTTTAAAACCTATTGAAGAGTCTTATATAAACTTTAATGAATTCTTTATAAGAAAGTATAAAAAAGGATTACGAAGCTTTCCTGAGGTATCAGATGAATTAGGAGCTCCTGCAGAAGGAAGATATTTTGGGTATTCAAAAGTGGATGCTAACACCAAAATCCCTGTGAAGGGTAAGTTCTTATCGGTTCAAAACTTGTTATTAGATGAGCGCTTCTTTGAGCCCTTCATCGATGGACCATTGGTTATTTCAAGACTATGTCCCGTAGATTATCATCGTTATCACTATCCTGATGATGGCTCTACTGTTGATTCATATACAATTCCAGGAGAGCTACATTCAGTGAATCCGATGGCCCTAAGTTTTAAAGAGGATATTTTTATTAAAAATGAGAGAAGAGTTTCTATTTTAGAGACAAAAAACTTTGGAACAATGGCCTATATTGAAGTCGGCGCAACTTGTGTAGGGAAAATTGTTCAATCCCACGATGAAGATATTGAGTTTATACGAGGACAAGAAAAAGGTTATTTTCTATTTGGTGGAAGTACTGTCATCATTCTCGGTGAAAAGGGAAGGTGGGCGCCAAGCTCTGACATTCTCAACAATACACAGAACGGTATTGAAACTTATATCAGACTTGGCGATAAGATAAATTAAAAATTACTCAAACTTTTAATTTTTAAAGATAGGTTTAGATCGGAATAGCGATAAAATGTTTTTTTACGCTTACTAATTTCATGTTTTGAGTCGCATTTATATTTATGAACTCCACTTTCATATTTTTTGTTATTTTTAAAAGAGATATGAAAACTTAAGTTGTTCTCTCTTCTCGCCTCAAGACTGGTAAAAAAAGATTTAAATTCTTTGTAATAGACTGTACGACTATTGATATGAAATTGAAGGTATTTATCAATATTTTTGGCAGTAAGTTTGATAGTTTTACTTTCTTGATGTGTTTGAGTGATAGAACATTTAATTTTTTTTATATAATCTCGCTCTAGCCCATCCATGTGGATTGAGATTGTTTTTCTTTTCGTTTGAGTTATTGCACTTGAAAGTTTAAAGCTACCATGAATAATGACATCTGCCTTGGATAGGTTCTTAAGAGAAAGAGTCTTTGGAAGCTTACGATACGTTTTTGTGTAAGTCTTATTCCAAGATGCGTACTTAATAATTTCAGACTTTTTAATGTAAATGAGTTGTAGATTATCGAGAGGCGTAGGTTTAAAATTTGTTTTTTGATTTTTTCTATTTAATAAGATCCAATAACTAGGGTCCTTTATTCTAGAGGATTGTACTTTGTTTAGAAATGAGTTATTTTTTTTACCAACACTTAGTATTTCTGACTCTTTATTAAACTTAATCTCAGGGTAGATTTCTCTTAGCCCTTCTTGGAGAGTTAGCTTGCTGGATACTGAATATGATTTTAGTTTTCCATCAAAGATTGTGACTTTATAGGTGTTGTTGTTAACACTTTTTTCAAATTCGCTAAAATGTTGTTCATTCTTATTACGTTCAAAAATAAAGTCCTGAACTGTAGCAATCATAGTATTTGATAATAATTTATTTGCAACGACTACTTCTTCTTGTTTTGGTAAGATATTGAAATAGGAATTTTTTATAGTTTGATACTTGAGAATGAAACTTGAATTCTTGGTGTCTCTAATTCTAAGGTTTTGCTTAAAGGTCGATGTGTTAAAACGCGTATTCTTTTCAACTCCACTTATAGTAAAGGAATGAGGATCAGGTAAATTAAACCTTACTTCAGGCTTTTGAATCTGTTTGAAAAGATCAGTATAAAAAACAGTTCTGTTTAATGTCGTTTTATTTACTTTAAGCGACCGTGTTTTATTTTGGCTCTCTTGCTCTATATCTAAATCAATTGAGTATTGAGGGTAGTCAGCAATATAAGGATTCGGATCATTTTTACTTGTAAGAAAATCACCATCGATATCATCTGCGATAATTTTTTGAGGCCCAGGATTGGATGAATAGGAATATGTACCATTTCCTGTTTTATTGTTTTTGCCACAAGCAATAAATAAACTAGTAGTTAAGAATAGAATTACAAATGTTTTCATAGCTATCTTCTCCCCAGAAAATAATTTTTTTTGATGATGTTTTTTTGTTTTTTGAATCTAATGAGTCTAAAAAAGAGTTTAAATTATATAGCAAGCCTCTAAATATTTTTTCCTCAGAGCTATTCATATAGACTTTTTTTAGCTGAAATGTTTTTTGATCATTCTCAAGCCTGTTTCTAATACAGGTTTGAGTAATATCGGTAAGCTCATTGTGGAGGCTGTCTATTGTATTGAAGTTTAGTGCAAGGTCGTTTTCTATATTTTCCGCTAATGTATAACCCTGATGAGTGTTAATAACTAATTCTTTTGTTATTAGTTCAAATAATGAGCTCTCAAGTATAGATCGTTGCAGTTTAGTATTAATTTGAAGTTCTTCAAGAGTGAATGTCTTTTTTTGAATTGTTTCGATGATAAGTCTATCAATAATTGTAAGTGAATTGTTCATACGATGTCCTTAGGCTAATTGTTGATTTAGATAACGAAGATTATTATTTTTTACGTTGTGGATTTGGATTGCTTGCGCCATTTGTCCCATAATATAAGCGATTTTTTTATCAGAAAGGCACTCAAGACTTTGCTTTGACAGGTTCATGAATTGATTAATTGTCGGGGCTTGTGAGTTATTTAATAAAGCGTTTTCAAATGCTTCAAATTCTTTTAGCTTCATTTCACTTCCGTTTATTATTCTAAACACTCGAGTGAGTTGAATACCTGTTTTTTCCGATGTCTCTCTTAGAGGTTCATCAGGAAAGGCTAATCTGTAGCGGTGTAAAATTGATGATTGTAAACTCATGCTTTTCTCCTTGTTGTTTTGGAAAAGCTATGAGCAATACTTGTGCCAAGTTAGTGGTGCATTGTTTCAAAAATACGATAAAATGCTGAAGAAGAAATTTTAAGTTCTCTAATTACGTGAGTAATTTTTCCTTTGTGCTTTAACATTGAACTTTTTACACACTCTTCTTCAATTGTTCGCATAAAGTCTCGAAGACCATTTTGTTGTATGAAGTTTATTTGTGCAGGTGTTAAAAGTTGATTTGATCGCAAATTAATTTGTGTCGAGCAAGGTAGAATATCTTCAGCATCTATGATCCCTTCTGAGTTGAGGGTTAAAATATCGATAAACTTTTTTAGCTCTCGAATATTTCCAGGCCATTGCTTATCTATTATTTTTTCAAGGGCCTCTTCTTTTAGAACAACTCTTCGAGGTGATTGTTTTAAAAAGTATTTTACCAGTAGTGGGATGTCTTTTTTTCTCTCTCTGAGGGGAGGAATATTAAGGTTTAGTCCTGAAATTCTGTAGTACAAATCTTGTCTGAATTTGCCATTGGCTATTTTTTCAAACAGGTTTTCACATGTTGCTGTTATGAGGGTGAATCGACTTTGAATAACTTGATTTGAACCAACAGGACTGAAGCTTCCTGTTTCTATTGCTTGTAAGATTTTTTGTTGCATAGACTGTGACATTGTTGCAATTTCATCTAAAAACAATGTGCCATTATGGGCCTGTTCCAGCTTTCCCTTTTTCTGTGAAGTTGCTCCTGTAAAAGCACCTTTTTCATGGCCAAAAAGTTCAGACTCTATTAAATTCTCAGAAATTTCTGAGCAATTCAGATGTATAAATGGGGCATTGTCTGGATAATTATGTGAATGAAGAAAACGTCCAAGTATACTTTTACCAACTCCCGTTTCTCCTGTGATCAAGATTGTTTTTTCCCTTAAATCAATTTTACATAAGTTTTCGATTTGTTTTTTAAGTCCAGAGTGCTGAGTAATATAATTTTCTGAAAATAATTTCTCTAGCGGAGAGTCCTGATATTGTTTGATAAATTTTTGAATATAGGGTTTTAAGTGGGAGTTAAAACTCCGCTTTGCTAAAAAATGATTACAACCACTTAGGTAAGCTTTTTCTATTATTTTCTCATCAGTCTGTGAGCTAAGTGTGATTGTGTGGATTTTTTTGCTTTTAGCATATTTAAGAATTTCAATACCGGCTTCAGGTCCATCGATATGCATATCAACTAGGGCCAGGTCAAAATGATTATTTTGAAGCAGCTTATGAGCTTTTAGACGGTCATCTGCTTCTGTGAATACTGCGATATCACTTAACACTGTCTTAACAGCATGGCGAAAGTATTTATCATCATCGACTAATAATATGTGGATTGTGCCTCTTGTCATTGGGCGATATTGCCACGGATTTATTCGGAAACCAAATATTATATTTGAATTCGGAATATTTTATAAGATTTAAACTGCCCTACTTAATTGGTGTTGAGGATAGGAAAAGCTAAATATTTACGAAGATATACATAAATACATTGTGGCTGCTAATTTTATATTAATAATAATCAATGATTCTAACTATCTAATAATAAATTAACACCATTCTTGTAGGTCAGTTTGTGTTGGTATGAGAATTGCTTGATAAATAGTAGAAATGCTGAAAATCCCATATTAAAAGGAAAATTATGCTCAAACTATTTACAGTTGTTATTATGTTCTACACTTCAAGCTTGTTCGCTTTTAGCAGTTTTACTACTAAAGAGTATGTGAAATCAGATCTTTGGCAAAATGGTGTTAAAAAATCCAAAGAAGCTAAAGTACAACCATCGCATAGACAAGTCTCTTCCAAGGGACTGAACGAGGAAGTTTTAGTACCTCTATTAAAGTTAGAAAGGGAATTAAAAATTTCTGGCCAGATTTAAAAATCGTACTATTATAGTATCATGGACAAGGTCGCTAAAATAGGCAGTTTGCTAAAAAAAATTTACAGAGTTTATTCAAACACTCTTATACAAACATTAGAAGATCAAGGCTTTCTCGATCTTCGAGTTAGCTTTCTGGAAATTTTGATCTATATATCTCAAAACCCTAATTCTTCAATAAAACTAATTGGAGAGGCATGTGGTTTAAAAAAACAAACAATGACAAGTCATCTAAATGAACTCGAAAGAAGAGGCTATATTTCTCGTTCTCCTAGTCCACAAGATAAAAGAGAACTTCAGGTTAATTTAACAGATTACGGTATCAAGTTTAAAGTATCTCTTTTTAATGTGATGAATCAGTTAGAAACAGAGTATGATTCCAAGTTAGGTGAAGTTGAAATGGAAAGAATTTCTTTTTCTCTAGAAAACTTTTACCAAAAAATTGATTCTAGGAGCTAAAAGAAAGGGTAGATTGTTCCAAAATGGATTTGCCCAATCACAATAGAAGCCAGCAGTGAGCTTGTAATATAAATAGAACATTCATAACAACTATGACCTATCTTCTCTTGTTCACTTGCTTGACCTAGCGTCTTTGAACTATTGATTTTAAAAATGCTTAATAATCCAAAACGAAATAATGGCAAAATTAAAACTGATAGTAAGCATTTGAGAATAATTTGAATCAAATATGATGTAATTTGATAATGTTCATTGGTAAGTGTTGTTGTGATAATAATTGTATTACCTATGAGAAAACCGGAAAAGCTAATACCAATGCTGGTGCTCTTTTGAATCATATAACTATTGAATGAAAAATCAGAAATGAACTTAAATAATTTAATTCCAAAACCAATAAGAACCATACTTGTCAGCCATAAGATTGTTAGAATAATAATCGAGTTCTCAGACTCTTTAAAGATACATCGAATCACAAATGCAAGGGTAATTGTATTTGTAGCACTGATTAGGCCATAAGAGAGATTGTTTTTCTTGAGTACTTCGTCTTTGTATTCAAAGTTATAAAAAATAATACTTTCTATCGTGAAAATAGAGAGTAAATAAATAAAAATACCTAAAGCACTCCAGAGAAAGAAATGAAAAGAACTGATGAATACTCCTAGATATTCTTTGAATTCAAAGGCTGAAAAGATTAGTCCAATACCTATTAGTCGTGAGAAGAAATGAATTGTAAAAATATAATTATCATGTGGAAAAATCTTATTATTAATTGATTTTTTTTGTGAGGGATGAAAAAGCATATGGGCGTATTTATAGCCTATGAGGGCAAGACAAATAAAAACTGTGAATAGTACTCTAATTAATAATTTATCAAAGACTTCGTTCATAAATACCTGCTATATAAAGTTTTCTTTTAAGTAATTTTTGAAAAACGTTTTAAAATTTATATTTTGTTTTTTTGTACGTTTGTAATAATCAGGAAAAGATTTTTTAGTGATTTTTCCATCTAGCCCAAATAATTTATTTTTACCGTAGTATGGCCTATTTTCACTTTCATGAATTTTAATTGCTGAGAACTCGTCTTTTGTTGGATTGTAATCTTCCCATTTTAGATAAACTGGAATTTGTCTATAAGTTCTAAAAAATCTCCATTGGTCTTTGCCTTTGTTATTAATCCATCTTCCAAAGTTTTTATCGCCAATGAAAATACTTCCAGGAGGGAGGGGAGTGTAGGTTTCTGTTCCGTCATTTCGATAGCGTCTAAAGATAGACATTCCAAGGAATGGAGCGAACTCTGCATCAAGTGCCGGGGATGTTCTAACAATGATGTCTACAAAGGTTTGAAATCCATATACTATTTTATATTTATGGTAATAAGTTTTAATTAAAAAGCCCGTTGAATGGCGGTCGATGAGTATTGCTGATAAAGGAGCCCCTGGCAATAATTTACTTAGTCCTTCCTTATTACTGATATAACTAATTCCAAACTCTGTAGGAGCGAGACTTTTTGATAACCCAAGATAGAGTAGGGTCAAACAGAAATAGAGAACGAATTTATTCATTGTTATTTTTCAATTATATTTAAAATTTCTTTTTGTATATTCGGCTTAAGATTTTCAAAGTCGCAATGTAGTCGACTTACAGTATGTGCTCTACTAAATTTTTCAAATAGGTCTGTTGCATTGTTTATATCTTTCGTAGCGAATTGGAATTTTGTAAGCGCAGACTCACTAATAACTTTTAAAGGGAAATCATGAGGATTTTCCATATTAGCGCTATAATACTTTGAAAGTCTGCCTTCAGAGGAACACTTGATATAATCAATAGAGTTGTTCTTTAAAAATGTTTCTAGTGTTTTCAGTTTTTCAATATTCGATTGGCCAAAGGCTTCAAAAACTTTCTGAGGAATATTATTTGTGACAACTCTTTGGGCCCATATATTTTGACTATTCTTTAAATGTTTCATTAAGTGATGGTCGTCGTATTCAAGGTATTGTTCAATATTTGCAGGAATAGTGTATTCATTAGATGACGTCATGAAATATCGCTCTAAAACCTTTTCCAGACAAACAGCTTTGTAATGAAAATAGACCATCATAAACATGTGATAACGACAAAGTAAGAAGTCATCAAAAGTGGCTACAGCCCTTTCTGATATTCCAATAAAAGCTTTGCCATTATTTTGGCAAACGCGGAGATTATCTATTATCCAATCTAAATCAAACTTCCCGTAACTAACACCGCAAAAATAAGAGTCTCTTAGTAAATAGTCCATTCGATCACAGTCCATCTCACTAGAAACGAGTTGATGCAAAAGTGGAAAATAGTTAACGTTATTAATTGTAAAATAATCATCACTCTTAGTTCGACCAATAATTAATTCTGCAACTTGTTCATGGGTGATACCAAACTTATTTACAACTTTTGTAAAAGAACTAGTAAAACTAGAGTCAATAATAGACTTTATAGTGTAGTCCTCGTGAGTTGCTTGGCGTGTATTATCTTCTACAAAATGGTTTGGTAGCTGAAGTTCAGAAACATTTGGCATTACAAATTCAGTCGTATGACTTAAAGGAGCATGGCCTATATCGTGTAATAAGCATGCCATTCGTACTGTTTCTTTTAGACGTTTCTTTTCATTGGTATCTGGTAGATGTTTGAACAGTTGATCAAACGCCCTTGTGGCAACTTCTAAAACGCCAATGGAGTGTAAGTAACGAGAGTGAGTTGCGCCTGGAAATACATACTCGGAAAAACCTAATTGCTTTATGTTTCTGAGACGTTGAAAAAAAGGATGTTCAATAACAGAGATTTCCTCTGGAAACATCTTTATTGATCCGTGAATGGGGTCTCTAATTTCCAATTCTAATTCTTTATTTTGTTTTGATTGTTATCTAGCCAATCAATAATATCGCTTGATTCAAATAATGGCTTATTATCAATGTATAGACAAGGTACGGTGGAGCGTCCAGTGACATCCATATGATCTTGTCTGAACTTTGGGTTTTGTAATGTGTTTTTTAAGTCTATATATTCTTGAAGACCTAAACTATGAACTTTGCCTAAAACCATTTGGCAAAATGGACACTGATCGTAGTAATAAAGTTCAAGTTTCACAAAACCTCTTTAGTCATCACTTTGATCAAGATCATAGCCGACAGGCTTTCCTTCAGCATATTCAGCATCTTCATCATAGTCTTCCATTTCTTTTTCTAAGTCCTCTGGAGAATCAAGGCCTTCATCATAACTCCAGCCATATCCAAAAGCATTTAAGTCCTGCTCGTCATCAGGATTGTACTCATCTGCCAAAAAATTATTTTGATCTGTTTCTTTTTCATCTAAGTCTGAGGGCTTTTCAAGTGATTCAATTTCTGGATCATCTGGATTAATTTTTTCAGCCTTGCTTGGAATCGGAGTCGCAGCAACTTTTTCGATTACTATATCATCTTTTTTCTTAGCTACTTTTTTAGTAGCTTTTTTCTTAGCTACTTTTTTAGTAGCTTTTTTCTTAGCTACTTTTTTAGTGGCTTTTTTCTTAGCTACTTTTTTAGTAGCTTTTTTCTTTGCTACTTTTTTTGTAGTTTTTTTCTTTGCTACTTTTTTTGCAACTTTTTTCTTGGCCATTATAGTGATCCTTTTAATTATGTTTTTCATTATTTTCTATTTTAGTTAAGTAATTTTTCAATTCAATAGATTTCAACCTAAAATTGAATATTTTCTAACGTTTCACCAATAGCTTGAATATTTAGCGGGTTAGCAAAGCGTTGTCTTTGGGCTCCAGGGCCAGCCGTTTGAGAACCTTCTGATAAAATAGCTCTACTTGAACCTCCTGAAGCACTATAAAAGCCAGATCCTTGTAAAGAGTTAAGAGGAATAAATTTTGTAGAATAGTAGTTTCTAAACATTTTTTCTCTCCTATTACTGAAAACATTAGTCACTGTTCCGTCGTTTCGCACGGAGTCGTGGTTTTGTCCAGGTCTATAGCCTGTGAATATTCTGCTCTCAAGATCTTCTTTGATAGTATATTCGGATTGGTAATATTCACCTAGAACCTCTCCTCCATTAGTAAAAAACTCCCTAAGAGATTCTCTTAATGATTTTAAGCATGGGCCATCAGTTGTAGCAAGTTCTGTATCGTCATTATAAAAAATAGCAAATTTTCCAGCAATACTGTTACAAGTAGGTTTGCCTTCACGTACTTGTTCTTCTGTTCCTGTCCTAAAGGTCGCATTATCTAAATCACTAATTGTTTTAGCCGCTTCCTCTCCTAAGTTTTGTCCGGTCGAGCTTGATATATTAGAATCAAAAATCGCATCAGCAACAAGGTTTAAAGAAGAAATATACTTTTCTAAGGCTTGTTCTTGATTGTTAAGGTATTCGTCTAAAACGGATATTGCTACGCCGGAATCAGGATAAATAGAATCGGCAGTTGATGTTGCAAAAATTGGCCCATATAGTTGAAGTGGATAGAGTTTATAATTATCTCCTTGTGCATCTTGAATGGTTCGGTCACTCACTCCACCAATCGCGCCAAAGCTATCAATTTCTTGCTCTCGGTTGAGGTCTTCTGGGGAAGGAACGAGATAATTTGCGAAATCATAAAGGGTTGCAGATTTGGAAATTAAAAAACCATCGTTAATATCATCAACTGTTACCGTGCCGCCGATGTTTCGAAGTTTAGTTCTAAGTTTTTCATAAATTTGGTTGTTATAAAGTCCAGCCCGAGGCTCAGTTCCAGGAAGAGGATCAGTAGAGCCAACAGGCTCAGGGATAATTTGTTGAATTTCTAGGCCGTTATCCGCAAGATAGCTATCTTTTTGAAAAATCGCATCAGGAATAGGGTAATCATAAACGAGGTTTGGAATACCAAAGAAAATTTCTTGTCCGGTAATAAAACCACCGATAGCACCGGTACTGTCCTTTATCCAAAACTGATTGTCTGAAAAGTTAATTGGTAAAGGTGTTCCTGCAGCATATTCTCCTTCTGCAATTGATGATCCATCAGGCCTTCTAAGATTCGTAGTATCTAAACTTGAGATATAGCCTCCTGACTTTATGGAAGGAGCTGGTCGTGGAAAAACTCTATTGGAATCTCTTGTTACATCAAATAATGGAGGACCAATTCGTCCTCCAAACGGTTTTGCTGCAGAGAAAGTTGTAAGAGTAATTTCTTCAAGAAAGGGATTGAATAGTCCAAAAAACTTTGTTTGTCCTCTAACAGCATAATAAGTTAAAACATCTGGATTTTTTATAAAGCCTAATGGGTAGCCCGGAATAGGTAGCCCGATTTTAGTTGCTGTACATTGAGCATCGGCATTAGCTTGAATTGCATTTTGCAAAAAAGCGTTTTCTTCACTAGTTGAATTAAAAGCTGTGTAAAATGTTGCGATATTTATTGGCATTAACTTGAGGTCCAAATAAAATTTTGTCTTAGCTTCAGGAGCGCTACTAGGAATCAGTAACGTACTTAAACTATTTGTTGCTTCATCAGTAAAGGGCTGAGGTGGAATTTCTGTTAAGGTAAAACTCGTTTTCATTTGAGTATCTTCTCTACCTCCAAGATTTCTGAATCCAGAGAAAAAAGCTTTATAAATTCTTTCTTGGCTTGGTGATGGTTGATTTTGAAGTAGGGAGCTTATCTCCGTTACGCAATTTACCCCTTGTGATTGTTGACTACAAACGCCTCTTTGATTCGGTCTTTTATTTACTTGTGATTCCAGATTTCTAATTCGAAGTGCAAGTTCAAATGCTTTAGGAAAAGCACCTGAACGGTTGATTCCTATTTCGGGTGCGATATCTGCAAAGGTGTTTCCGGTGTCATCAGATCCAATAACATTGTAAGCCCAAACTGAATTTGCTAAGAAATTTATTCTAGACCTTTCGGAGCAGTCTTTTGCTTTCTCTGCACTTAGAGTATCGACAAAAGCATTAGTTGCCTCGTCAATTCCAATAACATTTTGAGGGTCGATACGAGGTAAACCAGGAGTAACATATTTTGTACAAATACCAACAGAGCTGGCACCTGCAAAGTCGATACATACCGAAGGAAAATTATAACTATCTTTATTCGGGCTATTATTAGTAGAGAAAGACTCCATTCTAAAGTTTACAGTTGCTCCGCTAGGCCCATTAGAGACATCATTAAGTCCAAGGCCGCCGAGAACATAGTACTTAAACATCCATTCTTTATAAACATTTCGCATTTCCCAGTTAAGGTATGCAATATTTGTAAGTTGTCTTGCTTGGACAGATGCACCTGCATAGGCAGCGGCATCCGTAGCATTTTGAAGGTTGATTTTTGCTTTAACAAAAACACCAATATTAATAATGAATGCTAGAAATGTGAGCAACATTAAAATTGTTGTTGAGAAAAAAATTGTAATTTGACCTTTTTGATTGGCCATTAATCCATTCCTTGAGTGCGTAGTGTCACCATGACTAGGGCCATTTTATCAGTATTTGAGGCGGTTGATCAACATAAGTATTTGAAAGTAGAGTGAAATACTTTGGTATGGGTTTTGAATGTATATAAGCATTCGCAGGGTGCCGATCTGCGATAGCTGTACGTTTGGTCAATTCGGCGGTCCATCTTTTTCACTTCTTTTTTCGTTTTGTTTCACCCCTAGGGCATGAAGATGCCCTGGAGGTCCTTTTTTACCCCATTAAAAACTACGTTACTGTAATGCTAAAATACATATAGATAAGGAGGAAGATTTTTTGAATACCTTAAATAAGCGCAGCTACAAGTTAAAAAGCCCAAAGTTAAAATTTATTTGCCCGTTATGTACTTCGAATAGAGAGATGAAATATCAAAAATGTTTAAGTGCGCTTAATTATGTTCAAATTGTTCTATTAACTTTAGTGACGACATATTTCGCGTTTAGTGCAATCGGTGCAAAAGCTATACTTTCATTCTTTATGTATTGGATGGTTTTTGAAATGGTAAATAAATTTCTATATCGTAGGGAGCTTCCTTGTCCTCATTGCGGGTTTGACGCAACATGGTATAAGAGAGATGTTAAAATCGCTAAGAAAAAAGTTGAAGAGTTTTGGGAAAAACAGGCAGTTACAAAGCCTGTAATGACAAACCCTTCGTCTTCGTCGGAAAACTTGTCTCAGCCGAGTCAAACAACAGCCTAAAGTCAGTAATTTTAAGAAAATTCCTTGGTTCAATACTTGCTTTTCTCAATTAAAGATTGCAAGTTTCTACTTTAAATTTAGTAGATTTAATTATACAAGATAAACCAACCAAGGAGACAAAATGAGTGTTAATAAAGTAATTTTATTGGGAAGGCTAGGGCAAGATCCAGAGCTTAAATATACGCCGTCAGGTGCTGCTGTTTGTAATTTTTCACTGGCAACTTCTGAGACTTGGAACGATAAAAATACAGGACAAAAACAAGAAAGAACTGAATGGCACAGAGTTGTTGTTTGGGGAAAACTTGCAGAGCTTTGTAATCAATACCTTTCAAAGGGAAGACAAGCTTATGTGGAAGGAAGACTTCAAACAAGATCTTGGGAAGATCAAAATGGTATAAAAAAGTATACTACAGAGACTATGGCCAATACTGTTCAATTTATTGGTGGACAGGCTGGTGCCGGTGCAGGAGCGGGGGCTTCTTCTGAGCAAAATTATGGTGCAGAAAAAACACCTGAATATAACGTTACAACAGATGCTAGTTTTGCAGCAGACGATATACCGTTTTAAACAAAATATATAAAAAATATTTCCTAGGCCATTTTTCTATGGCCTAGGTCAAACAAATCCCTCTTTATACAAACTTGAATTATGATAAAATACTCTAATGGATAGAAGTTTTTTTTCAATTAGTTTTGATTTAATTTTAAGAGGCAGCGAGCTGCCATATGACCTTTATGTGAATTCATCTTCATTAGAGAAAAAACAAAAGTTTATAAAAGTATTTCCTAAAAAAGAAGTCCTTGAAGACAACGATTTGTTAGAGATGAAAGATAAGTATAAACAGCTTTATGTTGCAGAGGATGAACGAGACCTTTACGTTAAAAGTTTAATAAAAAATGAAAATGCTTCAGATATAGAAGTTGCAAGCTTGATTAAAGACTCAGCAATTAGCTACCTTCATCAGATTTTTGATCCTAAAAAAGACTTTAATACTGTCATTCTTGAAGAAACAATCTCAGGTTGCAAAGACGCAGTTGAAAATATGATTGATGTCTTAGATGATTATAGTATAGATGGCCTATCAAAATTAATCGCTTCGTTGAGCGCTCATGATTTTTACACTTATGATCACTCAATTAATGTATCAATGTATTGTATCTCTCTGTTAAGAGCGCTTAAGCCAGATGTCTCACGAGTTGAACTTATGCATGCAGGACTTGGTGGCTTATTACACGACCTTGGTAAAATTAAAATACCAACGAATATTTTAAACAGTCCGGGCGGATTAACAGAAGAGCAGTACCAAGTTATTAAGACACATCCTGATATTGGTTTTTCATTACTAGATGAAATAGGAATAGAAGTTGAAGGAGTTGATCTTAAGACAATAAGTCGAGTTGTGCATGAGCACCATGAGCAATGGGATGGTAAAGGATATCCACGAGGTTTAAAGGAAAAAGAAATTCATTTGCTTGCGAGAGTGTGCACAATTGCAGATTTCTTTGACGCCATAACAACTAAAAGGTCATATAGCCAAGTTTTAACTATATCTCAGGGTATCGCTATTATGGATAAAAATGTAGGCACTAAGTTAGACCCTACATTATTTAAAATTTTTAAAAATTATATTAAGCATTCTAATGTTGAATCAACAAAAGATATGAGAATGGCGGATCACTTTGATCCAACAATTCCATATGCAGAACTTCCTTTGGAAGAAATAGATAAGTTATTTACAGACGATGATTTTGGAAAGATAAAGCTCATTGAAGATTCAGATAAACCTAAAAAGAAGAAAAAGTAATGGGTTTGAAAGCAGAAGACTTTAAAAAAGCTCACGAGTTAATTAAAGAGTATTTACCATACACTCCATTAATTTTTAATGAATGGTTATCTAAAAAGTATGGAGCGAAAATTTACTTAAAACTAGAAAATTTACAACCTGTTGGCTCTTTTAAGCTTAGAGGTGCTCTTAATAAAATTGCAAAACTGACAGAAGAAGAACGGGCCAGAGGCGTTATAGCGGCAAGTGCAGGTAATCATGCCCAAGGAGTGGCGTGGGCTGCCTCTAAGTTCGGAATCGAAGCAACAATTGTTATGCCTATAAATTCTCCAATTACTAAGATATTAAACACTGAGAAACTTGGAGCAAAGGTTATCCTTCAAGGAACAAATGTAGATGAGAGTTTTGAGTTTTTAGATAAATATAATCAAGAAAAAAATCATGTGTATATTCATCCTTTTTCCGATGATGATGTAATTTTGGGCCAAGGCTCAATCGCATATGAGCTAAGTGAGCAACTCGAAAACTTTGACTTTCTTTTTGGAAGTATTGGAGGAGGAGGACTTTTAGCTGGAGTAGGATCCGCTTTAAAAAACCTTGGTGTTAATTGCTCAATTATCGGCTCTCAGGCTCAGGGTGCATGTTCAATGATTCGTTCCTTAAATCAAGGAAGTATTATTGAGTCTAAAGAAGTAAATACCTTTGCCGATGGGATCAAAGTCAAAAAGCCTCATCAAAAAATGATGGAATTATTAGATGAAATCTTATCAGATGCAGTTATTGTAAATGATGAACAGATTTCTCAAAGTGTTCTAGATTTAATCGAGCAAGCAAGGGTGATCACTGAAGGGGCAGGGGCCATAAATCTAGCGGCATTAGATATTCTTTTTCATCAAAACCCAAGAAGGTTTAAGGGAAAAAGTATTGTTATCATGATTTGTGGTGGGAATATCGATATAAATTTAGTTGATAGAATTATAGAGCAAGGATTAATCTCTTCATCTCGAAGACTGAAAGTAAAAGTATTTTTAGAAGATGTTCCTGGAGCTTTAAACCTTTTAACAAAAACAATTTTAGATAGTAATGCCAACGTTCTTCAAGTTGAACATAAAAGAGATGATCCAAGAGTTAAACTAAACCAATCAATTGTGGAAGTGATTTTAGAAACACGAGGACACGAGCACGGCCAAAAGGTTATGCAAGCATTAGAAAAAAACTTTGAAATTCTTTAAATTATTGAGCGTCAGCTGCTGGAGTTGGCTCTGTTTCAGAACTAGCTTCAACATTCATTGCATCATTGTTTAATGGTTGTGCAACAGGTGTTTCATCATCAAAGATAGATTTTTTAGCATCTTTAGAAGTAATAGTTGTAAGCACAATAGAATTTACCATAAAAGCTACTGCTAAAAAGGTAGTCATCTTTGTAAAAAAGTTACCTTTTGATGAAGTAGTAAAAACAGCTTGAGATCCACCAGAACCCATCATCGCACCAGCTTCAGCACCTTTTCCAAATTGAAGAAGAACTACTACTGTTAGTAATATACAAATAACGACGTGAAGAATGATTAAACCTGTGAGCATTTATTTTCCTATTGTTTTAATAATTTGACATACTTATCTATCAAAACTTATTCGAGCTACCTAGTCGCATCGCATAATTTCTGAAAACTTTCAGGTTGTAAGCTAGCTCCGCCAACCAGTGCACCATTAATATTTTCCATTCTTAATAATTCCTCTACATTTGATGGCTTTACGCTACCCCCATAAAGAATTGAAATGTCATTACCATGATCTGGATATGTTTCGATTAAGTATTGTCTGATTGTTTTATGTACATTTTCTGCTTGTTCTGGTGTCGCTGTTTTTCCTGTGCCTATTGCCCAAACCGGCTCGTATGCTATAACAAGCTCATTAGGACTTGCGATATTAATTTGCGCAAGACCTTCATTTAATTGACCCAGAATAACATCATTTGTTTTATTTGATTCAAACTCTTCTAAAGATTCACCAATACATAAAACGGGTAAAGTTTTATTTGAAATTAATGCTTTTATTTTTAAATTGATATTGGCATTGGTCTCATTAAAATATTGCCTTCTCTCTGAATGTCCCACTAGAACAAAGTCGATTCCTAGGTCATTAATTGCTTCGATTCCGATTTCACCAGTGTAAGCTCCATTAAGATGTTGACTACAGTTTTGCGCTCCAACTTTGATATTTTTTTGATTTTTTTGAGCAGTTGTTATGTGCATAGCTTGTGGGGCAACACCGATATATGTGTTGTTGTCTTGAGTTGGAATTAAATCAAAAAATGAGTTCACATCTTTTTGAGTTTGATTCATTTTCCAATTTCCTAGTATATACGTTTTTGGCATTTTATACTCCAAACTTTAGGGCCTGAACACCTGGGAGCTGTCCCTTTTCTATAAACTCAAGGCTTGCACCTCCACCAGAAGAGACATGAGAAAACTCATCAGCAAGGCCTGATTGCATAACTGCACTGACTGAATCGCCTCCACCAACAAGGGTAAAGCAATCATTGAGTTTTGCGATTGTTTTGCAGATCTCAAAAGTTCCATTAGAAAAATTTTTATTTTCAAATAATCCCATAGGACCATTCCAGAAAACTGTTTTAGCTGAAGATAAAAACTCTGAATAATACTCAATTGTTTTTTGTCCAATATCTAGGCCCATCTCGTTTTCAGCTATATTCTGAGCTGGACATTCAATTGCTTCACCACCAAAACTTAGAGAAGTAATATGGTCTTGAGGCAATTTAATTTTTCCTGCTTTGTCCTGCTTTAGAATGGAGCTTGCCAGCTTTTGATCTTCTTCAGAACAAAGTGATTTCCCAACGGTATAACCTTTAGCTTTTAAAAAAGGATAGGCCATGGCCCCACCAATAAGGATGTGGTCAACTGAAATTAAAAGTTTTTCGAGGGTTTTTATTTTATCACTAACTTTTGCTCCACCAACAACTGCAACAAATGGTTTTTGTGGAGATTCAATAATTTTTGATAAAGAGCTAACTTCCTTTTGCATTAGCAGGCCTGCATATGTGCTTCTTGGAAAAAACTGAATAATAGAATGAACAGAAGCATGTTTTCTATGAGCTGCACCGAATGCCTCATTAACATAGACATCAGCATAGCTTGCAAGTTGTCTGGCAAAGTCACTATCATTATTTTCTTCTTCCGAATGAAATCTTAAGTTCTCAAGTAGGACTATCTTGATTTTACTAAGACCTAATAGTTCTTTGACACCACTTTTTATAGCTGATTCAGTTAACACAACCTCTTGGTTAAGTTTTTGTGCTAAATAATCTGCAACTGGTTCTAAGCTCAAATCAGCAGACGGCTTTCCTTTAGGTCGTCCAAGATGGCTCATTAAGATAATTTTATCTGCACCATTCTCCAATAATAGTTTGATCGTCGGGATAACTAAATCAACGCGAGTTGTATCAGTGATTTTTCCGTTTTCTAAAGGGACATTAAAGTCACATCTAACTAATACTTTTTTTCTATTTAAATCCACGTCTTGGATTAATTGTAATGCCATTTTAAATTCCTATAGCTTATCGGCGATATAACTTGCTAAGTCTAAAACTCTTGCTGAAAAACCAACCTCATTATCATACCAGCTAACTACTTTTGCTTGATTGCCCATAGTATTTGTTAATTGAGCATCAACAATCGAAGAGTGAGTGTTTCCCATAAAGTCGATTGATACAAGTGGCTCTTCTTCAAAGCCTAAAACACCTTTAAGATAAGTTTCAGAAGCTTTTTTAAGGGCCGCATTTATTTCTTCTTTTGAGGCCGCTTTTTTAAGAGTAACAGATAGATCAACTACTGAAACATCAGGAGTTGGAACTCTGATTGCGTAGCCATCAAGTTTACCGTCTAGCTCTGGAAGAACTAGTCCTACAGCTTTTGCTGCACCTGTAGAAGTAGGGATCATGCTCATTGCTGCAGCTCGCGCCCTACGAGGGTCACTATGAGAGCTATCAAGAATTCTTTGATCACCTGTATAGGCATGAATTGTAGTCATAAGTCCATGTTCAATACCAAACTCGCTATGTAGAACTTTAGCTATTGGAGCAAGACAGTTGGTAGTACAACTTGCATTTGAAACAATATGGTGAGAATCGTTCTTATAGTCTTCGTGATTGATTCCAAAAACAAATGTTCCATCTAGATCTTTTCCTGGAGCACACATAATAACTTTTTTTACTGATCCTCCAAGATGTTTTCCTAGACCGTCTTTATCTTTAAAAACTCCTGTCGCATCGATTACAATTTCAACTCCAAGGTCACTCCAACCAATTTCTTTAGGGTCTTTTTGGTTAAAAAAAGTAAGAGTCTTATCACCTAAAGTTAATGATTTATCACTCGCAGAAACTTCAACAGGAAAACGTCCATGAAGAGAGTCGTATTTTAAAAGATGAACAAATTTATCTGGAGTTCCAGGATTGTTAACAGCAACAATTTCGATTTGGTCTAAAGAGTTTTTACAATACTCTCTTAAGACTGTTCTTCCTATTCTTCCAAGTCCGTTAAGACCAACTTTGACTTTAGCCATGGTAATTCCTTGATTTTTAGTTAAAATTTGCTCCTGAGTATGCCATAGAAACTGTTTATTGAACAGTTTGAAATCTCCCTGTATGATGTCTCCTATGATAAATTTAAAAATTGCCGATTTGCGGCCAAAACAAGACATTGAATCAGTTTACTTATTGAAATATATCAATTTAGTAGAAGCTAGAGATGGAAAGAAGTACCTAAATATTATTCTCTCCGACAATACAGGAGATTTAGAGTCAAGAGTATGGAACAGTGCAGAGAAGGTTTTTGAGCAGTTTGAAAAAGGTCAATTTGTAAAAGTTCAAGGGAAGGTAAATCTTTATCAAGGACGTAAGCAATTCGTTATTCAACATATTGAGCCCGTTGATACAAAAGAAATTAATACAGACGATTATATTAGCAAGTCTGATCAAGATGCAGAAAAAATGTATGTTCAACTCTTACAGGTTGTGAAGAACCTTGATGATGTCTACATAAGAGAACTTTTACATAATATAATTTCTGATACAGAAATTGCTAGAAGACTAAAAAAATGGCAGGCGGGAAAGACAATTCACCACGCTTATCAGGGTGGTCTTCTTGAGCATATTTTAAGCTGTGCAGACTTAGCGGTAATGCTTTCAAAGTTTTATAAAGTTAATAAAAACTATGTGGTTTGTGGTGCAATCTTACATGATCTTTGTAAAATATATGAACTTACTGATGATTTTAATGTTGAATACACGGAAGAAGGAAAATTAGTTGGGCATTTAGTGAAAGGGGTAGAGCTTGTTGATCGGTTTGCCTATAAGATTGATGGATTTCCTTATAATTTAAAACTACATATAAAGCATATTCTTTTATCTCACCATGGAGAATATGAATACGGATCGCCAAAAATTCCTCAAACTATTGAGGCAATGTTGGTTCACTTAATTGATATGATGGACTCTAAAATGAATAGTTTTAGAACTGTTCAAAAAACAGATCAAAACCAGGGCCATTGGTCTGGATTTATAAAGCATTTAGATCGAATTGTTTATAAAGATGAATTGCCGTTCTATCCTGAAAAGGTATCATCGCCTAAACGCTCGAATCAAAGTAAAAAAACTTCCAACGAATTAAAGCAAAATTTAGGCGACGTGCTTAAAGATATAAAACTATAATTTAATAGACTCTGAATATACTGGTTTGCAATTTTCTTGTGGAACAACATTTCCAACAAGTGTGCATTTTTGAACAACTTCTAATTCATCACATGTAGACTCTAATACTGCAGCTTTAGCACTTTGAGTTTTTGTTTTAACTTTTAACTTAACAGAGCAAGTAGATAAGTCGACTTGAACAATAGCGGCTCTTTTAGAAACGCACATATGAGTGATCGTTCCATCTCCTGCATCAAAATCACAGCTTGTCATCTCACGTTCGCCTAGTCTGCCAATTAGACGAGAAAATCTTTCTCCGATAGAAGGTAAATATTTTTCTAAAGATACTTCACTATCAAGAGGCTCGTATCCAACAGCTTCTTTTACAATTTGTTTTGCAGCACTTGTCGGCCAAATAGCTTCTGATCCTTCCTCGCATTGACAAGCATAAGAGTTGATAGAGAATAAGGCGGTTAAAATAAGTACTAGTTTTGTCATGGATGGATCCTTGTTTAATTAAGGAGCGGAGTTTAGCAGATATTAAGAAAAGGGCTAGAAAGTAAGTAAAAATTACGTATGAAGTTGGAATATTTCTTGCGAGTTCTCAATAAAAATCTGATGTGAGCTCTCGGGATCAAGGCCCTTTAATTCACAAACTTTTTCATACACAAAAGGCAGATAGGCAGGGTTGTTTTCTTTTCCTCGATGAGGAACAGGTGTCAGAAAAGGGGAATCCGTTTCAAGTAAAATTCTATTAACAGGACAGATATCAACAATATCTCTGACATTTTGAGCATTTTTGAATGTTATAATTCCATTAAAACCAAGGTAGAAACCAAGGTCTAAAGCTGTTTGTGCTAATTCTTTTCCGGAGGTAAAGCTGTGGATAACTCCCTTTTTTACCATTCTGGGAGCAAACTCAGTTAATATATCCATCATATCTTGATCTGCTTCTCTGGAATGGATGATGACGGGTTTTCCTAAAGAAATCGCCATTTCAAGATGTTCTTTAAATACTTTTATCTGTATGTCTTTTGGTGAGTGGTTATAGTAGTAATCAAGGCCTATCTCGCCAATAGCGACCATCTTTGAGCATGTGGCATTATCAAGGATAATTTTTTTCGCCTCGGGAGTGAACTTGACTGCATCGTGAGGATGAGTCCCTTGAGAAAAATAAACTTGGGGATATTTTTCACTAAGCTCTTTTACTTTCTGTAAATTGTCGGGTTCCACTGAAATGGTAATGATTTTTTCTACTTTATTATCTATTGCCTCTTGAATATACTGATCAAGAGGCTTTTTTTCTAGATAATCTAAATGGCAGTGTGTTTCAATAAACATTATTTCTCAAGCAGAGATTTTAATATTGTTCTTAAATGAACAGTAGGTAGTGCGCCCTCGAGTTTTCTTCCATTGATAATCATCGTTGGAGTAGAGCGAAGTTCGTATTGAGTTCCTGCATTTAAACTTTGTTGAACATAATCAGCTGTTTTTGGGTTTTCCAAACAATTTGATAGTCCAAAGTCTTTTTCCCATTTATCTAAGTTCTCACTGCTAAGTTCATTTTGATGTTCAAAAATATAATCATGTATCTCAAGAAATTTTTCTTCACTACAAGCAGCAAGGTAGGCAGCTTTACAAGCATAAGCGTGAAGTGATCTTTGCATTTTAGTATTACAAAGATTATCAAGAGGATAGAACATGTATTGCACCTCAAGATCTTTTTCAAATCCCTCAAAAGCTTTAGGAAGTTCTTCTGCTACTTTTTGGCAAAACGGACATTGAAAATCAGAAAAAACAGTGATTCTAATTTTGGCGTCTTCAAACTTTTGTCCCGAAGTATGTAACCTAAATGGCGAAACATATAATGGTTTACCATAATCTTTAAGTTGATTGAATTGTTGGATATATTGTTTTCCTAAGGCTTCTTTTTTATTTTGCTCTGTTGAGTAGTAGTTGGCCATAAGCCCAGCAGGTACAGCAAGTAGTAATAAATAAATTCCGCCGAGTTTCGGATCAATACTTAGAGAGTAATCACTCTTAAGGTAAAAAAGAGCCGCTACTGCGATAGAAAGGATATAATATAAAAAACAAAATGGGCATATGCTTTTTAAAACAATGCTCGAGATAATAAATAAAATGATACAACCTACAGCATTGATATAGCTCAATAATTTGTTAGTTTTTTCGAGACCTTCTGATTGAACAAATGCACCAATAACTCCAATTAGTCCCATGAAAATTCCCCCAAGAGAAATTGGGATACCAGCGAGGTTACTAAAAGCCGATAGCGTGGTTTTGTCACAGCTGAAAAAATCATTAATATTACAAAGGGTTGATGCTTGACCTAGACCTTGTGGAAAGTGAAGATCATAAAAGTGATTGGTCAAATAAGCACTAACTAAAATCATTGCGCTTGAGAGTAAAAGATAAATCATATTAAGGGTCGTGAGTCCTCTAAGTGTAATCGATCGTTTTTCGCTATTCATTTTTTTCCTTTTTAGGCATTAGGATATGCCAATTTCTTTTCGTTGTTTTGTTTCTTCTATAACTATGAAAACGATTATCCTCAAAAGTACATATATTTGAAGTTTCAATTTCACATTTAGGAAAAATATTTTTAATTTGAGATATTGCTTCCTTTGTGAGATCAAAAAATGTTTTCTGGTTAATGCTAATAAAGGAAGAACTATTTGGAAAGTTTTGATGAAAATCTGCTTGAACTTCAAAGTTTTCCACACTGATACATGGGCCGATAAAAGCTTTTGCCGGTTTTAATTCTTTAATCTTATTATTTTGAATAATGCCATCACTTAAGCCTTTCCATCCCGCATGAATAAAAATAATTGCTTTGTGATTATAAAAAACGATGGGCAGGCAATCAGCTGTAATAATGAGTGGAGTTGTTTGAGATAATTCTTCAATCTTTAATGAGATTCCGTCTGCAGGGCAATTATCGGTTAAATTATTAATTATAATTGAGTGGGTTTGTTCTAATTCATGTAAGTTGTATAATGGGCGCTCGCTATAAGTTTGCCATTCAAAGAACTCAAGCTCTTTTTGAAAAATAGCTTTCATTGGCGAAAACCGTCCAGAACTTGAGAAAAAAGAGTGGGAGGATTCGCTTCAAAGAAAAGTTCTTTTTTTGTGATTGGATGAGTGAAGCCTAAGATTTTTGCATGCAAAAAGGGATATTCATAATCGGAGATCAGCCCTTTTATTTGATTGGGGAGAAATTGTTTTTCTTCTTTATTTCTGCCATAGGTATGATCGTTTAGAATCGGGGAATTTAAATCTTGTGAGAGGTGAACTCGTATTTGGTGGGTTCTACCGGTTTCAAGTGTAAGCTCTACATGAGAAAAATAATTAAAATATTCAAGAACTTTTAAATGAGTAATAGCGTTTTTGCCATTTTTAACATTCGACTTCATTTTTAGTCGATTTTGTGGATTTCTACCGATCGTTGATTCAATTGTTTGATCTTGAATTTTATTGCCAAGACAAATTGCTTGATATTTTCTTTGAATATCATGTTCTCTAAACAGTTCGACTAGGCCTTCGTGGGTTTTTTGTTCTTTGGCTACAACCATAATTCCACTGGTTCCTTTGTCTAGGCGATGAACGATCCCCGGACGTTTTTCATTTCCTATCCCTTTCAGATCAGGACAATGCCACAAAATAGCATTCACTAAAGTTTGGTCAGGATTTCCAGGGGCTGGATGAACAACAAGACCTGCTTGCTTATTTATAATAAGTAGAAACTCATCTTCATATAGGATCTCTAAAGGAATATTTTGAGGTTCTAATGAGGTATCTTTTGCAATGGGCTCATGAAAAAAAATGGAGGTACCAGCAATAGGCATTTTTTTTAGTTCAATTTTAGACTTTGATTCAAAGACTCCATCATCAAAATATTTTTTAATGAGACTTCGACTTAAATGAGGGTATTTGGCGACTAAAAATGCATCTAGTCTTTTAAATTTTTTGCGATCTTCTTCGGTGATTATTATTTCTTGGCTCATGCCTTACTTTTAAAATGTTCAAGATAGCTTCTACCAACAAGATCAGGATCTAATCTTAGAGTTTTAGCATATTGATAGGCGAAAGATCTGAGGTAAACATCAGCAGGTGTACGATCAAATTTTTCGGCTTCGATTCCTCTAAGGTTTGTTTTTGAAATCTTAGTTAGGTCTGCCATCTGTTCGATACTCATACCTTTATATTCACGAATTCTTTTTAAAAGCTCTCCTGTAAAAATGGTAGTATTTGCAATCTCTTCTTCAAACTCTTGATTGGTTTTGAAATCCAGCTCATAGCCCTTATTTATAGGAGTTGGCTTTGTTACTTCTTTTTGAGCGGATAACTTATTTGCAAATTTATTTAAGCCATGTGCTTCGTCGTATTGTTGTCTTTTCTCTTCATCGCTTAAAATAAAAAATGCCTTCTCTGCTTCTTTTAAAATGTTTTCACATTCTTCCGGTGAAGCGATTGAATACATCGCAACATCATCAGAGTAGGTATTTATAGTACGTTTATATGCTTGTTCTATTTGAGTATGACTAGCGTCTTCATTGATACCTAAGATCTTATAATAAGATTGATTCATTTATTGGCCTTTATTTTTTAATAAATTATTGATGAGTTTTTCAAAGTTATAAACAAGTCTTGATTGAGGAAATTCCATTAATAGAGGCTTTCTATTCTTTACTGACTGCCAAACACTAGCATCAAAATCCAGTGTTCCTGCTAAGTTCATATCCAGATCAAAATATCTTTTTGAAACAGTCACTATAGAGTTTCCAATTTCAATATCATGTGGAGTTCTAACTTGGTTAATAACAAGCTGGGGAGTGAAGTTTTTAAACTCGTTACGAATTTTTTCGCCAAGCTCTGAATCTTGTTCCGAAATTTGATCTATAAGTTGCGCCGGAGATGGACTGCCGCTTGCTAGTTTCGCATTCATTGTTTCATTAATGAGCTCGTCAACAAGAGGGTTATCAATTAGTGATTTTAGTTTTCTAAAAAACACAGACTTTAAAAAACGATAAGTGTTTTCTATCGAAGTCGGTTCGGGAAGGGCAACTAAAATACCTAAATTTGCGTTAATAAAAAAGTCTAATGTGTTGATGGTAGTACCAGCCCCTAAGTCAAAAACGATATAATCTACATCTAAGCTTTTAAGTCCTTCTAAAATTTCAATTTGTTGGGCTTTTTGAAGGTTCGCTATACCAAGAGCGTCTTGCGCCCCACTAATAATTTTTAAATTATCAATAGGTGTGGGCGTTAAGAGTTCTCTAATATCATCAACTTGTTTTGTTACAAAATCAGAAAGCGTTTTCTCAGGGATAGGAACTCCCAAGCATGTGTGGAGATTTGCACCGCCTAGGTCTAAATCAATCACTGCAACTTTATGGCCTAGTAGAGCTAGGCAGATTGAGGTGTTTGCCGTGACAAGACTTTTCCCGACTCCTCCCTTGCCGCCACCAATGGCCCATATCTGTGGTGTATTTGAATGTTTTTCGTCATTATTATTCATTTGATTATTATAGATGGCCTTTCACAGATACTCTATGAAAATATTGAAACTTTATTATAAATTAGTTATTTAAGGGGACTGGAAAAATTTAATGACAGGTATTATGGTAAAAAAACGATCAGAAATTCACTTAGCAAGGCGTTTTTGGCATGCTTTGGCGGGGATAATGTTGCTCATTCCGTATTTTGTATGGGATGCAAAGCTATTGTACCTTGGTATTTTCTCCTTTGCTTTTTCATTAGTAGGTTTCTTTTTTGATTTTAAAAGACAAGCAAATGAACGCTTAAATAAAAGATTTCAGTCTTTTTTTATGCCCATAATGAGAAGATCAGAGATCGATAGTTTTTCAGGAATACCGTTTTACGCTTTAGGCGTTGCTTTGAGCTGTTTTTTGTATAACGAACATATAGCAGTTATTTCAATTCTTTTTTTGATTTTTGCTGATCCCATTGCCTCAATTGTTGGGGTTTATCTAAGCAAGGGACGTATATTCCCAAACAAGACATTAGAAGGAACCATTGCTTGTTTTGTTGTATGTTTCTTTGTCGTTATCTTTTATTGTAGAGTTTTTGATTTTACAGAGGAAGCCTTTATTCCATTTGCCTTACTAGCCGCTATCGCAGGTGCAGTGGCAGAATTATTAAGCGCTTTTAATATTGATGATAACTTTACAATCCCTGTAGTTGCCGGTGGCTTGATGACTATTTTAAATTCTTGTTTTTTGATCTTTTAATAACCGTTTAAAAATAAATTCAATTGGGTCTTAAGAGGAGAGTTTTTAGGAATAAACTCTGTATCTATATAATTTTTGAAATTAATGATCTCAAAAATCAAAAAAATAAATAAGCCGACTGTAAGAAAAAATTTTGTGTTAAACATAATACCTTTGATTATAAATACATCTTTTTTACTTTTTCAATAAATACTATTTTACTCAGAATTGCCCATACAAGATATAGTATGCTTGCAACTTCACCGCAAAGCAAAACAACAAAATATGCTAAAAAATTATAAATTGTAAGATTTTTTTTATGGCCCGAATACGGAATCTTTCTTACTCTGTAATTAGCTAACAACGAATAATAATTTTTGAATAAAAATCCTCTTACACACACAACCCATAGACGGATTTAAGGAGAAGTGCATGTCAGTTAAAGAGCCCTTGCTCGACCAGAGTAATGATCGTTTTGTTTTGTTTCCAATTAAGTATGAAGACATCTGGGAGATGTATAAAAAGGCGATGGCGTCTTTTTGGACAGCAGAAGAAATCGATCTTTATCAAGATTTAGATGATTGGAAAAAACTTAACGATGATGAAAAGCATTATATTAAACATATTTTAGCTTTTTTCTCTGCAAGTGACGGTATTGTTAATGAAAACCTAGCGCTTCGTTTTTACAACGATGTTCAAATTCCAGAGGCAAGATCATTTTATGGTTTTCAAATCGCAATGGAGAATATTCACGCGGAAACTTATGGGTTATTAATTGATACATATATAGATGATCCAAAAGAAAAAGATTATTTATTCAAAGCTATTGATAATATTCCATGTATTAAAAAGAAGGCCGATTGGGCGTTAAAGTGGATTTATAGCGACGATGCAACTTTTGCAACAAGGCTACTAGCGTTTGCAGCGGTTGAGGGAATTTTCTTCTCAGGAAGTTTTTGTTCAATCTTTTGGCTTAAAAAGCGTGGTTTAATGCCAGGGCTTACATTCTCTAATGAATTAATTTCAAGAGATGAAGGTCTTCATACTGATTTTGCTTGTCTTCTGTTTAAATATTTAAAAGACAGGCCATCAGAGGAAACTGTTAAGCAATTAATTCACGAAGCAGTTGAATACGAAAAAGCATTTATAACAGAAGCTTTACCTGTTTCATTAATCGGTATGAACTCTGACCAGATGAAAGAATACATTGAGTTTGTTGCAGACAGACTTTTACTTGAGCTTGGATGCTCTACTTTATATGACGCCAACAACCCATTTGATTGGATGGAGCTTATCTCCCTTCAAGGAAAAACAAACTTTTTTGAAAAGCGAGTTGCTGAATACCAAAAAGCAGGTGTTATGAACTCTGTAAAAGGTGATGGCGGATTTGATTTTAATTTAGATATGGATTTCTAGGAGGGACACATAATGTTTGTAATTACACGATCAGGAAAAAAAGAAGCTGTACAATTTGATAAAATCACACACAGGATTCAAAAGTTAACGTACGGCCTAAACAGCGCATTTATCGACCCAATGGAGGTTGCAAAAAGAACTATTCAAGGGCTTTTTGATGGAATCACTACTGAAGAACTCGATAATTTATCAGCAGAAGTTGCTGCTTATATGACAAGTACGCATCCAGATTTTTCTAAGCTTGCTGGAAGAATTGCGGTAGCAAACTTACATAGAAAAACTAGTGATTCATTCACTGAAACAGTAGCTACTTTGTATAATCATATTGACCCAAAGACTAAAGAAAATATGTCTTTGATTTCTAAAAGTATTTACGATTTAAGTATTGAGTTTAAATCGAGAATTGAAAGAGAGATCGCTTACTCAAGAGACTATGAGTATGACTATTTTGGATTTAAGACACTTGAGAGATCATATCTTTTAAAAGTGAATGGAAAAATTGTTGAAAGACCTCAGCATATGCTTATGAGAGTTGCTCTTGGAATTCATGGAGAAGATATTGATAAGGCGATTGAAACTTATCACCTTTTAAGTGAAGGATGGTTTACTCACGCAACTCCAACACTTTTTAATGCTGGAACAAATAAAGCACAAATGTCTTCGTGTTTTCTGCTTTCAATGAAAGACGATTCAATCGAAGGGATTTACGATACACTTAAGCAGTGTTCATTAATCAGTCAGTCGGCCGGAGGTATCGGACTTTCTATTCATAATATTAGAGCGAAAGGTACTTTTATTAAGGGAACCAATGGCTTTTCTAATGGTATCGTTCCAATGCTAAGAGTTTTTAATGATACAGCAAGATATGTTGATCAAGGTGGTGGAAAGCGTAAAGGATCATTTGCGATTTATCTTGAGCCATGGCATGCCGATATTGAAGACTTCTTAGAGCTGAAGAAAAATCATGGAAAGGAAGAACTTCGAGCTAGAGATTTATTTTACGCTCTTTGGATCAATGACTTATTCATGGAAAGAGTTGAAAAAGAAGAGAATTGGTCGCTGTTCTGTCCACATGAGTCTCCAGGATTATGTGATTCTTACGGAGAAGAGTTCAGAGAGCTTTATTTAAAGTATGAAAAGGAAGGAAGAGCGAAAAAGACTATTCCTGCAAGAAAGCTTTGGTTTGAAATTTTAGAATCTCAAATTGAAACGGGATCGCCATTCATGCTTTATAAAGATGCAGCTAATGAAAAATCAAACCAAAAGAACTTAGGAACAATTAAGTCTTCGAATCTTTGTACTGAGATTATTCAATACACAAGTAAAGATGAAGTTGCGGTTTGTAACTTAGCATCTTTAGCACTACCAAAGTATGTTCAAGATGGAGCTTTCGATCACAAGCAACTTTTTGACGTAACTTATAAGGTAACTAAGAACTTAAACAAGATTATCGATCTTAATTATTATCCTGTACCAGAGGCTGAGTATTCAAATAAGAAAAACCGTCCAATTGGTATTGGTGTTCAAGGTCTTGCGGACACTTTTGCAAAACTTAGAATTGCATTTGATTCCGATGAGGCTGCAAAGTTAAATAGTGAAATTTTTGAAACTCTTTATTTTGCGTCTCTAACAGCTTCTTGTGATTTAGCAAAAGAGCAAGGTGCATATGACTCTTTTGATGGATCACCTGTTTCTCAAGGCATTTTACAATACGATATGTGGGGAGTAACTCCTTCAGATCGCTGGAATTGGACTGAGCTAAAAGCTAAGATAAAAGAAAATGGTGTTAGAAACTCTTTATTATTAGCTCCAATGCCAACTGCTTCAACATCTCAAATTCTTGGAAATAATGAGTGTATTGAACCATTCACTTCAAACCTTTATACAAGACGTGTTCTTTCTGGAGAGTTTGCAGTTGTTAATAAGTTTTTGATTAGAGACCTTATTAAATTAGATCTTTGGAATGACAATATGAAGAACCAGATTATTAAGCATAATGGTTCAATCCAAGCAATTGAAAGCATTCCTCAGGAGATTAAGGATCTTTATAAAACGGTATGGGAAATTAAGCAAAAAACAATTATCGATATGGCCAAAGATAGAGCTGCCTATATTGATCAATCTCAGTCTTTAAATATTCATATGCAAGATGTGAACATGGGTAAATTAAGCTCAATGCATTTTCATGCTTGGAAATCAGGACTTAAGACTGGAATGTATTATCTAAGAACTAAAGCAGCTAGTGATGCGATTAAGTTTACAGTTCGTGATGATGAGAAGACTAAGACGCCAACCGCGCAAGATATGAGTGCGGAAGAAGCAATGATGTGTTCTCTTGATAATCCAGATGATTGCATTGCTTGTGGCTCATAGGGTACGTAGGGTACACGCTTCCTTTTGGAAAAATCAATAACTTAGAAGTATAACGAAAGCCGGTATTACGCCGGCTTTTTCGTTTTTGTCAGGACAACTTGGTACTTATGTCACAAAAATGCTAAGTTCTACGAATTAAATTACAAAAGGAATCTCATGCAAGACACTACAAAATCAGTTCAGGATTATTATGGAAAAGAGCTATCCACCTCTTCAGATTTAAAGACTAATGCCTGTTGTACAGCTTTTGAATATCCAGAGAAAATCAAGAAAATTCTGAGCGAAATTCATGATGAAGTACTTATAAAGTACTATGGTTGTGGTCTTACTATTCCAACTGATCTTAAAGGGCTAAAAATGTTAGATCTTGGTTCTGGAAGTGGAAGGGATTGCTATTTAGCAAGTAAACTTGTTGGTGAGGATGGCCATGTAATTGGTGTTGATATGACAGATGAACAATTAGCTGTTGCTAATGAGCATATTGATTATCACACTAAGAAGTTTGGATATGAAAAAGCAAATGTTGAATTTAAAAAAGGTGAAATTGAAAAACTCGATCAGCTGAATATTTCTGAGAATTCGCTGGATTTAATAATTTCTAATTGCGTAATTAATCTTTCGACTAATAAACAAAAAGTGCTAGCAGATTGTTATAAACTGCTAAAACAAGGGGGAGAAATGTATTTCTCTGATGTTTATGTTGATAAAAGAATTCCAAAAGACTTGGCCCAAGATTCTGTAATTTATGGCGAGTGCTTAGGAGGTGCGTTGTACTGGAATGACTTTATTCACTTTTCTAAAAAAGCAGGCTTTACAGATCCTCGAGTGGTTGAGGTTGCGCCAATTACAATTGAAAATAAAGAATTAGAAAAAAAACTTAAGGGTTATGAGTTCTACTCTGTTACATATCGTCTGTTTAAACTTGATGAGCTAGAAGGCGACTGTGAAGACTACGGTCAGGCCGTTATCTACAAAGGAACAAACCCTGATTATCCAAACGCTTTTATGTTAGATCAGGGACATGTATTTCAAACAGGAAAGATCGAGCCTGTGTGTGGTAATACATTTTTGATGTTGGAGAAAACGAGACTAAAAGAGCATTTTGAATTCATAGGAAGCTTTGATAAGCATTATGGAATTTTTCCAGGTTGTGGAAAAGAAAACCCTTTCAGAGGAGTACATACAAAGGGTGCATCAGAGCTTGGGAGTTGTTGTTAATATGAATAATCAAAAATTTCAAGATATGAAAATAACTGCTAAGGGGGAGCAAAGGGCTTATGTTGAATTAACAGGTCTTGAAACATTGTGGTTTAACACTGGTACTTTATGTAACCTTGAATGTAAGAATTGTTATATCGAGTTTTCTCCAAAAAATGATAGACTTTCATATATCACAGACGAAGAAGTGGCCGCTTATCTAGATGAAATTTCTAAAGAAAAACTTCCTGTCAAAATGATCGGTTTAACGGGAGGCGAGCCATTTTTAAATCCTTATATTATAAAGGTTTTAACCCTTATTCTAAAGTCTGGCCTAGAAGTTTTAGTTCTGACTAATGCAAATCGTGTTCTGAAAAGACATCAGGCAGCACTTTTGGAACTAAAAGAAAAGTATCACGACAAGCTACATCTTAGAGTGTCGCTGGATCATTTTACTGAAGAAATACATGATGCAGAAAGAGGAGAGGGAGCTTTTAGCCGAACGATGGAACAATTGAAATGGCTCAATGAGAACGGTTTTAATCTCTCACTTGCCAGTCGATCTTTACTAACTGAAACTCATGAGGAGTCGATTATAGGGCATGAGAAAGCTTTAAGTGACTATGGAATAAAGATAAATCTTGCGGAGAAATTAGTAGTTTTTCCAGAGATGTTATCAGGAAGAGATGTTCCAGAGATCACGACTGACTGTTGGAATATCTTAGATAAATCTCCAGCGCAGCAAATGTGTGCAACCGAGAGGATGATAGTTAAAAGGAAGGGGGAACAAAAGCCTGTAGTCATGCCATGCACGTTATTGGCCTATGATGATAAGTTTGTGATGGGGCAATCATTAAAAGAATCTGAAGATAAAGTATATTTGAATCATCGATTTTGTGCTGAGTTTTGTGTTCTTGGCGGAGCGAGTTGTTCTTCTACAAATTAAAAGCTTAAAGATCTTTGTATTTTGAATTTAACTTTGCATTTTTTTCGTATTGTTGGTTCATTTTTTTGTGATCAATTTTAAGGTAATAACAAAGTTTTAGATATTGATTCAAAACTGCCTGTTTTACCACTCCATTTTTAATAAAGCGTATGGCCCAAGTTGTTGAATGATAAGGAAGTATTATTGGTGACCCAAGTTTTTGGTAGAGGAGCTTACTTATGATTGTATCTTCAAAAATATCGACTTCGCTTATCGGGAAAATATCCTTACTTGTTTCACGCGTAAAAAAAATACAATGATCGAGGTAAATGATTTTCTTCCAGCGAGGTCGAATATTATTAGAATACCATGATGTAAATTTGAGAAGAGGATGTTGAATGTCAAAACGGTGAGTAAAGCCTCCCCATACTTTATCTTTTGTAAAACTCTTAAGCTTTTCTATCCCTTGAATCTCTAGAATGCTTCTGGGATGATGTAATAATATGATCGCACCTTGAGCATTAAGAATACCTAGATTAATCCTTGCAGCTCTACTAGAGGTTTCTTGAGAAAAAAAGTGGAAACTGTATTGCGCTACAAGACTTTGAGTTTGGTCTTTACTACCACCATCAGCGATAATAACTTCAATGTTTTCGATAGAAGATAAATTGGCCAATGTTTTTATAAAAAAGGGATTATCTTCTTCGTTAAAAGTTGGAATAATAATTGAAAGCAAGATCACTTAACACCAAAATTGTTTTGAATCAGATAGTAAAAATAAAAACATGTTACAATAATAAAAAAAGGGCGCTTAAGTGGTTGCAATTTTTCTATCATCTTTTTCTTCTTAGGCTTTAAGAAAGCTTCCGAGCTTTGCTCCTCTTCAAATAAACCTTCAGGTACTTCACTTGAAATACCAAAGTTTAGAAGTTTTAGTCTAATATCAGTATTCATTTGCTCGAAATGTTTATCGTCAAATTCTAACGCTAGAATATGAGTGCTAACTCTTGTTGTTTGGTGATATTCCAAAGGTTTCTCATTAGGGTCGTCACTTAGCTTTATAGGTTCGTTTACTTTGGTTTCAAATGGAATATTTGCTTCTTGTAATACAAGGACGAGTTTTTCATATTCATCTGTTGATAGACCCTGAACTAGCATCTATTAATCCAAAAACTTGATGTTTTGTATATTTGAACATGTATTAATATTCTTAGGCTTTGAATGAATATTTGAGTCGATATAGCCTATAGTGATGTGTGGAAAATAATTTTTATAATTAAAATTTGTCTTTGTACCTGTAAACATCGCTCTTCTTTTTAGTTCATCCAGTATTTCTTTACGTATAGCTATAAGCTCAGGAGATGAAACAACAAGGTAAAAAACTTGATTTGCTCTTTCTTTGAGACTACCCAAGCATTCTATTTTAAAGCTAGCATCTTGTATAACGGAAGAGTACTTTTGATGGATTTCCATTGCACTGATATAGTAGTTAATCCCTCTATGATCAGTAAACCAGCCCTGCGCTTCCGGAGGAGTGATCACTGTAATATGAGCTTCGCCTCTATCTTTGAGTTTTATATCATATAATTTCTCAATTTGTGGGACTAGAGAGCGAATAGATTTATAATCAACATTGTATATAAGTGCTCCGTCTTCAATATAAAGAGAAGAAAAATGCATCTTCTGATACACGTTCTTAGAAATTACAAAGTTTCCAAAGCTTAATTGTGAAAAAGAAGAAAGCAGAAGGAAAAATAGGAACTTATTTTTTAAGCTCATCACATTGGTCTATATATTCACCAAACTCTTGTAGAATATCTGCTTCAAATTTCTGTGCTTCCAGATGAGTAATTTCTTGATTTTGAACTCTTAGTCGGTTCATCTTTAAGAGATAGTTTTGAAATGGTTTTATTTCTGAACATGACATCTCATGGCCTGAAAAAATTTGAATACTAATATTTTCAGTTGTAGCGAAAGAATTAAAACAGAATGATAAAAGTAATAATAATATTTTCATTTTATGGTTCCCTCGAGAATTTATTCTGCAATCTCTGCACAACGCTCATTGTAAGCTGTAAATTCTTCTGCAATTTCATACATGATTTCAATTGCCTCTGTTTGGCTAATTTCTTGCTCGTGAAGTCTAATTTGAGTGAATTTTTCCATTGATTGTCTTAATCCTTTAAGTTCGGAACATTCCATTTCAGTTCCCGAATTAAGCTGGATCGTTGCAGTATTTGCCATTGCAAAGCCAGAAAAAATTAAAAATAGACTCATCATTAGTGTTTTCATTATAGATCCTTGATAAATATTTGGGGCTGTAATTATCAGGGTTTTGAGACTCGAACAATAGTTTTGTAAAAACTATACTGCTCCATGTCTTTAGTCAGTGCTTTATAGGACATAGAATATTGGTTTTAATTAAACCAAAGGAAATATAAATGAATCTTAGAGTTGACTCAAAAGATACCTATGACCAATTTTCAAAAGAGTGCTTATCAAATAATTTTGATTTTTGGATGAAAAGGTCTCGTTTATTTAGTTGGTTTAAGGAGCCAGAGACTGTACTTACAGGGGAGTTTTCCAAGGGGAATATTAAGTGGTTTGAAGATGGACAATTAAATATTACAGTCAATGCACTTGATAGGCATGTTAAAAAGAATCCAGACAAAATTGCTATTCATTGGGAACCTAATGATCCTGCGGAGCCGATTAAGACTTTTACCTATAAAGAAGTACTAGAAAATGTTTGTAAGTTCGCAAATGTTTTAAAAGATCATGATGTTAAAAAAGGTGATCGAGTTTGTTTTTATATGTCCATGGTTCCAGAGCTTTTATTTGGTGTTCTTGCATGTGCTCGTATTGGCGCTATTCACTCTGTTGTATTTGGAGGATTTTCTGCAAAGGCTTTAAGTGAACGCATTAATGATTGTGAAGCATCGGTTGTGGTGACAGTAAATGAAGGTCCTCGAGGAAATAAAACAATACCTCTTGAGGAAATCACCAAAGAAGCCTTGGAAACTTGTAAGAGTGTGAAACATACATTTGTTCTTAAACGAACAAATAAAAAAAGTTCTTCTGAATTTAAACAATTGAATGGACTTCTTGATAGTGCAGGGAGTGAATGCGAACCAGAAGTGATGAACGCAGAAGATCCACTTTTCATTTTATATACTTCAGGTTCAACCGGAAAACCAAAAGGACTTCTACATACAACTGCGGGTTATATGACTTGGGCGGCAGAAACTTATAAAAATGTTTTCCAGGCAAACGATAATGATATTTTTTGGTGTAGCGCTGATATTGGCTGGATCACAGGACATTCATATATCGCTTATGGGCCCATGCTTAATGGCTCCACCCAAGTTATGTTCGAAGGGATACCTACCTTCCCTGATGCTGGAAGGTTTTGGCAAGTTATAGATAAATATAAAGTAACTCATTTCTATACAGCACCAACCGCCATAAGAGCGCTTCAGGCTTGTGATGAAAGGTTTGTCGATCAGGCAGACTTATCTTCACTTAAAGTTTTAGGAACAGTGGGTGAGCCCATTAATGAAGAAGCTTGGCATTGGTATCATACAAAAATTGGAAAAGAGCTTTGTCCAATTGTGGATACATGGTGGCAAACAGAAACTGGTGGGATCATGATTTCGAGTATGGCAGGGATAACTCCATCAATACCATGCCAAGCAACGACTCCACTGCCAGGTATTGTACCTGAACTTGTGGATAATGAAGGGCGAGTCATTGAGGAGCAAGAGGCAGAGGGGAATTTATGTATTTCTATTCCATGGCCTGGTATGGCGCGAACAATTTATGGTGATCACGAAAGATACTTACAAACTTATTTTTCAACTTACGAGGGAAAATATTTTACAGGCGATGGGGCGAAGCGAGATTTGGTTGGGAATTATAGAATAACCGGAAGAGTGGATGATGTAATAAATGTGTCTGGTCATCGAATCGGAACAGCTGAAGTCGAAGATGCTATTAATGAACATGAACAAATTGTTGAATCAGCTGTGATTGGTTTTGCACATGATATAAAAGGACAGGGATTATTTGCTTTTGTTATTGGAGATGAATCTAAGAGTGATGATGATCTTTTATCGTCAGTTAACTTAGAAATTACTAAACAAATAGGGCCCATTGCAAAACTAGATGGGCTAGTTGTCGTGCCGGGATTACCAAAAACTCGATCGGGTAAGATAATGAGAAGAGTACTTCGTAAAGTTCATGAAGGAAACTTAGATCAACTTGGTGATACATCAACATTACTAAACCCCGAAGTAGTTGAAATTATTATTAAGAAAATGAGAAAGTAGTAGTTTTTACACGTTGCATTGCGCAGTACTACCACTCCAGTGTACTTTACCACCAATAATTTTTTTATTGGAGTAAGAAATGAAAAAACTACTAATCGTCTTATTCATGACAAGTTTTATGTCTATAAGTGCTAATGCTTTTGATACTTGTACAATGCTACTTGTTGATGGAACAGGGTATATCCACGGTAATTATAGAGTTCAAGGTCTTAATAGAGTCGATGCTTGTGTGACCGCAAGATATCGTTGTGATTCGTTAATTCTTTCAGGCGCTCTTAGATCTTTTTATGGCCTTGCTTGTGTTGAAGTGGGATTGAATGTTTTTAATAATTATCGAATAGGTGCTCGTTATAGAGGATACATACCTCGAAGATATACACCAATCAGAAGACATGTAAGGCCGGTTCCACCACGTTATGGACATCCAGTTCCTAGATGTAATCCAAGAAACCGTTTATGTAATGGTGGTCGATGGTAACTAAATAGTTTTGAAACATTACAAAAAGGGAAGCGTTCGGCTTCCCTTTTTTATTTAACAACAATATTACATATTTTTTTAGGAACAAAAATTTCTTTAATGATAGTTTTTCCATCAATATAGCTTTTGATTTTTTCATCAGACTTTATTAATGAAAAGAAATCTTCTTTTGAGATTTCAGCATCAACGTCAAAAGTAGCCCTTGTTTTTCCATTAATTTGAACAGCCATTGTTATTAAATCTTCTTTGGCTAAGCTTTCATCATATTGTGGCCAAAACTCATAAGTAATAGTTTCAGTCTGTCCAGTAGTTATCCAAAGCTCTTCAGCGAAATGTGGAGCAAAGGGTGAAATGATTTGAGCAAAAGTTTTAGCAGTTTCTTTAGAAAAACTTTTTGTTTTTGAACAATGGTTTGTGAAGATCATCATTTGTGAAATAGCAGTATTAAACTTAATGTTTTCAATATCAGATGTTACTTTTTTGATTGTTTGATGAAGAAGTTTAATCGTTTCATCACTATCTTTTGTATATAAAGAGTCGTCAAAAAAAGTTTTATAAGCTTTGTTTAAAAAATTATAAACACCTTTTACTCCATTCATAGACCACGGTTTAGTTTTTTCAAGTGGCCCCATGAACATTTCATAGACTCTTAAAGTATCAGCTCCAAAATCTTCTACGATTTGATCAGGATTGATAACATTTCCTCGAGATTTACTCATCTTTTCGCCATCGGTTCCTAAAATCATTCCTTGGTTAAACAATTTTTTAAATGGCTCTTTAGTCGATACTAGGCCTAGGTCAAATAAAACCTTATGCCAAAATCTTGCGTAGAGAAGGTGCATTACTGCGTGCTCCATTCCCCCAATATATAAATCAACTGGCATCCAATATTTTTCTAAGTCCTCATCCCATGGCCGTTCTGTATTTTTAGGATCAATGAATCTTAAATAATACCAACAAGAACCGGCCCATTGAGGCATGGTGTTTGTTTCTCTTCTAACTTTTTTTCCTGATACAGAGTCAGTAAAGTATAACCATTCATCAATCGTCGCCAATGGTGATTCTCCAGTTCCAGATGGTTCATACTTTTCTACATTTGGAAGAGTCACTGGTAATTCATGGGGGTCAAGGCATCTTACAACTTTTCCAGTTTCAGCATCTTTTAAAAGAGGGAACGGTTCTCCCCAGTATCTTTGTCTAGAGAAGAGCCAATCACGTAATTTATAATTAATTTTCTTTGTTCCAAGCTTTTTATCTTCAAGCCATTGAATCATTTTGGAAATGGCCTCATCCTTTCCAAGACCATCTAAGAAATCAGAGTTAATATGTTTACCTTCCCCTGTGTGTGCCTCGGTTTCAATGTCACCACCTTCCAATACAGGAATAATTTCAAGATTAAATTTTTTAGCGAATTCATAGTCCCTTTGATCATGAGCAGGAACTGCCATGATTGCACCTGTACCATAAGTCGCAAGAATATAGTCTGAAATATAAATAGGAACTTTTTTGTTATTTACTGGATTGATGGCGTAAGAGCCTAGGAAGACTCCTGACTTTTCTTTATTAAGTTCGGTTCTTTCTAAGTCACTTTTAAGAGCTGTTTTTTCAATATAAGCTTCTACATCATTTTTTTGATCAGGTGTTGTTAATTTTGAAACAAGTTCATGCTCTGGAGCCAGAACCATATATGTCGCACCAAAAAGAGTATCAGCTCTTGTTGTAAACACATCGATTTTATCACCAGACTCAGTATTAAAACTCACTTCAGCACCAACACTTTTTCCGATCCAATTTCTTTGCATTTCTTTTACTGATTCAGGCCAGTCGAGCTCATCTAAATCCTCAAGAAGCTTTTCTGCATACTCTGTAATTTTAAGCATCCATTGTTTCATTGGTTTTCTGATAACAGGATGGCCACCAACTTCGGATTTGCCATTTACAACTTCCTCATTGGCCAGAACGGTTTTTAATTCAGGACACCAATTAACTTGCATCTCATCTTCGTAAGCAAGACCTTTATTATATAGTTGAATGAAAATCCATTGAGTCCATTTATAATAATCTACACTAGAAGTTGCGACTTCTCGTGACCAATCAAAAGACAGGCCGAGACTTTTTAGTTGTCGCTTGAAAGTTTGAATATTTTTTTGTGTGGTCTCTTCAGGGTGAGTTCCTGTTTTGATTGCATAGTTCTCAGCTGGCAGACCAAAGCTATCCCAACCCATTGGATGAAGGACATTATGCCCACGCATTCTTTTGTAGCGGGCGAGAATATCAGTCGCAGTGTACCCTTCAGGATGGCCGACATGAAGTCCTGCTCCTGATGGATAGGGAAACATATCTAATACATAATATTTGGGTTTCGAGCGATCATCTAAAGTTTTGAAGGTCTCATTTGTGTCCCAGAATTTTTGCCATTTTTGTTCGATCGATTGGTGATTGTATTCCACTTTGCTGCTTCCTTAATTTGATTTGTTGAATTTAAAGAAAATAGCAGATGTTGTGGAAAAATAAAAGAGACCGGTTGGGGAAATACCGGTCTCGTTTTTAACTTACTGAGCAATATTACAATTGATCGGGTAAGTCATTTTATGGCCTTTGGGGGAGGTTATGGCCAAAAAATCATTATTACTGCTTAGTTTTTCAAGATTGTGGATGTAAATATAATGTTTGTTACCATTCAGATACATCGTCTTTTTAAAACCTGTGTGCGTTTTTTGCGATTTTGCTTCTCCTATCGAAGAAATACTTCTTCCATCAATATTATCTTGATGAAAAGCCACAGAGTTATCTTCAATGGTAAAAGACTTTTCTCCAAAATTGGTCTCGCAAGTAATATTTGTTGATGCGTAGGCCATGTTTCCTTTAAAAACTAGAAACAATAATACGATCACAGATCCTATTGCTAATTGTAAATTTTCCCTTTCTAATACTCTCATTTTGTACTCCCTTTCTGGGAATTATAGTTACAAGTAGCATGCCAGTTTTTTGTATGTGAATTCGGTGATTTGTAGAGTGGTAAAGTGTTTAAAGTTTAAACATAGATGAAAAAATGAATATAATTTTTACAAATTATTTAACAGGCGCAAACTTTATTGCATCTTCAGGCCAGTCTTCATAGGTTCTTAGCACTTCATCCATTTGTTCTAGAGTTTCGCAAAAATGGTACATTTGTGCATGCTTTTGAGAATGAAATTTTTCCTTCACCATATTGTCTAGTAATTTTACTAGTGGGTCATAATAATCATCTATATTAAATAAAATAAGTGGGCCTGTGTATTGACCTAGTCTTTTACAAACCAGCCATTGAAAAAACTCTTCCATAGTACCACTTCCCCCTGGAAGAAAAATAGTAGCATCTGATTTTGTCATCATTAGAGTTTTTCGCTCATCCATATCTTTTGTTTTAATAAGTTGAGTTAAGCCTTTGTGTTGCCATTCTACCTGAGTCATAAACTCTGGTATGTAACCATAAACTTCCCCATTTTTTGAAAGAGCACCGTTGGCAGCTTGATTCATAAGGCCTTTAGCACCACCACCATAGATCATACGAATTTTATTATTAGCTAAATGCTCCCCTAAGGTAAAAGCAAAGTGTTTTAGTTTGTCTGAGCATGCTTCTGAAGAACCGCACATTATCCCTATACTTTTAAAGCGCATTTTTTTATCCTAGTATGAATTATTTTGTATCAGTTGATATACATTAATATTTATTAGGAGTGAAGATGCTAGATCAAAAAATAGCTCAAGATGTAATATTTCAAGGGTTAAGCTTAGGTGCGGATTTTTGTGATATTTTTATAGAAAAAAACTTTGTCGATTCGATTGCTATAAACTCTTCAAAAGTTAAAGATATAAAATCAGGTGTTGATTTTGGAATTGGTATCCGTTTAATATTCGGAACTCAATCTTTATATGGATATACTAATTCTGCTAGAAAAGAAGATTTATTGGAGTTAACCAAAACACTTGGAGCACAATATAATAAAAAAATAGATAATATTCCGTCGTTAAGTTTTAAAACTTTTAATCCTACTTTAATAAATGCAGTCTCTAATTTAGAAAAACCAACAGAATACAAAGTTTCCAAACTTTTGGAGTTAAACGATCTTACGAGAAAACAATCAAATTTAATTGAGCAGGTGAATATTAATCTTTTACAACGAAGGCAAGAAGTTGAAGTTTTTGACAGTGAAGGTCTTCATATGAATGATATCAGGCCTTATTGTCGTATTAGTTCTAGTGCGATCGCCAAAGATGGTACTGAACAAGCAAGTGGTTCTTGGAATCCTGGTGTCCGCGGTGGATATCAATTTGTTGAAGATTTAGACTTTAATTGGATTGCTGATTATACTGCAAAAAAAGCAGTAACTGTACTTAAGGCCAAACCATGTCCAGCAGGAAAAATGCCAGTAGTTATTGATAATGGTTTTGGAGGAGTTATTTTTCATGAAGCTTGTGGACACTCTTTAGAGACTACCGCTGTCGAGAAAAAAGCCTCTGTGTTTTGGGATAAAAAAGGTGAGATGATTGCTCATGAAGCCTTAAGTGCCGTCGATGATGGAACGATCGATAATTTATGGGGAAGTTTAAGTTGTGATGACGAGGGGATGCAAACTCAAAAAACTCAATTGATAAAGAATGGGAAATTAGAGAACTTTTTATGTGATAGATTAGGGCATATTAAAACAGGTCATCCAAGAACAGGATCAGCAAGAAGAGAATCATATAAATATGCACCCGCCTCCAGAATGCGAAATACGTTCATTGAAGCAGGGCCGCACTCTTTAGAAGAACTATTAAGTTCTATGGGAGATGGACTTTATGCCAAGTCAATGGGGGGAGGTTCAGTCAACCCAGGAACAGGAGAGTTTAACTTCTCTGTAGAAGAAGGCTATATGGTGAAAAATGGAAAAATTCAAGAGGCCGTTAAGGGAGCAACTTTGATTGGTCGCGGGGAAGAGATAATGAAAGATATCAGTATGGTTGGGAACAATCTAGACTTTGCTGCTGGTATCTGTGGCTCTGTCAGTGGTGGTGTTCCAGTTACAGTTGGACAACCAGCGGTGAAGGTTGATCAAATTTTGGTTGGAGGAAATGCGTAATGAGACAAGAAGTTTTAGATAAAATGAATGATTTAATTTCTTACGCTAAGGATGCTGGTGCCGATGAATGTGATGTTATCTCTTCAAAAGGTGAGAGCTTATCTTTAAGTGCACAGAACGGAGCAATTGATAAGTTCAATGTCGCGGGAAGTTCATCGATTGGAATTCGAGTGATAAAAGATAATAAAGTTGGTCTTTCGTATACGGAGTCAATGGACGTTGATGCATTAAAGTTTGCGGCCAAAAAAGCGGTAGAAAATAGTGTTTGTGTTGGAGAGTCACCGTTTGAATCAATCAAGCTAGAAAATAAGCAAAACCTTAAAGAAAAAAAAATTAATAATCCAACTTCACTTGAGGAGAAAAAAGAATTTACACTGGCATTGGAAGCAGACGTAAAAAAACGAGACTCAAGGATTCAAACAGTTCCATATAATGGACTAAGTGAGCGTACGGTAGAGAAGTATTATTTAAATTCAAAGAACACTCATACGTTTCAAAATGACCATTATTATTCATGTTATACATCGGCACTGATAAATGATGGAAAAAAATCGAGTATGAATTATCACTCAAGCATAGCAAAAACATTTAATGACTTAGATAAAAATAATTGCGTTGATCAAAGTTATCAACACGCACTCAACTGGCTTGATGCTACTTCAGTAGAAACAGGGAGATATAATGTAATCTTTACTCCTGATAGCTTTGAGGAATTATTTGGATGTTTTGGGGGAGTCTTTTCAGGTAAGGCAGCGATGGAGAAAAATAATCCTTTTGAAGAAAAGGTTGGAAAAATTGTAGGACATAAAGAATTAATAATAACTGATTCCCCTCGATTTAAAGAGGCCTTTTCTGAATATTATTTTGATGACGAAGGCTTTGACCAAGAAGACCTTTGCTTACTTGATAAAGGTGAGTTGAAAACATTTTATCATAATACAAAAACTGCTAGTTTTTTTAATTTGAATACTACTGCAAGAGCAGCAAGAGGTTCAAAAAGTGCATTAGGTGTTAGTGGAACGAATATTGTTATTCACTCTGGGAGTACTGAGGAATCAAATTTATTAAAAGATAAGTATATAGAAATACATTCAATGCAAGGCTTGCATTCTGGTGCAAAATTTATGTCAGGTGATTTCTCTTTTGCTGCCTCGGGTTATTTGAAGGAAAACGGACAAGTTTTGCGGCCAATTAAGGGAATTACGGTTGCCGGAAATTTCTATAATATGCTAAAGAACATAGCTCAAATAGGTAATATTCAACATGGTTCTACTCATAGAAGCTTTTTTACTCCGTTAATAAAGTTCTCAGATATGAGTGTTGCCGGTTAAGGAGTAGTATGAAGTCTTGGAAGTGGAGAATATTGTTTCCTTTTATTTTGGTGGGGCTTTTAGTGCTGGCAAAATATATTTTATGGAATTTTCCAGTTTCGAACGGAAAACGAGTTGGAAACTTAACTAAAATTTCTAAGAAAGGTAAATTTTGGTTTACGAAAACTTGGGAAGGTACGATCGATGAAGGAAGTGGTGATCAGCTGACTTCGCAATTTTCAGTAAAAGATGAGGGACTTGCAGAGGAACTTTATAAATACGAAGGCAAAGAAGTTGTAATCTATTATGAACAACATTTTTTAGGATGGCCCCGTGAAACTAATTATGTAGTCACTTCTTGGAAACCTAAAAACTCAATGAACTTCTCTTCGCCAACTGTAAATATGTCAAATAATGAAACGGTTGCTGGAGAATTATCTAAGACATTATTTTGTTCATTATTAGGTTCGCTGTATAAAAATGAAAAGCTTTATCAAGAAGTAAAAGAATTTATAAAAAACGATAATTTATACTTATATAAAAAATATTCAGATTGTAATAATTAGTAGAGGGGAAGCAATTGGAAACCACTGAGACTCAGACCGAAAAAAAAGAATTAATTTCATTTGCAGATTATAGAAAAGAATTAGCAAATCATTTACCAAAAGATATTTTAAAAAGAGATCCATGGAGACTTAAGTGGGCCATCTTTTTTTACGGTGTGATAGGGAGTTGTATTTATTTAGTAATGAGTGCCGAGTTACCTATTGTTGTTAAAGTCATTTTAGGACTTATTATGGGGATTTGCTCTGGTGGAGCTACTTTCTTGGCCCATGAAATCTTGCATGGTTCAGTTGTGAAAAGTAAAAAGCTTCAAAGCTTTTTTGGTTTCTTTGGTTTTGCACCATTTTTAATTAGTCCTACTTATTGGAGATTTTGGCATAATTATCTTCACCATGGAAACACTCAACTTCTTTATAAAGACCCGGATGCTTTTCCAACAAAAATGGTGTGGAAAAAGAGTAAATTTATGCAAAGAGTTTTTAAATTAGCTCCTGGTTCAGGTTATCTTAGAAGTTATTTTTATTTTTTCTATTGGTTTTCACTTCAAGCATTTTTAAATCAAGTTTATATGAGATTTGGAAATAAAATGTGGGCAAAAATGAATCATAAAGCTGTAACTGTAGAATTTATTCTCCAATGCCTAATGATGGGGGCTTATTGTTATTTTGTTGGAGCTTCGAATCTTATTTATTTAGTATTGATTCCTTTTTTAATCCAGAACTATACTGTGATGAGTTATATTTCTACTAATCATAATATAAGTCCTTATACTAAAGTTAATGATCCTTTAGTTAATTCACTTACTGTTACCAATAACCCTATTTTAGAAAAAGTTCATATGAACTTTGGATACCATACAGAGCACCACTTATTTCCAAATGCGCCTATGACAAAGGCTAAGCTGATAAGTAATAAACTCAAAGAACTTTATCCTGACCGCTATATGATTATGCCTAAAGGGGAGGCGATGAAAAAACTATATTCGACGCCACGAATTTACAAAAATCGAGAAACACTTATTAACCCAGAAACTGAGAAAGAATTTGGGACTCTAGGACACGGATTAAGTTAAGAATTTATTAAGTTGTAATTAAGTAATTGCGAAATCAAAATTTTCCTGTTTTCATTAAGTATAGTCTTAATTTTTCAGGGATAGAAAATGCGATTACTTTTAGGGATGATGTTAGTTTGTACTCAGCTAGCTTACGCAAAAATGAGTGTCTCAACTTATAATATAAGAAACTTTGGTAAGAGTAATAACTCTACGAACCTATACCAACTAGAAAAAATTATAGAAAACTTAAATTCCGAGATAATTGGTGTTCAAGAAATTACAGACCCTGCTAAGTTTGCAAAGTTCATTGCAAAGAATTTTAATCAATACTCACTTGTTTTTTCAAAATGTGGTGGCGGTGGTGGCCAAAAGCTGGGAATTCTCTATGACAGAACGAAATGGTCATTAAGTGAATTAATTGAAGATGATCGTGTTGCTCAACATTTGGCATTTTCTCCTGATAAAAAATGTGGAAGCCTTAGACCTGCATTAATCGCCTATCTAAAAAATAAAAAAACTTCTGAAACATTAGTCTTTATTAATAATCATTTGAAAGCTGGTTCAGGTCCACGCAATTACTCAAGACGAAATGCCCAATATAAAATGATCGCACAAATAGCCGGTGAACTTAAGCAAAAAGGTTATGAGAATATTGTTATTGTTGGAGATTTAAATACAACGGGCTATCAAGACCGAACTCAAGATTACCAAAATTTTCAGGGCCTACTTTATCGTACCGACCTAAATACTACGGCAACAAAAACTTCTTGCACTTCATATTGGAGTGGAGAGGATCGCGGGGATAATATTGAAGAAGCTTCAACCTTAGATCATATTTTATATTCAGATAGATTCATGACTTATAATTCAATTAGTGTTAAACTTGGTGCACACTGTGAACGTGTAAAGTGCCAAGATACAAGCTCATACAACCTTGGAGTTTCATATCAAGAGGTTTCTGATCACTGTCCTGTGACTTTAACTTTTAAGTAAGGGGTTTTTTTCCGTGATAGCAAATAGAATCAAAAATATGCAGGAGTCTGCTACAATTAAAATGGCCAAGCTTGCTTGGGATCTCCAAGATGAAGGTAAAGATATTATTAGTTTAAGTTTAGGCGAGCCTGACTTTGATACACCATCATATATAAAATCAGCGGCGATAAATGCTATTGAGAATAATTTTTCTCATTATCCACCTGTTCCAGGCTTTAAGGATCTTAAACAGGCCATCTCTGATAAATTTAAGAATGAAAATGGTCTAGATTATTCGCCAGAGCAAATTGTAGTTTCAACTGGTGCGAAACATTCTTTGATGAATGTTGTTCTATGTTTAGTAAACCCTGGCGATGAAGTTATCTTACCTGCTCCTTATTGGGTAAGTTACGAAGCAATGGCGCTATTTGCTGAGGGAAAAGTGGTTTCAATTGAATCTTCTGTAGATACAGATTTTAAAATTACACCAGAGCAATTAGAGAACGCAATAACAGATAAAACAAAATTATTCATTTTTAGTAATCCTTGTAATCCTTCAGGAACAGTTTATTCAAAAGAAGAGTTACAAGCTCTCTCGGATGTTTTTGCAAAGAATCCACACGTATATATAATTTCAGATGAGATTTATGAGTTGATCAATTTTCAAGGTAAGAATATTAGTCTTGGTGCTTTTGAATCTATTAAAAATCAAGTCATAACTGTAAATGGTCTATCAAAAGGCTTTGCAATGACAGGATGGAGACTAGGTTATATTGGTGCTCCTTTGGAAATTGCAAAGGCTTGCTCTAAAGTTCAAGGACAGTTTACCTCTGGTGCAAATGCGATTGCTCAAAAAGCTGCAGTGACAGCTTTGAACGAAAAATCAGATGAAGTGACATCTATGACATCGGTTTTTAAGCAAAGAAGAGATCTTCTTATTAAGGAAATTAGTAAAATTGATCATCTCAAAGTGAATAAACCTGAAGGTGCATTCTATCTTTTTCCAGACATGTCTGCGTATCTTGGAAAGTCCGTAGGTAAGTATAAAATAGATAATGTGAATGACTTTTGTATGTATCTTTTAGAGGATGCTTTAGTTGCGACAACTCCAGGTGATGCATTTGGATGTCCTCATAATTTTAGAATTTCTTATGCTACTAATGATGAGCAATTAATAGAGGCGGTATCAAGAATAAAAAAATCTCTTGATAAGCTTTATGCAGGATCTTAGATTTCACTTTAAGCAATTATTAAAATTTTCTACACCCATTATTTTAGGTCAGCTTGGTATGATGTTAATAATGGTTGGAGATGTTTTTATTGCTTCAATTTATTCAACCGAAGCTGTTGCGGCCACTGGGCTTGCAAATGCTTTTTTTATGCCATTTTTATTATTGGGTATCGGGCTTGTTATTGGAGTGTCTCCAAAGCTTTCAGTGAAACTTGGCCGAGGTGAAAAAATCCATCATTATTTAATTTCATTAATTTGTTATGGCACTTTAATAGGCATTTTTCTGTCACTAATTTTGGATTATGGAATATTCTTTATAAAGTTTTTTGGTTATGAAAAATTGCTAGTAAGTAATATGCTTATTTATTGGGATATTATTGTGTGGTCACTTGTCTTCGCAATTTTATACGAAGTTTTAAAGGAGTTTTTACAAGCAAAGCAAAAAGTAATCTACGCTAATGTAGTAGCGATTGTTTGTGTCTTTTTGAATATAGTTATTAATTATATTTTAGTCTTTGGAAAATTTGGTTTTCCCGAACTTGGAATTGCAGGACTTGCATACACTTCATTTGCAATTCGAGTGATTATGTTTGTTGCTCTATTGTTTCCATTATTAAAACAAATAAATTATTTCAAGGTTGAATGGCCTTTTATTAAAGAGATTTTCGACTTTAGTCTTCCAATTGCCTTAATGACATTTTTCGAAGTATTGGCGTTTTCGACAATTAGTATGATCGCAGCAAAATTTGGAACGATAAGTGCCGCTGCAAATTATATAGTGCTCAATATCGCTTCAACTGCTTTTATCATTCCATTATCTATATCAAGGGCATCTTCTGTTAAGATAGGGCATTGTAAAGGGGCAGGAGATATAAGATTAGTAAAAACATATACTCAAGCTTCATTAATTTTAGCACTGATTTTCACAACAATAAGCTGTACAGTATTTGTGATTTTTCCGGAACAATTAATAAAACTATTTAGTAAAGATACCCATGTAATTTTGTTGGGAGTTGAATTAATGTTTGTTGTCGCTCTGTTTCAGCTCTCTGATGGACTTCAAGTTACGTTGCAAGGAATTTTAAGAGGACTAGAGCAAACTAAAATACCATCTTTTGTCGTGGTCGGTGTGTTTTGGTTAATCGGAATTCCTTTAGGAGTACTTTTAGCTTTTTACACTGTTCTTGAAAGTCAGGGAATCTGGATTGGTATAGCGGCGTCATTAGTGCTTGTATCAATCTTTTTGGCGATTTTACTTAAAAAAACTCTACAAAACGAAACACGGCAATTATCCTTATAGTACTTCATCAAAAACATAAGGAGCTGTTTTGATTAAATTACTAATTACGGCATTGTTTTTTACTACTCAAGCATTTGCATTGGAAACAGTTACTATTGCAAAACAAATAGAGATTGATATTGATGAAAAATTATTATTTGAGTTTGTATCGAACCCATTAAACGATCACAAATGGAGAAGTGAAGTAAATGATATTTCAACAGAAGGGGAGCTCCAAGAAGGGAGTGTATTTGTTGAAGATGCTTTTATAGGACTGAGAAGAAACTTCATTACTAAGACTCAGTTGGTTCAATTGTCATTTCCTCATATTGCCGTTTTTGAGACTACTGATGATAACCCATACTTTTTAAGAAGTACTAGGATGGTCACAAAAGTAGGTGATAAGATTGTTTTTAAATACCTTGTTGAATTTGATAAAAAAATGATTAAAAAGGTTTTCGGCCTTGGGGTTCCTGCCTCCGTAGTTAGACAGGCCTATGGGCTTCGAATGACTCAATACTTATTGAAATTAAGGTCTATTTTAGAGGCTAAGTAACTTGCCAACTCTTTAAGACATATTAAATTTATTTAGTCCTAATTTCATTCTATAACTTATTGAAATTTCTATGGTGAACAGGCTTAAAGTATACTGAAAGAGTTTAGTATTTTAGATTTTTAGCCGATGAGACTTTAATGAAACTTTTTACTACTTTGTTATTTATTTTTATTTTGATTGGTTGTGCAGAAAAACCAGTTGATAAAGTTAAAGTGAAAGTTTCAGCTATTTCTGCTGCAGGTATCGATATGCCCGGTGGAATGCTTTTGTATGGGCATAATAATTCAACTCAAGAAAAATATTCTACTGTATTTGAAAATGGGCAAGATACTGTTCTTTTAAATAATGGAGAATGGGACCTCTTCATTGTTGGATGGAAAGGTCCATCAAATATGGAAGGTGAAGTTAAATGTGGAGCGGTAAAAGCACTTCTTGAAGGAGAAGATACGGAAGTTGCAATAACTGTATCAAACGATAAATGTATTAATCCCGGAAATAGAGAGTTGAAATTTATTCAACCAAATCAATTTCAACCTTTTAACCTTAACTCTTGTTCCGAAATACCAGCGACTCTTTCTTCGGGATCGACTTGCTATGACAATCAGGGAGGTGTTAAGTCTTTCAGGCTAAAGCTGATCACAAAGTTTGCTAATGAAGAGGGACTCGTAGTTAAAAAGTCATTAAGCTCTAATTGCTATGAACTTTCTGAAGCACAGATAAATGCTTCTTTATTATTACCCTATGGTGGCAGTGAGTTTAGTAATTTTATAACAGAGCTAGAAGTTTTCAGTGGTGATAATTGCTCTAATGATGTTGAAAAAATATTATTTACAAAAGGCTTTACTCCAGAAGGTTCCATTGTTCTCAGTAATAATAACTCCGAAGCTGAAATTGTTTTTAACGAAGGAGTTGTTTCTCTTTTTGTTTCAACACCTGACTTACATTCAGACCAAACAGTTGTTGTTAATGACAATCCATTTATTACGAGATGGACTATTGCCGCGGCTGGAGAAACAATAACTTTACCCTTAAGAGATGGATATAATTATAATTTTATCGTTGATTGGGGTGATGGCTCTTCTAGTGAAATTACCTCTTTTAATGATTCTGATATTACTCATGCTTATTCTGTAGCAGAAACTTACACCGTTACAATAAATGGAATTATTGAAGCGTGGTATTTTAATAATGATCCCGCAACGGATAAAGATAAACTGATTGCAGTTGATAACTTAGGCGATGTTGGTTGGAAGAACTTAGATAGTGCCTTTGCAGGATGTTCTAATCTAGAAGTGTTTAGTGGTGGTAATACTTCAGCAGTGACAACAATGAAAAAAATGTTTTTTAATGCACCGCTTGTTATTCCTGACGTTTCAGGGTGGGATACATCTAATGTAACGGATATGAGTTATATGTTTCATAGTGCAGGTATGGCCAATCCTGATGTCTCAAATTGGAACACGATGAATGTCACAAATATGAGCTACATGTTTTACAATGTTGATACGGTTAATCCCGATACCTCTTCTTGGAATACAAGTAATGTAACAGATATGAGCTATATGTTTCATAATGCAGGTATGGCCAATCCTGATGTCTCAAATTGGAATACTAGTAATGTCACAAATATGAGCCATATGTTTTTTAATGCTTATTCCGCGAATCCAAGTGGAATAAGTAATTGGGACACTTCGAGTGTTACAAATATGTATAAAATGTTTTTTGGCGCAAGTATATTTAATCAATTTCTAGACTCGTGGGATGTGTCTAATGTTAATGATATGGGATTTATGTTTGCCGATTCAGGCATTACTAATATTGGACTTCAGAGCTGGGATACGACCAGTGTTACTAATATGCGCGGGATGTTTCAAAATGCTTTAGGTTTCACGGATTCTCTATCAAGTTGGAACTTCGTTAATGTAACGAATATGACAGATATGTTTTTAGGGGTAAGTTTAGATATTAATAATTATAGTCAATTGCTAGTTCAGATTGAAAATACAACAAATCAGACAAGCGTGACCTTTAACGGAGGTAATTCTCAAGTAAATAGTATAGGGCGTGATGCCAAAATAAACTTAGAAGGCATTGGATGGAATATTACTGATGGTGGTTTTCCTGCAGATATGCCTAGTTTTGAAGGTGGTAATTTAACTATTTTAGATCAAAATAATACAAACTCAACATCATCTCCATTACCAGATGGTAATGGAAGTAGTTCAAGTATTACAGTAGAAACAGATTACACAATTCAATTTGATTCTATACTTGCGACTGATCCACATGGCTATCAATTAGAGTATCAATTAAGAAAAGACTCAAATTGTACCTATGCTGGACCGACTAATAATGAATCAAATTTAAATATGTGGTGGTCTATCAATGATTTAAGAAGCTATAAAGTTCAAAGTGAAGATATTGAAGCTGGAGATTGTTCAACTATAATTATTGATATCAGGACAGATTATGGTGATGATGCGAACTATTCAGAATTCCCAGCGGCTCATATTATTACTCTCGATCCATTAATTTAAATAAGTGCAATAATTACAAAAAGAACTATAAATCTTTAAAATTACGAAGATTTTATGTATGCTGCTATCCATTATTTGGGGACGCAACTTGAAATCAGAGAAAAGTATTTTTTTATCACTCGCTTTGTCTATGCTAATACATGGATTAGCTCTTTTTTCTATTTCAAAATCGGATCAGTTAAGAGTTCAAAAAATAAACTTCTCTAAAATTCAATCAGATCAAACTGAAAGTCGAATGACCATGTATATTCAATCAGAAAATGTAATAAGGAAAAAGCATTCTCAAGGTTTGAGGCCACAACAGAAAAAGACAAAAAAACTACTAGATAAAAAAATCAAGAAAGTAGGAAAAGTAAAAAAAGTAAAAGATCAGGGACGTAATGACTTATATGCAAAGTATTTAAATGAAATAAGAAGTTTAATTCAAAAAGGAACAAAATATCCTCGTGTCGCAAAAAAGCTTAAGATGCAGGGTAAGGTGAAAATATCTTTTGAAATAGAATGGCCAAATAAAATTAAGAATCTGAATATTGTTGATAAAAGTGATTATGAATTATTAAATAAATCAGCTCTCAGTATTGTTGAAGAAATGAATGATATTCCTACGATACCAAATGAATTGAATATGAAAATGGTGAAAGTGGTTATTCCGGTTGTTTATGAACTTTTATAAAACTCTTTTTATCTTTTTACTTTTTTCCAATATGACTTTCGCAGAAGAACTAGAAGAAGTATTTATTCAGGACAAAAGTGTTGAGTCTGAAGCTGTTAATGAAGATAATATGTCTTTTGATTCTATAAACTCTGAGCAATTAAAAGATTCTCAGGCAGAGTCTATGGATGATATTTTCCAACAGACGAGCTCTGTAACAACAACCGGAGGCCCTCGTTCTAACTCAGAAGCCCCTCAAATAAGAGGCCTAGATGCAAAAAAAATATTTATCTATGTGGATGGAGTGAAGCAATCTTTTCGAACAGATCACTCAACAATGATTCCTTTAAATTTAGACTTGATAAAAGCAGTTGAGATCTATAAATCACCTTTTTCTAATATCAGTAAAACTAGCCTCGGAGGAGGAGTTCAATTTGTGACTAAAGACCCAAGCGATTTTTTTTCAGACAATAAAAAACGAGGTCTTAATATTAATCTTGGAACGCAAGATGCTAATTTTTCTAAAAAATCAGCATTAACATTTTTTAATCAAGCAAAAAAATGGGACTACTTTGTCTATTCGGGCTACACGGATGCAGACGATGTATCTTTAAGCGACGGGAGCACTTTACCAAACTCTGCATATAGAGATCAAAATATCACAAGTAAGCTTGTCTATAATAAAAATAAAAATACTAAGTATAAATTAACTGTAGATTATTTTAAACGAGATGATACAGTTCCTATAAATCCGACTTTAAACCCCCCAACAGATATAGATAGCCTTAACGGAACTAATATTAATACTAGGCAGCTGTTTAAGTTAGAATATGTATTTGGGAAAAGAAATTTCACTTTATACCATAATAAACAAGAGCAATTAAAAGAAAGAAATGGTGACGGGGAGAAAGAAAGCCGTATAGTTAAAACCTATGGAACAAGTTTTAATTATCATAAAAAACTAAAGTATAAAATAGATGTATACACAGGGATTGAAAGTGTTAAAGATGAGCTAGATGGTAAAAGATCAAATGCTGACTTAGAATCTTATCCAACAGGAACAAGCCAACTTCACTCTGCTTATACTCATGTTGAAAAAGAAGTAACAAATGAACTTAAATTAATGCTTGGAAGTCGCTTAGATGATTATACCTTGGATGGAATAAATTCAGATGTAGCACAAAATCACTCATCATATGTTTCAAATAAGTTTGGGGTGAGTCTTAATACCTCTAAGAATACCACTCTTTCATTACAACAATCACAAGGGTTTAATGCTCCGAGGGTACAAGATATTTATATTGATGGCCTTCACAGCTCAGGTGATGGTTTTATTTTTAGAGATAATTATTTTATTCCTAATGAAAAGCTTAAGCCTGAAACGTCATTAGTAAGTGAGATTTCTTTTTCTTATCAAGATAATCTGTTCTCTATTGAAGATTTCTTAAGTTTCAAAATTCAATTTCATGAAAGTCGAATCAAGAATTATATTTTAACAGAAAGAATTGATCGATCTGTTATAGATGATGAAGATGGCACCACTCAATTTGTAAATATACCAAAGGCGATTACCGCCGGTGTGGACTTAATGCTAGAGTATATTTATCTCGATAATGAAATAAAGATAACATATTCTAAAATAAGAGGGAAAAACCTTACTGAAGATCTGAATATTCAGGATATGCCAGCGGATCAGTACGATTTATTCTTAACTAAACTTTTTGGAAGTGACCTTAAAGTGGGAATACATTTTTTGTGGGCACAAGAACAAAATAGAACAAATCCCGAGACAACTCAAAGAACTGAAAAAACGGAAGAATATTTAATTTATAATGCATTTATAAGTAAAGAGTTCAAGAATGGACTTTCCCTCGCCACAAGGGTTGAAAACATTAGCGGGAAAGAGTATAGAAGACATGGCTCTTTCTTGAAAGAAAAAGCCAGAGATTTAAAAATTAATATAAATTATAAGTATTACTTTTAGGAGATGTTATGAAGTTTTTGTTATTATTATTTGTTTCGATTCAATTTGCTTATGCGGATATACCTGAGGGAAAGTATTTGTTAAACAAAATCGTTTGTACAACAGGCAAGGTCATTAAACTCGATTCTAAAGAAAAGTTTGTCGGTTATAAGGTTTATCTTACTGTAAAAGATTTAGCTATGACGATGACTGCTAAAGCAAAATCAAAAGGTTGGGCTAGCTTTATTTTAAATTGTGACCAAAGAAACAAAGGAAAATTCTCTTATGTTGGTGATGATCAGTTTGAGGGTTATCTGTCATTAGATAAAGTAAAATGTAATGTGAAAATGTGGACAGGGATTGTAAAAAAGAGAAAATTCGGAGTCCATGAGCAAGGACTTGCTAATTACAAGGTTAATGGAAAAAAATTAATCATAACTCATTTTGAATCAGAGAATAGATATTCTTGTGCAGATGAAGGTGGAATACCACAATATTATTATACTAAAGTTAATTAATTTTCCGCGTGAAACCAACAACGAGGCCTTGAGCCTGAATATACTTCATGGCCTCGTTTGCAATTTAAGTTTTCTTCTTTTCTTCCATCATAAAGATTGCACAGAGCACCCTGAAAATAAGTGTCAAGGCGACATTGTGTTAGAGGATGTGTAACCACTGTACTGTGAACAATTGTTTGATCAGGTGTCCCTATTGTCGGAATAGGCTCTCTGTGACCTCTTCTTGTTCGTCCTATATCTCTTAGAAATTTACCAACCTTTTTGGCGATTAGTGCTCCTCGAACACAGATTTGATAATCAAGTTTGGTAGGGTGATTTTGCTTACATCCTTCTTGAATTTCATGTTCTATTTTTTTCCCAGCAAGATATGAGTCGTTGTCTTGATTTAAAAAGTATCGTTTAAAACAAATATTTGAGGCAAAGTAATCAGACTGGCCCTCGGCGGCTACCCATCCATGTCTTCTCGATTGTGGAAATTTAAATGGCGTTCCTCCAAGGTGATGTCCAAGTTCATGGCAGAAGATAGCAGTATATAAATCTGAATCAAATTTTTTATGGAAAATTAGTCCTCCATTGAACTTAATAAACCATAGATTACCTTCTCGCGAAGCAGAAGCATTAGCAGTTGGATTGCCGTGATCATAATTTACAATAAGTTCTCCATTTTGATTTTTTATATCATCAAGAAATAAATCATGAATTTCTGCTTGTATTTTTTTAAACTCAAGTGGAATTTCGCGAGACTTAATTAAATCAGCACTTGGAGTAATAATTTGCTGAGGTAAAAAATCAGCATGAACATTTAAAGATAAAAGAGTAAAGAATAATAAAATTTTCATAGATTAATGCTAATGAAAAAGTATGCAAAGGTAAAATAACAAAGTCTTTCTTTAGTCGTTATGCCAATGAACTGAATAGAGATGGTGCTTTCTGTTTTTAAGAACTTGAACTGTTCCATTATTTCGAGCTTCAATTAGGGTATCCATTCTCAGATCTGCCATTGCAACCATTTCTACATTAGGAGTTGCTTCTTGAGCGATTCCGTCTCTTGAAAAAGGAAAATCACAAGGAGTCAAAATACAACTTTGTGAATAATGAATATCCATGTTCTTTACCCGAGGAAGGTTTCCAACGGAGCCACTTAAAACTACATAGATTTCATTCTCTACCGCTCTGGCCTGAGCACAATATCTCACACGCATATAGCCTTGTCTTTCATCTGTTAAGAAAGGAACAAATAATATTTTTATACCTTGGTCTACAAGGTGACGACTTAGTTCAGGAAACTCGCAATCAAAACAAATAAGTACACCAATTGTTCCACAGTCTGTATGTATAGCTTTTAATTCAGTTCCGCCTTCCATATTCCACCAATATTTTTCACTTGGAGTAGCATGGAGCTTAGCTTGTTCATGAATGGCGCCGTCTCTTAAACAAATATAACTAACGTTTAAAATTTTTCCATCACTAGACTTTTTAGGATGGCTTCCTGCGATGATATTTACATTATACCTAAGTGCCATTTTACTATAAAAGTTTTTAAGCTTTGTAGTGTAAGAACACATTTTTTCTATAGCTTCGTGAGCTGGAATTTCTTCGTTATCAACACTCAGTAGTTGCAGGCTAAAAAGTTCCGGAAAAACAACAAAGTCACATTCATAATCGGCCACAACATCAACGTAGTATTCGACCATTTGTTGAAAATCTTCAAAGGACTTAATACTTCGTTGGCCGTATTGAACTGTTGCTACCCTGACGGAAGATTGAAAGTCACTTGAAATTGTGATCTTGCCTTTGCCTTTTTGGGTACCAGCATTTTCTTCATACTGAGGATTTTTCCAAATCATATGGGAAGCGTAGCCCATAGAATCTTTATCATATGGAAGGTAATTTTTAATATGTCCTAAAATTTCAAAACCATTTTTAAATTGGAAAGCAAGGACCGGGTCTTTAATTTTGTTTTCTTGTACCATTTTAAAATAGTTTTCAATACTACCTGCTTCTTTGAGTTTTCTTTTAAGTTTTGGAAGGCGCCCAGCGAATACAATTCCTTTTAAACGTAAAAACTCACAAAGTTTTTTGCGTTCATTATAGAAGCGTTGTCCTATTCTAAAACGGCGAAGTTTTTTATCTACACAAATTTCATAGCCATATAAATAATCGCCATTTTCCTCATGAGTAGACCCAAATCCGTTCCCGGTTATGGCCCTCCAAGTATGTGGTTTTAAACATTTTTCACCAGAGATTCTTATAGTTGCACAATAACCAACGATTTTATCGTTATATATAGCGACAAAGACACCTTGAGGAAAATTTGCAATCTGGGCAGTAACTTCTTTACGGGAATAAGGAGGCATCTCGGTATAATTGCTCTCTGTTAGTTCCATGATGCCAGCGACATCACTTCTTTTTGCATTTCGAATGATAAGCTGTGCAGATTTACTAGATTTTTTTGTGGCTTTCTTTTTTTGCATACACTACTTCCCTGTTATGAAAGTAGTGTACTTTGATATTTTATTGGAAGCAAGCTCCCATAGCGTTAAGCTCTTCTAAAAATTGAACTTTACTTCTTAGAACATCATTATATTCAAGGGCATTTTTGTAGAGTTTGCCTGTTTGCTCGGCTGCTTTACCGCCTAGGCTAATCATATTCTCCCAACGAGTCCAGTTTAGGTCAATTTGTCTTCGCTGCTCATCAATATGCTCTAGCGTTTTATCATAAGCTTCTAGAGTATCAATTATAGCTTCAAATTGTGGCTCACCCGAACCTGAAAGATATAATGCTGTTATTACTGTTCCCAAAGTAGCTAGTCCGATACCAACTGGTTTTGCGGTTAGTTTTGCGGTTAAAAATTGAGAGTAGCCTTTTCCAAAGTTTACAGGTTTAAGCTTTCCTTTTACAAATTTAAGCCCACGACCAAGTGGTGTGAAAATTAGCACTGTAGAAGAAGCTGTAAAAAGACCTCTTGAAACCCATGCTGTACGGTTAGCATCCTTATGTAAATCCTCGAACATTTCAACTGTTTCTTGATGGTATTTATATTGTAATTGAGCATAATTCATTTCATCAACTAAAGACTCACATGTAGAGGCATAAGTAGTGAAACTAGATAAAATAAGCGTTAGAGCTATAATAAATTTCATATTTCTATCCTTTATAAAAAAGTATGTACTTAAATCATTTTCTCTAAGATGGCCGTAATTTACTAGGACGTTATAAATCTTACATTTAAAGCTGTTTAAATAATGTACACCTCTGTAAATATGAGCAAAAGAGAACTTTAAAGAGTGATATCTTGGTATATTATCTGAATGAAAGAAATTTTTTTTATATGTCTTTTATTTTCTATGTCATTTAGTTCTTACAGTTCAATTATTGGTTTTTTCCATCCTCATAATGAAGTACGGAAGTGCTCAACAGAGAAGTCTAGTTTTTTGGCCAAAATGCGCGAAGACGTTGTTCAGGAGATAAATGTCATTCAAAAAAAGCTATTACAAGAGGCAAGGCTTTTTCAATCTGAACTCTCAACCAAGCAAAGAATAAAATTAGTATTCTCTCGCTGGGTCCTTGCTTGTGCAAAAAGAAGAGCAGCTTATATCAAGCATCAGTGCTATACCGACGATGATTATGTTGCAAAGACAACATTTCTTGTGGGCAATACAGTTATGTTCTCTGATTTGTACTTTAAAGAAAGTTACCGCTACGGTTCGCTTCATAGTACGGCAGTTTACCTACATGAACTTGCGCACTTATGTGGAACTTTTGATAGCTTAGATTTTGAGAGCAATAACCCCCCTAGAGACTCTTTTGTGATAGGGTGGGAGAGTAATGCTGAAACATATGAGTATTGGGTGAAGTACGGGTTTTGTATCCCTGAAATTAACTGCTAATTTGTAATACTTTCACTTTTTGTCATGGCGCCCCATGCTTAAAGATTTAAAGTATTTATATTTGCTGAATGAAAAAATTAATCTTTATTATCACTAGTTTTTTGACCATTAATACTTATGCAGAACAAATCAATATTTGGCCTCATATTTTTATCTCAAAGTCAGCTGACTTAGATCAAATAGATGAGATCTTAAGTACTACCCGCGACGAGGTACGAAGTCGTTTGATTGATGATGTTGAACGTCTTGTTCAATATGGAGAGCCAGCAGAAGTCGCAGCAGCAGTTGTTGCTGAATTTGATTCTTATTATCAAAGGCATAGAAATCAAGCTTTCTCTGGACTTGGAAAGCATCTTGGGAACTCCTTAATCTCAACCTTAGATCAAGCACACAGAAGTTTTGATATTAAAAATCGAAAACTATATTTTATGTCGAAGTCAAATGCTAGCAGTTTGTTAATGCAAGTGAATAGAAGAGTAAACATAGAGTCTGCGAATAATTATGATGTTATTTTATATGGAAACTATGCAGTCCATGGCAATAATCGCTACGGCCAGGCCATAATTACTTTAATTGTTCATGGATTTAATAAAAAAACAGGAATTATAAATAGTTTCAAAGCGAGTGGATTAATTAGTTCAGTTTCACAGAGCATTATTACCCAAATGTTTGATGTTTATTATAGGGAAAAGCTTCCTGTTGTAGTCCCAGGAGAGGGAGTAAGGGTTGTTTATCACGATTTTAATTCTCACTTAGGACGCAAAAGTGCAGAAAGAAAATGCCGTCAATTTAGAGGAAGACTGCTTAAAAGAGAAGAGATGGAGGCTGTAGAGTTAATCGGTTCTTATAATGGGGTTTTAAATTTAAAAAGGCCGGCAATTTATTATTTATATTCACAAAGATTAGATGATACTTATGGCCTAAACTATCAGTATGATCGTCTTAAGCTTGGAAACCATTTTTTAAGTGCAAGGAATCCACAAGAGCTTAATCAACTAATTCAAAATAATGTTTATTCCTTAGCTCATAATGCACCAAGAGCAGTTGTTTGTGTCCAAGAAATCTAGATATAAAGAACAATTAGAAGAAGCGATTCCACTTGTTAGGCAAATGGATATTAGTGTCGCAGATGTAAGTACAGAAAAGACGTCGATTGATGCTCCCTTA
>CATLVU010000002.1 GCA_950061135.1 uncultured Oligoflexia bacterium
TCAATAACTCACTGGTAAAATCTGCACAATATTTTAGACTTGCATAAATTGCGTTATTCTAAGTGTATGAAATATCATATTCTGTTTATTTATTTCTTCTTACTAAGCTTAGGGGCATACGGGCAGAGCGCACAGAAAATACCTACTTTTATAGACCTTGAAAATATTAATGATATTTCATCTGATGAAAAAAGATTGGTAAAAAAAAGTCTCTATGAGGCGCTACTTTCTGGTAAAAACTTTGATTTGAATATTAATGGTAGTATCCCTGTCGCAGATAAAGAAAAAAAAGATTGGCTTATTATTAAAGTTAAAGTGAATAAAGAGGAGTTAGGCTATAGTGCAGAGTTAGCATTAGAGAGTTTATTGCAAAAAAAGATATTAAATAGAGTAGGTCAAGATAAAATTGCTCGTAATAAGTTACAGTTAACATTAAGACAAATGATTTATAAAGTTTTATATGGAGAGAGGTTTGACGTTGAAACAAACTCACTCAAAAATGATGAGCCAATTGCAGCAATAGCAAATTTAAATAATAATAAAGCTCCAGATATTGATCCTGATGTAGATGATCCCGATGATGTTGTTCCAGACCTTGATGAAGAGAGAGAGCAAGCTTTAGATAAAGACAGTGATGATAAACCGCAAATAGCGGAACAAAAAAAAAAGAAGTCAACATCAAAAAAGCCTGAAATCAAAATTAGAGACTTTGATTCACCAAATATCGACTTATCTCGAGAGCCTGTGGAAAAAGGTGATGAGCCTCAAAGGCTCCCTCCTTGGGTAAAAACTTTTGATATCGAAGCTGGATTAGTATTAGAAGGGATTACTTCTAGAGTTGTCGTAGATGCATCAGAAAAAAATGCTCTTCTTAAGATAGGGGGAGAATATTTATTTTCATCACCATCTCAAGTTAGTTATTTTAAAGCTAAGGGAAGCTTTGATAAGATTTTCACTGAAGATGAATTTCAAAAACCAATTAATTTTGAATTAGGAATTAGAAGACATCTTCATCTTTTTTGGCGAAAGGTTTTTCTTTTTGGAGGAGCACACTTTGAAACAGAGAACTTCATTAATGTTAATGAGCAAGGAGCGGGCCAACAATTATGGAGTAACCAAATTATGTGGTACGAGTTTGGAATGAATATTTTTTATCAACTATTTAATCGTACTCACGAGATAGAATATTCAGCTAAATCAATTCTTGCAGGTGTAACAGATTTAAGTATTAATGGACAAGAAGTCTCAATTACAGGAACAAGGCTTGATATCAACCTCGTTTTTCAGATAAAAAAGAAATATCATTTAAAACTAGGGTACAACACTCAGGCATTGCAGTCGCAAACTACTGATTTTGAATACACTCAATCGCAAATACTAGTAGGTTTACTATATAGATAGGCGATATTTGCCTCCTTTAGTTTAGTTTTCAAGACTTATAAAATTAAAAAGGAGGAAGTTTGTAACTATGGCCCAATTACATGAAAAATTCAATTTAGTAGAGACTCTTATTGGTGATCACAAGAAGGTTGTTATTGATCAAGAAGAGGAGTTTTTCTTTTCATCTGGTAGTTTTAATTCGCAACAATATATCAAGCAATATACAGATGATATTGAGTCTAAAGTTTATGGACTACTAGTAAAGTTTTTTAAGAAAAATCATTTTAAATTAAAAATTAATTATCATTTAATGCCAGATAATGACCTACACGATAAATTAGTTTTTAGTTTTTATAAAGTTTTTAAATCTTTAAGTAAGGTATATCTATCACAGTTGAGTTCTGAGAAAACATATATCAAACTTGGAATTCACGAGAATAGTTTCACTGTTAATATAACTTTTTCACCAAAAAACTCAAAGCAATGGGACACGCAAATAAATAAAATAAATAAAACCAAAAAGGGTAGTTGGGGATTATTCAAATCTAATATTCCTCGGAAGCTAAACCTGAGAGCGTCTTTCTCATACTATTCTCTGGGTAAGCAGATTATCAAGCAAAATACAAAGGTACGTTTAAATGAAGTTAGATAGATTATTTATCATTTTTCTTTTTACCGTTACAATGACTGCACAAGCAAATACGGTCTTATCTACTAAGTTTATAGAAAAGATTAATAAAACAGAAAACTCAGAGCAGCTTAATAGAGTTGTTAATGAACTTGATAAGTCTTTGTCATCTGAAACCGATAAAACACGTTTAGAAACGATTACAAGATCATTTGCAAAAGTGAATCTTGCAAAGTTTAAAGTTCAAGCAAAAGATATCTTAAATGAGATGTACACATTCCTAGCAGGACAAAACTCAGACGTTTCGACTCAGGCCCAACGTATGATTGAGTCATCTTTTAATATATCTAAATATTCAGATGTATTAGACTTCCAAGGCCAATTGGCATTATTTGCGAATGCGATTGAACAAGACGAGAAACTTACAAAGGAAATGCTTAGTTATACAAAGAACTTACTAGGAATTCTTGAAAATCATACAAGAAATTATTTGGCATTGAATAGTTTTAGTAAATTAAAAGAGGTTTTAACGCTTTTTGTTTTGAGATCCAATACACTAAAAATACCAGTCGTTAAAACTGAGCCAACTCAAACAAATCAAGATTCAGCTGCGATGCTTGCTGGGTGGGGATTATTTTTAATTACGTTTGGATTATATTTAAAAGCAGGATTTTTGAGAAGAAGAGAGCTTTCAAGTGAAAGAAAAAAGTGGAGTAAGCTTTGTAATGACAAAGAAGTTGAAAGGCAGTGGAGTGAAAATAAAAGTAGATTGTTAATGCGGGGAATAGGCGAAGCGTTAGTTGTGACTGATAAGAAAGGAAAAGTCATAGAATCGAATAAGAAGTCACAAGCACTTCTTGGAAGATATGCTAAGAATGGAAGTACTTTTGGAAGAGTTTTTCCAAAACTATTTATGAAAAATAATAATTTAAAACATTTTGAAGGACTTTATACGCTAAGTTTTGACCCAAAAAACTATTATCATGTACAAACAATATTTATTAAAGAGCTAGATCAAAAAATTTATAAGATATTACCTTTGAATAAAAATGCACTTATTACTCTAGGAAAAAGCTATTTAGAGCCACAAGCAGAGACAGTGAATATTTTAGATCTGGTTGAAGATGAGTTTACAAAAAAATACAGCTTCCAAGAGTTCGAAAAACTAGAGCTTCAAAATATTAAAACTAAAGGTGACATTTCTATTGAAATTGAACCGGAGCAGGCATCAAAAATGGTTGAGCACTATTTAAACTTATCTCAAGCATTAGTTGATGTATTGAACTGTGATCAAGTAACAAGAGAAATTAAACGAACTGGTGACAAAATTCAATTGTTGGCATGTTTTGATGGAACAAAAATTCTTCAAGAAGACCTGAGCCAGCAAATAAAAATTCAAGGAAAAAACATTACCTTAGCTGATTATTTAACGAGAGTAGAAAAAGATTATCGAGAGCTTCAGGGTGCGGTTACAATTAAAAACCTTAGGAAAGAAAAAAGACTTCAAACTATTTTGGAAGTTACTTTACTAGTCGCCTATGAGCGTAAAATAGACTCTAGAACTTATGATAGCGAAGAAGGGCAATATATCGATGTATAAACTATTAATAGCGATATTCTTTTTTTCTATTGCCCACAGCTTTGCGGGCTTTAAAAGTAATATATCTTCAAGTTTTGGTTTAGTGAGTGTTAATTTAACAGAAAGTGAAAGCACATTAGAGCAAACAGATGAAGATATTCCAGAAGGAGAAGATCAAGCTGTTTCTTCTGTGAGTCTTAGCACTGTAAGTTTAGATCTTGTTTATGAAAAACCTCAAACTGAAAAATACTCATATCTTTTTAAGGCGGTCGTTCCTGTGGTGACAACTGAAGGAGCAGGAGTATTCATGGGAGGAGTTGGATTTAATTGGTACTTTAACGGATTGTCTGCAGCGTATACAGTCAATATTTCGGGTAGTGAAGTTTCTTTGGACCCAGGCCTTAGATACTATGCAGGAACTATGTTGGGACTAGGGTATCTTGTTTATAATACTGTATCAGCAAAAAAGAGTGATGTATTTTTTGACTTAGGACTTCACGGTGGTCTTGTTTATTCCTTTGGCAAAAAGTGGGGAATCAAGGCAGAAGCTGGTGTCGCTAGAGGAACCGGTGTTGCCACTTCGAATATTAATGTAAAAACCTTTGCAGGATTGAGTTATAACCTATGAAAATTTTAATTTTATTATTAATTTCTAATTACACATTTGCTCAAGAAGTAAAAATCAAGAGCAATGTTAAAGAAGCAATTGTTTCATTTGTAAATAGCGCAGGAGAAAAAAAGAGTATAGGAAAAACACCTCTCGACACAACAATGGATGATTTAAAGTCTAATGTGGGAGATAAAGAGAATATTCAGTTACAAGTCTCCAAGGATGGATTTCAAAGCTTTAATCTTATTTTACCGCTTATTGGGTCATCAGAAATAAATGTTATGGCCACCTTGGAAGTAAATCAAGATATAAAACTTACTCAAGACGTAGACCTTTTAATCGCAGACTTATTTGATGTTTTAAGAATGATCAGGTTAAAAGATTATGGTTCAGCGTTTGCAAAGCTTGATTTGTTAGAAAAGAAATTTCCTTACTACAGTATTATTTATGAAATGAAGGGAATGGGACATTATTTATCTAAAGACTTTAAAAAAGCATTAAACTTCTACAGAAAAGCTTTTGGGTTAAACCCAAAAAATAGAGAAGCTTATAAAATGAAAAATTATTTAGAGAAGAAATTTAATTTACAGGCCAAAAGGTAATTGAATGAAAAGAATTTTATTATGGACATTATTATTACCAGCGGTAGCGATTGCGACATCTAATAATATTTCGCAATTGCCGTCGATGGATTGGCAAAAACAGGCATTAGAAGATAGAACGAAGCAAAAAATAGATGACGTTTTAAAAAGTGTTTTGAAACCTAGCCAATACAATGTTGATATTAAAATTGAAACTCGTGGAGTCGTAGAGCCTGAGTTTGATAAACCATTGTCTGAAAAAAATAAAGAGGATGATTCAAAGTTAGATGTAGGAGAGTATGATTCAGAGACAGGAGAAGAGAGCTCCGATTCAGCACAAGCAGCAGCAGCTGATGATAAAAGAGAAAGTACTGCGGACGTGAAATTTGTAGATACATATCCTGAAGAGAGCCCTGAAGACTATATTATCTTTAATAAATTTGGTCTTGAAGCACCATTAGTAGATGATTTTAATGACTTTCAACCTGATGGAAAAATTGTTTTATCAATGACTGGAGGTGGAGGTCAGTCCAATCAAGACAAAGCTCAAATCAATGCAATGAAAGCTCGAGAGAAGCAATATATTGAGCAGATTAGAGATCTTAAAAATGAGAAACGGTCTGCCGAAAATAAAGTATCACCAATCGAGCAATTATGGATGTATAATAATGCAGTAGACATTTTTAAAAATCTAAAATCAGTTGATATTTTAGTTCGTGTTTCTAATGAAGTAACAGAAGAAACAAAGCAAGCTGTTGAACGCTATGTAAAAGCAATAAATTTCAATCTTGGAAAAGTTAAGCCAAATATTAAAATTGAGTATGGCCTTCTTGGTGCGCTCGCAGCTGAAACGCCAACAGATCAATTATTTAAAATTTTAGACTATTTAACAAAGTTCAGTACGTTCTTAGGAATAGTATTCGGTGTGATTTTATTTGGTCTTATAGGACGATCTCTTATTCAAAAATACTTTGATCTTAACTCTGCTCAATCTCAGAGTGGACAATTCAAAATGGATGGAGGAGAAGGAGTTGCAGGAGAAGATGGAGATGGTACCGATCATGAAGAAACATCTGGAACTAGAGAGTGGGGATCCTCTGTTGTTCCTGTAAATGGAATAGAAAGATTTGAGACATTTTTTGAAAAAGATCCACAAAATGCGATGCTATTAATAAAAAAATGGATTAGCGAAGATGATGATAGGGCAAGTAAATCTTTGAGGTCACTTGTTCAACAATTCGAAAATGCTCAACTAGCTGAAGTTTTTAAGCATCTATCAGAAGAAGAAAGAGCAAGCTGGAAAAAGCTTCTTGACCGTCCATTGACACGGGAAGAATTAGACATAGCTAACGCCTATATTGGAAATCAAATTGTTCAAAGTATTATCGTTGAGAAATATGTAGATGATCCAGAGACCTTTGATTTATTACTCCGTTTGACACCTAAGCAAGTGGCGATGATTGTAGAGAGAGAAGCTTCTATTTCTGGTGCATTATTAAACTCTTTAAGTGCTAACTTTGTAAGTCAGGTCCTAGGATTATGCTCAGAACAAGTTCAATCACAAATGGTACGTGATGCTGTTGCTTTAACACCAGATCAAATTAGATCAAAACAAGATGAGATTAAAGAAGTTCTTAAACAATATGATGAAAGGGTAACAAATAGACCTTTTGTTGAGAAAATTCTATCGCTATTACCTATGGCCATGCCATCAACAGAGAATAATTTATTCCAAGCACTTTATGATAATGGAGATCAAGATCTACTCAAGAAAACGGCAAGAAAATATTTTCCAGCGGACTATATTCCAAAACTTCCTACTGATTTTCTTAAAGAATTATTGATGGCCTACCCAATGAATAAGAAAGTCGAAATGCTTTATCCGCTTGAAGAAACGATTAAAGAGCAATTGATTGATATATTTGCTCCAGAAGGTTCTAAAGCTTATGACTTATTAGAGTTAGAATTTGAAAATATTGAAACAAATGATGTACGACAAACTCAGTTACTTAATAATGGCGATAAAAACTGGAAAGAATTTGTTAATTATGTGAGAGATAAAATAGAAAAAGATACAAATTATCAGGCAGAGATTACCGATTTACTCGATCAGTGGGTTTTAGATAAAATGGGTGGACAAACAATGCCAGATTTAAAGGTTGTCGCGTAAGGATAATTTATGATTAAAATATTATTAGCTTGTATTATGATTAGTTTTTCTTTTTATGGCCATACTGTTGAGGTTGGTACTGATTATATTAAATACCTTAATAAGATTAATTCTGTTAAAAGTATTCAACAAGCGAAAGATTTATCAAAAGAAATTGAATCTAAATTACAGCTTAAGAAGAACAAAGTACATTTGTCATTATTAGCAAAAAGATTTGATGAAGAGGCTGAAAACCTTAAGGCCAAAGATGCACTAGCTGAGTATAGAAGAGTGATGACATTATTTTTAACTGCAAACTCTTTGAGAGAGTTTAATCCTATGCCTTCTTATAAAACGATTGAGAAAACCCAGAATATGATGTGGACACTAGGTGTTTTTATTTTGGCTTTTTTTGCTGCACTTTTTTGGAGCTTAAGACAGAGATCGACATTTTTAGCAACACGTTTAATTGATAAAAAACAAATAATAAAATTAGGAACGAGGATAGAAGAATTAGAGTCATTACTGTCCTCAAGAGAAATGACAACGCCAGTTGAAATACAGCAACCTTTAGAGAACTCTGATTTTATCCATCCTGTAGAGTTTGTTGAAAATTTCCTTATAGAAAAACTAAATTTTAAGGATCATACAAATTTAAAAATTAATGAAGATGATAAAGTTGAAGATTCAAAGTTTGCATATTCTTCTGAACTTGCAGATTCATTTATTACGAAATATTTTGAATTAGTTTATGGAATGCAAAGTATTTTAGAGTCAGGTGAGATGCAGCTTAACTTTAAAAAAGATGAAGGACTGTTTAGTTATGATTTGTCTTTTTCTAATGTAAAATTGTCTGCAGAGGACTTAGAAAAACAAATAGAAGTTGCAGGTGAGAAGGTCGTTTTTGCAGACTATTTAAAAGAGATAGAAGTTTACTTTAAAAGAGAGCAAGCAAACTTGAAAATTAAAAACTTAAAAAAGTCTGGCGTAAATTCTGTTCAAGTCTCATTAGAGTTAATTGAAAATAGTATTATTCAAGAAGATAGCAAAGTAGAAAGTCACTCAGCCAATAATACTCATCAGAGCTTATAATTACTCAATACTCGCAGGCTGCCTTTGCAATCTTAATAAAGCTTTTTTCTTAGGGCATTCTATAGATTTTTTATTTCCAGTGCGGGCATCTTTCACGATAACTTGCTGAATATTTCCCATATTATCTTGTGCAAAAATAAACTGATTCGTTTTCTCATTAAACATAGCACTTAATTTGAGTCTTTGATTATCAATTTGGTTCCAAATAGGTTTGTTAACAATGATATTTTCTTCAGTTAAAGTGACCAGTTGTTCATGACCGTCTATAGAAAATGAAATAGAGTCTGGGCCCATATTTACGTTTCTAATTTGACATTGATTACCTTGAGAAAAAGAGCTGAGTTTATGATAAAACTCATTGAGTGGTAATTTTCTCGATAGCATTTGAGTATATTTTTTATAATTTGTTTTAACCTCTCTTTCAAATGCTTCAAGTAAAAGATGTGTACCGTTAACATGTGCCAAAGACAAAGTATCAACTTGCTCACTACTAAGAACCTTTGAGTATTCAATTTCTTTTGCTACTTTTTTAAGATCAGAACTTAGCTTTGCAAGATTTGTAATTGATTTTTGATATGACTTTTTAAGTTTCTCTCCAAGCTCAACTAATTGTTGATCAGACTTTTTCTTTTGTAATTCTTTTGGGATATAGAAACTTAACCCTTGGTCTAAAACATCGTCTTCTATAATATTAATTTGCTTGGCATATACATGATATTGTTGCTCTTTATCACTAAGCTCTTTGGCCAGTAAATTTGGTGTTAGATTGAATAATAGGAGTGATAACAATAAGTTTTTCATAATAACCTCATCGGTTATTATAACAGGATACTTTAGCTTAAAGGTCTGTTATTTTTCAGCCTTAGCTCAAGGTCGCTAACTAGTTGATTTTTAAATGTCATGAAATCATTTGAAAAGTTCGCCTTGTAATCATTAATCTCTAAAACTTCTAGGTTTAAATGAATATCTTTGAATAACCTAGGTATAAGCTGTCCAGGGTGCTGAATATGGTGTAGCCCACCAGAGTAGGCAATTAACATTCTTCCTTCATTGAGTTCAAAAAGAATATCAGCAATACCGCTTTTTATAGACATAGGCTTACCGTAAGCATCAAGTCCATTTTTACGCATCATTCTACCTTCAGGTGCAATTGCGATCATGGACCTATTTTCAATAGCTTGCAAGAACTGCTGCCAGCTCTTATCTCTTTTCCTAGTGATAGAAATCATACCTTTTCCGCCAATGAGCTTCCAAAATAGGCCGACAATTGGCCGATCAAGAGTTTTATTGGCCCCAGGGATAACCATTTTTCTTGCAAATCTCCATACAAATGAAACAGGAACGGCACTAACAAATATGGGTTCATATAAGGAAGTATGATTTAGTATGACTATAAGTCTGATCTTTTTGAAGTCCTGAATTTCTGATAGCCATTTTAGATGTAGCCTATAAAAAATATGAGAAAATACTTTGATCATCATCATGATCAAAAAGCTTATTAAAATACGCATAATGAATATTCCCTTGAAAAAAATAAGAAATCAAGTAGTTAGAAAGTCAGTTTATACTTTGCAGCAGATGACCAGCATGCTAGATTGGCACGACATTTAATATGCTTTTACTCGCTCCATACAAAGATATGGGGCTTAATTATAATCCAGGAGAATAAGTATGATCTACGAAACAGCGTACGTATTACGTGCCGACACGACAGAAGATGCTATTAACAAAATGGCAGAAACAGTTAAAGCTACAATTGCAGAGTATGCAGGAGAAGTCCTTGTAAGCGATGCATGGGGAGTTAAAACTTTCGCTCAACCAACTTCAAAGGGTGAAACTCGAGGAAATTATTTTTACGTTATGTATAAAGCAAATACAGAATGTAACAAAGAACTTGAAAGAAGATTCAGAATTAGTGAAGAAACTTTAAAGTTTATTTTTGTTAAGCTTGGAGTTGAAGCTGACCAAGAAGCAATTGTTAAGGGATATAAAAACCCTGATCACGCGGTAACTGAAGCTGGTGCTGATGATGATAAAGAAAGAAAGATGTTTTCAAAAAGAAAGTCTTGTTGGTTTTCAGCAAAGAAAACTTCTCCAGACTGGAAACATGCAAATACATACGCATGGTTAGTTAATGAGTTTGGTAAAATTTCTCCAGCACGAGTGACAGGTCTAAGACCAAAGTATCAAAGAGCTGCTACAACTGCGATTAAGCGTGGACGTTGCATGGGAATGATCAGTCATATGTCTAGTAGAACATTAAGATAATAAGTAGTGTGAATTAATGGACCAAAACTCAGACTCTCTTTCTTTTTTAGAAAAACTAAGACCGTTAATGATGGGATTAACATCTATTGTTTTATGCTTTAGTTTGTTCTTTGCAATGTTTACCCCTTATCCTTTGGGAGTAGCAAGCTTGCAATACGGAAGAAAGAAAGCATTTCTGATAATTTTAGCGTCATGTATTCTATGTTTCTTATTTGCGAGAGTGTTTTTACAAGATTGGGTTCTTTATATTGTCTATGTTTTAAATGTATTAATTGCTTATGGAATAATTGAAACATTTCATAAGAAGATTAATCCTGTCAGAGGCATATTCTATATAGGAACAATTATTGTAGGAATGACTTTTATTTCATCAAGTATCTATCTTCAAAGTCAAAATAGTACAGCGACGGAGTTTATAACGGCGATACTTGTTGAAAACCAAAGTGAGCTTGATAATATGAAAAAAAATCTTCAAGCTAAAGGAAGCACGGATACATTTCAATTCGAAAATTTACTGAGTGAACCTAAATCATTCGCCACCTTACTAGTCAAACAAGTACCTGGATATTTTGTCGGGTCGCTCTTTGTCATAATTTGGTTGAATATGTTTATGTTGCTCAATAGTTCTCGATTCTTCAACTATCAAAGTGGAAAATGTAATATAAAAAACTTATTAGAGTTTAAGGTTCCAGAGTATTTTATTTGGGCGGTCATCACTCTTTTGATAGGACTTGTTTTTGGAGATAAGGTAAACGAATGGATTCCTGTTGTCTCTGTCACAATCCTTAGAGGAGTAGGTGTTTTTTACTTTTTCCAGGGTTTTGGAATTTATATAGAATTTTTAAATACCATTAATTTAAAAGGTTTTTTTAGAACACTGCTTATCGTTATGACTATCCTAACCGCAGGAGAAATTCTTGCGATTATAGGTTTATTCGATATGTTTATCGATTTTAGAAAATTAATTAGAAATAAGTTTAATAGAGGAGAATAAAATGAAAGTAATATTAACTGAAAATGTTAAAAGTTTAGGGAGCGTTGGTGAAATCGTAAACGTTTCTCAGGGCTTTGCACGTAACTTTTTAATTCCAAATTCAAAAGCTAAACTTGCCGATGAAGGCAATGCGAAGCAAATGGAAGACTACCAAAAAATGTTAGCTAAAAAAGTTGCAGAAGAAAAAGCAGCTGCAGAAGCTACAGCGAAAAAGTTAAATGGTTTTACATTAAACTTAGTTAAAAAAGTTGGTAGTAACGGAAGACTTTTTGGAACTGTTACAAATACAGAATTAGCTAAAGAGTTAGCAGGTAAAGACATTGAGGTAGAAAGAAGAATTTTAACAATTGAAACGCCAATAAAAACAACTGGTGAATTTGACGTTACTGCGAAACTTTTTAAAGGTGTTGAAGCTACATTTAAAGTTGTCGTTGAAATGAGCGCACAGCAAGCTGAAGAATTGAAAGCTAAAGAAGCTGCTGCAATTGCTAAAAAGAAGCAGAGAAAAGAAGAAGCTGCGACTGAAGAAGCAGCGGAAACTACAGAAGAAAAAACAGAAGAATAAAAAACTCTTATGGCCATCTTTGTTCAAGGATGGCCATAAATTAAAAAATCAATTAACTTTATTCAAGGAGCATAGATGTCTAAAGAGTTACCTCATGATTTATTAGCTGAAAAAGCTTTTGTTGGGTGCTTACTTGTTGATAATGCTTCCTTTGATGAAATAACTGATTTGAATTTATCATCTCAAGATTTTTATCATCCTCAATACGCGACTGTATTTCAAGGAATTCACGAACTATTTAGCGAAAGCTTACCATTTGATCTTGTAAGTATATGTTCGAAGCTAAACGATATGGGAAAACTTGAAAGTATAGGAGGTCAAGGCTTTATTGTTGACCTTGTTGAAGATACCGCCAGCTCTGCTAATATTTATCACTATGCTCAAACCATTAAGAATAAATCTGTCTTAAGGTCAATTGTCAGAAATTCAATGCGTATAACCGAACAAGGAACAAACTTTGTTGGAGACATTAAAGAGTTCATTGATGAGGTTGAATCAAGTTTTTTTAATCTGGCCAATCAAACTAGAACTAACAAAGTTGTAACTTTAAAGGAGTCATTAAAGGAAAACTTAAGACGACTAGAAAAAGGCAAAGCTAATGCAGGTGAAGTTTTAGGTCTTAGTTCAGGTTTTGAAAGTCTGGATCAAAGACTACTTGGTATGCAACCTGGTCAAATGATAATTGTTGCAGCAAGGCCAGGTATGGGAAAGACTGCTCTCGCATTAAATATGGCCTTAAACGCAATGAAGCAATCTGGTTTGCCGATAATGTTTTATTCTTATGAGATGCTTGCACCAGAATTATCAGGAAGGATCTTGTCGTCTGAAGCAAATATTGACTCTCGAAAAATCAGAACAAATGACTACACTGATAGCGATCTTAGAAACTTAGGTCATGCAGTTCAATCTCTATCCCATCTACCTCTTTTTATAAATGATAGTGGTGCCACTACATTACTAGATATTAAGTCACAGGCCCGTAAAGTAAAATCAGAACAAGGTCTGGGAATGATAATGATTGATTACCTTCAGTTAATGCAACCTCATGTGAGAAAGCAATCAAGAGAGCAAGAGATTGCTGAAATTTCAAGAGGGATTAAAGAACTGGCCAAAGAATTAGAATGCCCAATTTTGGCCATGAGTCAGTTGAACCGTTCAGCAACTTCGAGAACAGATAGACGTCCTCAATTACAAGACTTAAGAGAATCTGGTTCTATTGAGCAAGATGCCGATGTTGTTATCCTATTACATCGTGAAGATTATTATGATGAAAATACAGCAGAAAAAGGGATTGCAGAAATTATCGTAGCAAAAAACAGAGCGGGAGAGCCTGGCACTGTTAAATTAGCATGGGTTGCTGCTCAGACTAAATTTGCTCCTCTGCAGTTTGATCCTCAGGAAAATGTCCAACAATAATATTTATTCTTCTTTTTATTTATATAAAAAGCATAAGCAATTATTATGCTCTGACCCTAAATATGCATTTTTATATTTTAAAGATTTCAGGATTAATTTACTCACCGGCAAAAAAGAAGATACATCTATAGAGCACTTAGTATTGTATCTTGAATCAAAAAACCTTGATGAAAATTTGAAGAGTCCTCATGTAATTCACCTTTTTTTTGAATTAGGTTATTTTTTTACAGGACTAGAGAACTTGATTGATGCTAATAAGCCGCTTGCGATTATTATTAAGTATAATAATGCTGTAGAAAAGGACATCGACTTTAATATTCAAGAAAACTTTAATTTCGAATCTAACTCTTCAATTAGCTTTAAGGAATATCAAACAAAATTCAATGAGGTTCAAAGAAATTTAAAAGAAGGGCAATGCTACCAACTAAATTTAACCGCACCTTTTTATTTTAAATTTGATAAAGAGTTAAAACCAGAAGACTTTATAAATGCTCTTTGGAAAAATACCTTGGCGATTGGAGCTTATTCTCATTATACCTATATTGGCACTTATAATAAATTATTTCTAAGTAATTCTCCTGAATGTCTTTTCCAATACGATAAAAGTAAAAGAGAACTGGTTACAATGCCAATTAAAGGGACTGTGAATGTTTCTAGTTTTAAAGATCGAGAAGCTGCATGGGAATATCTTATTAAAAGTAAAAAAGATGAGACAGAGCTCAATATTATTACTGATCTTTTAAGAAATGATATGACAAAAATTCAACTGAACCCTTCACGTGTTCTAAGTCTTAAAAGAAGGCTCGAAGTTCCAGGCCTGATTCATCAATACTCAATGATTGCAACAAAGTTATCCGCAAATACAAGTTTAGCGGTAGTGCTTAGAGCATTGTTTCCTGGAGGAAGTATTACCGGTGCTCCTAAAAAAAGAGTTATGGAATTAACCAAGAGAATTGAAAATTATCAACGAGGTTTATACACGGGCTCTACTGTTTTACTTTATGAAAAAATGGCCTGTGCAAATATTAATATTCGGACAGCTCAAGTCGATTTTGAAAATTATGAAATTAAATATGGGGCAGGCGGTGGTATCACGGTACAAAGTACAGTCAAAGAAGAGTACGAGGAATTATTTGCTAAGCTTGAAAGCTTTCTTAGAGTTTTTACGAAGTAGAATATTAAGAAATAACTTACATTCTAGAAATGTCGCTAAATAGTCACTTTATTAAGTTTATATCAATTTATAATAATTTCTTACATCTGTTCTCAAGAATTTGACATTTTTTTAGGCCTCTAGATATGCTCTATGTCATAGAAACAAATATCGCCAAATGGATGTGGCATAATACTTCAAGGAGTAAGAATGAAAAATGAAGATCAAAACACTCAGGTAAAGATTGAGTCTTTGGCAAGTCTAGCAGGGCTTCCTTTAGATCTAGTTAAAAAAGAACTCTTTGAAAATGCTGATTGCGATAATGTAAGCCTCGAAGAGATTAGAGCAGCAATGACCAAGTATATTGATAAGGCAATGATCGACTAGTCTTATTTTTCCTACCTAAAATTTATTTTAAAGAAGCGAAGCTAACTTACCGAATATTTGAAAAAGAAGTATTTTTTCAAGGGCTTATTTATGGATATAGCTACGGTTATTGGTTTAGTTCTCGCGATTGTCTCTATACTAGGATCGATTCTAGCAGGTGGAACACTCGGCGCTTTTATTGATGTTCCCTCTATACTGGTTGTTGGAGGAGGAGTTACCTCTGCAATTTTTATAAAATGGCCATTAGATCAAGTAAAGATGCTAGTGCCTGTTTATATGAAATCCATTATGAATACGGCAACAGATCCTAAAGGTATAATTGAAGAGATACAGTCTTTAGCAGAAACAGCAAGAAGAGAGTCTGTTTTCGCACTCGAAAAAGTTCCTGTAGAAGATGCCTTTTTGAAAAAAGCGGTGACACTTGCTGCAGATAATAGACCTCCTGAAATTATAACTTCAGTTCTACAATTAGAAATTGATTCGGTATCTGAAAGGCATAAGCTAGGGATTAATATTATAGAAAATGTTGGTAATGATGGCCCAGCATTCGGAATGATTGGGACACTTATTGGACTTGTTATCATGCTTCAAAACTTATCAGGTGGTCCTGAAGAGCTAGGTAAGGCGATGGCAGTTGCGATTCTTACTACTTTTTATGGAGCTGTCCTAGCAAACGTTTTTGCGCTCCCAATTGCTAACAAACTAAAGTTTTATTCTGAAAATGAAATACTTGTTATGAATATTATTGTTGCTGGTGTACTGGGAATTGTTGCTGGTGAGAACCCAAGAGTTATTCGAGAAAAACTTGATTCATTTTTACCTCCTGCTCAAAGAAATATTGAATCTGAAGATGGAGGAGAATAATGGCCGATGAAGATGTAGTAAACGAATGTCCTGAATGTGAGCCCATACCTGAGTGTAAAAAAGGTGCTCCCGAATGGATGGCGACATTTTCAGATCTCGTTACACTATTATTAACATTCTTTGTTCTTTTATATGCCATGAGTAAGACCGATGAGAGTAAATTTGAGTCTGTAGCTGGTTCAATCAGAAAAGCCTTTGCAGGGAACGCTCTTAAAATAGGAGAAACCATTCAGCTTGGTAAGTCTCCAGATGATGCTCCAACTATGATTGAGTCTCAAGAGCCTGTAGAGCCTTTTCCAATTGACTTGTTAACTACAGAAGGTTTTTTAGATAAACAAGAGATTAATAGAGAATCAGATGAGGTATTAGCAGAAATGCGAAAAACGATTCAAAGTTATGACCTTGCAGAATCAGTCGATTTTTATCAGATGAAAGAAGGAATTAAAATTAGAGTTAAGGATAAAATAATCTTTAAACCTAATAGTACCGAAATGGCGAATACAAGTTTTCAAAATGTATTTCAAAGAGTTGTTAAACTTTTAAGGGAAAACAAGTGGACTGTTTTTGTTGAAGGGTATGCAGATAAGAATGAAAGAGATGCTTATAATTTAAGTTCTCAAAGAACAATGGTTGTGATGAAGGCCATCACTGATAGAGGCGTCAGCGCTGATCGAGTAACGCCAGTTTTCTATGGTTCAAGTCGGGCTGTAGAGAATGACTTTAATAGTAAAGTCGAATTAATTTTGAGAAAAAGAGACCTAAGAACACCAGGTAAAAGAGTTCCATCTAGGTAATATGAAGGTCGGTTTTTGTTTTCTTAGTGATTATGAAAACCTACAGATGGCCTGTTGTGACTCATTTGGATCGAGTAAGAGTAAAGCTAAAAAGTATCTTGGAAAAACCTTTAATAAGATAAAGAAAGAAAAAGCGGTAGACTTACCTTTAAACCTTGTAAATGACTTATTAATAAACCCAGAATATCAAGGGCCATCAATAAGAATTCTCTACCAAGATGATCTGTGGCTTGCGATTTCTAAGCCATGTCAAATTCATTCTCACCCCTTAACTTATAACGAAAAGAATAATGTACTTTCTTTTCTCAGGGCCAATGGTTTTCTTAAACCAATTGGAATAAATACAACACAATTTGATCGAGGGCTTCTTTATAGGCTAGATTATGAAACAAGTGGTCTTCTCATTTTATGTAATGATGAAAGGGCTTTGGTAAAAATTAGGTCTAATTTTAATCAAATCGTAAAACAAAAAATATACTTAGCAATAGTGAAGGGGAAGATATCTTCTGAGCTAAAATTAAATCATCATATTAAAGCATTTGGGCCGAAGGGCTCTAAGATGATAGAAGCTGATGATGGGCAAAGTGCACGTATAGATGTGTCATTAATAGAATATGATAAATCTAAAAATCATTCATTGGTTAAAGTCTTTTTACACCAAGGAATACGTCATCAAATAAGAGTTCAAATGTCCCTGATCGGTCATCCGATATTGGGAGATAGTTTATATGGAGGAGAGCATTCCAATCGTCTGTACTTACATTGTAATGAATATCAATTTTCATTCAATGGTATTGAAAAAAACTTTCAAGATGATAAAGAGGAGGAACTTTTAAATTTCCTTCGTTCTAACACTTAATTTTAAAATATCAAAAAGAGTTTCTCTATCTTTTGTTTGGGCCATCTGGTTTATTGCAGGGCCATCAGTAATTGCATCAATGGTTAATTTGGGATGGATGAGTTTTACAGAAACCTTTTTTAAATACCCCAATGTTTCAGGATTTGTTTTGTGACCTAAGTAACTTAAAGAGTTTGCGAGCTCTTTATAAAGTAGCACTCTTGAATATTTATCTGCTAGTTCACTTTTGATTTCTATAGATAAGCTCTGAGTAGATGGGCAATGAAAACTCCAGTCTTTTTGACTATTTTTCTTAAATCTTTCAACCGTTACTCTACAAGTACTAGGTTTCATTTTTCCAAAATGATTTTCCCAGAACTCTTTGGTTTTTGGGTTCGTAATATAGAGACCGAAAAAGACGATTCCTATTATAAGTACTGGATATTTCATAGCTCTTTGCCAAAACATACTACTATTATGCCTAACACATTCTAAAAAAGCTAAAGAAAAGGTGTAAGATATCCGATGAATATACTCAAGAACATCAAAGAGGTAGTATGCATAAGCACTTGTTATTAGATGATGAAAAATTTTGGTTATTCTTTGAAAAAGTTAACAAACTATCAATTGAAATCAGTTTTACCAATTTAGCACAAGATTTAGGACTTCAAAAAAAGCAGCTAAGAATATACATCGAAGCCCTTAAAAGTTTAGGGCCCAGCGTACAAACTTTTCTTCGATTAGATGAAGAGTATCTTAAGCCTATTGAATGGACAGAAAAAATAAACATCGAAATGACTGTGCCAGAATGGATAAAATTTCAAGCTCATTTTCCTTATCTTGCACAAGCTGAAGGCAAAAAATTTCATAAAGATATATTCAAAAAGTTAGCTCAATTAGAAATTAAATTTGAGCAATATGATTTATTTAAAATGATTTCAGAAGACACTTTTTATCAAAAACTAATTGATGATCAAACCGTATTAACAATACAGACGAATTCAGAAAGTTTAGATCTTTTACCACGTAAAGTTTTATTCTTAGATGGATCGATGACCTTGATAGGAGAAAGAGTAAAAGAAAAAACTCTTACTTATTTTCCAATGAGTAAGATAAATGATTTTGAAGTTTCAAAATTATCAACGGATAAAACATACTCAGACAGAGAGGTTGAAGATTTCGTTTCTTCTTTGAGGCTTATTTCTGAATCCTGTATTAGGTTGGTACTTAAAGTGTATGATTTAGATAAATTTAATATGCAGGCTGAACAAAACTATTTTGAAAAACCTTGTATCTTTTCAAATTTAAAAGGGGAGAGTATTTGGGCGGCCACTGTTGAACCCAATGACTCTCTTTATGACTGGGTTTATAATCTTGGTGCAAGTGTTGAAATTTTAGATCCTGTAGAGTTTAAAAAAGAGTTCTTAGAGTATTGTGAAAGTAAGTTAAAAAAGATAGCTTAATCAAATGTTGATTAATTTAATACTTGCTTTAAGTTTGATCGGATATTTCTCAATAAGTTGGCTTGTTCCATGGGAAGAGCTAACAACAAACTCAACAATATCAATTTCATATTTATTTGATATTTTCATTGTTTTATTAGCAGCATTTAGTTTTAGAAAAATCCCTAATTTAAAATTAAACTTACTCAGACACCTAGCTCAATTTATATTTGCTATCTTCTTAGCAGGTATTTTTGCTTACCTACCGGTACATTTACAATGGCAGACACCATTTAAATATCTAGATAAATTATTCATTCAGTTGATAATTCTAGCACCACTTATTGAAGAATTTGTTTTTCGTTTTTCTTTATATGAATTACAAGAGAAGTCTAAGCTGCCAACCGTTATAAAATACTTAATTAACGCAATAGCATTTTCTATTTCACATGCACCTGCACTTTGGATTCTGCCTGAAGTATTCCATCAATTTATTATTTATCAATTAGGATATACGTTTGTATTGGGGCTTTATTGCTATCACATAAAGTTTCGTTATAAGAGTGACTCAGCTGTTATTATTATTCATTTATTGTTTAATCTTGTATTCTATGGTTTTGTGAAACTTTCTTTACTATAGTCGTCATTTTTGCTAAAACTCACCAAATCATAAGGACCATTTAACAAGGTAAGCTTATTGTGCAAGACATAAATTATGATGAAATTCAGACGCTTGAGTCTGGCAATGTAAAAGTAGGAGATCTCGAATTTCCTAAGCGAAAAGTGTGGGTTAAAACCTACGGGTGTCAGATGAATTATCATGATACCGAAAGAATGCTCTCTTATTTAGATAAATTAAATTTCTCAAAAACAGAAACGCAAGAGGACGCTGATCTTTTTATTTTTAATACTTGTGCAATTAGAGATTTAGCAAATCAAAAATTTTATTCCCATCTAGGCTCGGCTAAGCACCATAAAAAAACAGGCCGTGAAATTAAAATTGCAGCTGCTGGTTGTATCGCTCAAACAGAGAGTAAAGAATTGTTAAAAAAATATCCTCAACTTGATTTCGCTTTTGGAACAGATGTTGTTGATAATATCGGTGAAATGGTTTATCGCGCTTATGCAGGCGATAAAAAGTTTTCTGTCACTAGTTGGGATCGTTCTCAGGATTACTCAATTGAAACGAAGATTACGCATGGTAGTCCTCAGGCTTTTGTAAATATAATTAAAGGATGTGATAAATTTTGTTCATATTGTATTGTGCCCTTTACACGAGGTCGTGAGAAATCCCGTTCTATTGCAGAAGTTGTTAACGATGTTGCCAGACTTGTAACTTATAATGGAATTCAAGAAATTACATTATTAGGCCAAAATGTTAACTCATTTGGAAAGAAAAATGGAGAGTCTTTAGCTGAGCTTATTATGGAGCTTGAGAAAATTGATGGACTTAAAATTATTCGTTATACCACTTCTCACCCTTACGATATTTCAGATGAATTGATTGCAGTTCACGGGAAAAGCAAAAAACTAGCAAATCATCTTCATCTTCCAGTTCAATCAGGCTCTAATACAGTTTTACAAAGAATGCTCAGAGAGTATTCGATAGAGCATTATTTAGAGCGACTTGAGAGTCTAAGAAAAGCAAACCCTGAGATCGTTATATCAACAGATATCATTGCTGGTTTTCCTAATGAGACAGAGGCAGAACATCAGAAAACATTAGAGCTTTTAGATAAAGCGCAATATGACTTTATTTATTCTTATAATTTCTCCTCTAGAAAGGGAACAAAAGCCGCACGAATAGATGATATGCTTACAAATGATATTCGTGGTAGACGACTTCGTGAAATACAAGCCCATCAATTGAAAATACAAGAACAAGTCCGCCAAGAAATGGTTGGCAAAACATATCGAGTTTTGGTTGAAGGCAGTGGCCTGATGAAAGGTGTACAAAAGTGGAAAGGGCGAACAAGCTGTTTTAGAATTGTACATTTTGAAGGCGAAGGCGATAAGAATTATCAATGGCATTGGGTGGACTTAGAAATTACTAGCGCTACGGCCTTGTCTTGTCAGGGAAAAATTATTCAAGATCATGGAAAAAACTGCCTATAAACCTATTTTAATTATTTGTGGAGCTATAAGCCTTATATTAGGGCTTATCGGTGCAGTTCTTCCTGTTTTACCGACAACACCTTTTATTATTTTAGCAGCATATTGCTTTTCGAAAGGCTCAAAAAGACTGCATATTTGGCTCACTAGTTTACCCTATTGTGGACGTGTTATACTTGATTGGGAGAAGAATAAAGTGATTAGGCCACATATAAAACTTTATGCGGTAAGTTTATTAATTACTTCAATTACAGCAACATGTATTTGGGTAAAGGTGAGTATTTATATAAAAATTTCTATTGTTTTGATTGGAATTTTGGCCTGTGTTTTTATTTTAACTCGAAACTCAGAGGTTAATAATGAAAATAGCAATAATAATTTTAACAATTCTATTTAGTTCAACTTCATACTCTTATGTTGATTTGAATCTTAGTTATACCTATAGTTTAAAAAGAATTGAGGGCGTTGAAACAGTAGATAATGATGACCCTGGAGAGGCGGTTTCCACTTCTAATGGAGCTTCAATTACTTGGGCGTGGTATATTTGGCAATACACCGCTTTAGAATTAAACTATGGAGAGACAACTGAGCGTTTGAAAGACTCACGTGAAAGTACAACAAGTGACGAGTCAGTAACAATTAAAAACCTAGACAGTACTCTTATTACTAAAGTGTCAGGAGTCGGTATAAGACAATCCTTTGCCGGAAGAAAATCAAGTATTATTCCTTCTCTTTCTCTTGGTTATGCAAAGTACACAACTTCTGGAAAAACAGTTTATACTTTGGATATTGAGTCCGAAGGTGAGCAGGAAATAACTTTAGAGCGGGAGCAAAAAAGTTTTAATTCTTACTATGCAGCTTTTTCTTTGAAGTTCCGAATTACACAGTTAATGGGATTAACACTTGCTGCCAAAACAGTATTGCAAGACTTGGATGCTGATAAACCTAGCGATAATGTAACTTATTCTGCTGGTCTTTCTTGGGTATTCTAGTTTAAAAAAACTTGCTGATAAACTCCATTCATATCTACACCATAAAAGTTTTCTAATTCAATAAAAAGCTCTTTAGTCGTTAGGGTGGAATACATTTTTGTGTTAATTAAATGTAATAAAAAAGGTCTCAGTCCACCCTGGTCAGAGAAGTGATAATGAAAATAGGCAAATAAGTTTCTTCCTGCTGAGTATGAACTCTGTTCTGTGCCGGTATAAAACTCTGGGTTGGAAATAAGAGTTAAGTTTTGAGGTAGCTCATACACATAGTTATTATATTTATCAAGCCAAGTTGTGATTGCTTCATCAATCCAGCCTGAACGCCCATCTGCAGAGAGGACTCCTCTTCCAAAATATGAATGAATAAGCTCATGTCTCAGAGATCTGAGTTTGGTTCTTGTCGCACCTGCATATTCCATCGATCTTAATGGAGATGATCCGCTTATTGCATGAACGATTAACAAATCATGAGGAAATGCACCTAAAGAGCTTTCGAGATACTTAATTTCTGTAAGAGTCGTTTGTAAAAATGGTTTTATGTCTACTTTGTTAAAAAGACTATCTTCAGTATAAATTGTGATTGGTATTTCTCTACCGTCTATAGATTTATAAGAAGTATTTATGTGGTGAACTTTTGATGTTGGCAGTATCTGTAAAAAAAACGCAGAGCTATTATAAAATTTCGGATAAGAGAGAACAAAATTGTTTTTTAATTTTGTTGTAATCTTAGCATTAGCAATAACTTGATGCCTGTTTTTTAATGCTTGCATATCTAAGTATACATTCGCTTTGTATTGATCAAACTCAAAATTTGTTGGTAAGTATTTTTCAAGAAAATTCATATTTTCATAGTCTTTAAGATAAAACGCGAACTCAACTTTCTTGCTTTTTTGAAATTTAAGGTCATCTTCCTTTGTTAATTCAGTCTCAATCTCAATTTGGTATTGTCCTGGTTGAAAGTACTCTTTTAAAAAGTATCCATAGGTATCTGAATTTGGGAAATAGAATTTTTCAAACTCCAGAGCTTTGCCATTGGATGAGACTTTTATCGGCTTTTTTACAGAGAGAAAAACAGGGTGGCCATCGTCTGTTATTTTAAAATTAATTATAGTGTTAATATGAATAGATTTTTTTTTCGGTAAGAATTTTAAAAAATAATCAGCTTGGGTGATATCGATATAGGCTTTATTTTTTATACTTGTTAAGGGAGTCATCTGTGCATAACTGCAAAGAGAGCTAAATATGAGAAAACTTATAATATACTTCATAGGATAAAGTATTAGCACGAATAATGCGTTGCGTTTGTTCTCTATAGTGTTTTTGTAAAAAATAGCAGGTTTAGTAGAGAAAATAAGCCCCAGCCAAAAATAGGCTTAAGGCCAGCCACAGATGCATATTAGGCCATTTTCGCTGTTGTATATGCTCTGCGGTAGCGCTAAAGAGGCTGCCAGTGATAGCAATCGCTGAGATACTGGCCAAATGACCAGTTTGAACTGCTTTTAAGTATAGCCCTAAAGCAATAAATGTCCCAAGAGCACTGGCGAAAATTGCTTTTAAGTTTTCTTTAAGATCTAGCTCGGAAGTGAATTTAATTAGGTTTATTTTGAACCAAATTCTAATAAAGACGAATGCTAGAACACCGCCAATGCATCGATAAAAATTTCCTTCCATAGCAGTTAGTCTAGGGTCTAAATCAAATGCATAGCGGGTAATAATTATGCCGATGGCATCAAATAAAATCCCACCTATTGCAGCGAGAAGACCAAGAACTTCCCATCTTTTGTTGGCCTGAAAATACTCATGTCCAATTGTTAATAGACAAGCAATAAACAAAAGGATGGCAATCATTTGATTTGTGCTGATTTCTTGCCCAAAAAGAATATAGCTTAAAATTCCAATAAAAAATGGTTGAAAGCCAAACACCATTAAGGTTCTTCCTGCTCCAAAATGTTTGAAGGCATGAAGTAAAAATACATCTCCAATCCCAAGTCCAATAAAGCCAGAAAGCATAAGTCCAAAAAATTGATAACTATTGAAAAAATCAAATTTAAAATTAAAAAGAAAAAATACCCCAAAGAATACGAAGGCAACAATTGCTTTATAGCAATTCATCCATAAAGCGTTAAACCGTCTAGAAAACTGAGTGAATATCAATGAGGCAATAGCAAATGTGATATTGGCCCCTAGCGCCAATAAGTAGACTTCTTCCACTGTAATCCTTTGTTTTTGTATAACAATTATGGTTTAGTTCGTATATATGATTTTAAATAGGAGAGGTCTATTATGAAAAAAATGATGATTGCAGTTGGTTTGATGTTTATGAGTTTTAGTACTATGGCGGGTTCCGCTGCAGAATTAACAATGTTTTTATCTAATAAATATATTGAAGTCCAAGCAATATATTTTAATGGCCGCGAACTTCCAGTAGAAGAATGTAATAAAGACGATGTTACTTTTATGCATGCTAACGGAACATATACTTATACAGCGAATACTCCTTGTTCAGATATTGATGACGAAGATGAAACTGGAAGATGGAGAGTTTATAATCAGTCTGGAAAAATCTTTATGGAAACAGTATCCCCTGATGAAGTAAGCGTTTTAACAGTACAAAGTTACACTTCTAAGCAGGTTGTAGTCCAAGAAACATTTGAAGAGGACGGAATGGAGTTTGAGTTTAAAATGATTTTAAAAATCAAATAAACTAGTGCTAAGATTATTTTTTATTTTATCATTATTTACCAGCTGTGCACAAACATCCTATCTTTATCATCAAGGGATTGGGCAGCTGGCCCTTGAATGGAATGGTCGAGACATTGATGATGTTTTAAAAGATCAGTCAGTTTCGAGTGAAATAAAGAACAAAATAATTCGTGTTCAAAAAGCTAAGAAATATTTTTTTGAGTATTTCAATTTAAAACCAACAGGTATTTATGACGAAATTACTTTCTTAAAAGATAAAGCAGTCACTTATCTTGTTACCGCTTCTCCTAAAAAAGAAGTAAAAGCAGTACGTTTTTCTTTTCCTTTTGTCGGTGCTTTTCCCTATATTGGCTTTTTTGATAAATCTCGAGCAGCGCAGTTTGCTAAAGAGAAAAACAATGAAGGCTATAGTACATATATACGGCCAGTTTATGCTTATTCTACTTTAGATAAATGGATATTTTACGATAATATCCTGACTTCTTTTTTTGAATTAAATGATCAGGCGCTTGATCAATTAGTTTTTCATGAGCTTTTTCATACTGTGCTATTTGTGAAAAATGAAGTGGGCCTTAATGAGAATCTTGCTAATTTTTTTGCTGACGAACTTTATGTAAAATATGCAAATATTAGCGAAGAACAATTAATTAATAAAAAAAGACAAAAAGAAAAAATGCTGAGACTTAATAACTATATTGTAACTTTAGTTAAAGACTTATCGAAGCTTTATAAAAGTGATGATCGAGCAGGAGATATAATCTTATCTAAGTTCCTCGAAAATACTTTTCGGCCACAAATTAAAGATTATTGTAAAAAGAATGGGATAAAGTCATGTTGGCCGCTTCGTGGTAAATGGAATAATGCAAGATTTGCAGGATTCAATACTTATAGTGAGAAAAGAGATCATATCGCAAGGATATTTAAAAATAAAAACTTATCTTTAAAAGACTTTTTTGATTATATTAAATCTAAAGAAAAGACTTTTAACGGTAGGACAAGCTTCATTGATCATTTGGAGAAATAAAAATGGCACATATCTTTTATATAAATGACTTAGAAAGATTGAATATAAAAAAAGATTCAACTTTAATGATGGCCATGACTTTGGCCCCTCATGAAGAATGTTATATTATGTTTGAAAATGATCTATATATTTCAAATGATAAAAATCATAGCTATAAGCTTCACTCATTTAAGGGAAAGTTTAAAGAAGATGGTTATTATCTTGAAAACTTCGAATTAACAGAATCAATTGACTACAATTTTTCAGAACACGATACGATCTATATGAGGATTGATCCTCCTTTTGATAGTCGATATCAGCGCTATCTTTGGATGTTAGACTTTCTTCAAAGACAGCTAAATGTCGAAGTCAAAAATAACCCTCTTGGAATAATGAAATACAATGAAAAATTAACGGCATTTCTTGATGGTGAACATTCGGTTGAAAGCTATGTGGGAAGCTCGTTAGATTCATTCAAAAAGTTTGTATCTGAGCAAAAGAATAAGTCTGTTTCAAACCTAATTTTAAAACCTCTTGATTTATACAGTGGAATAGGGGTTCAAAAAATTAATATTGAGGCGGAAGATTTAGAGTCTCTTTTTGAAAATAAAGTCAAAGAGTTTCACGGTGCGATTGTTTGTCAGCCTTTCGTTGAAAAAGTTTCAGAAGGAGAGATTAGGGCCATTTTTTATCAAAACAAAGAAATTGGAAGCATAATAAAAAGACCAAAAGAAGGTGAGTTTTTGGCCAATATTGCCCAAGGTGCTAGTTTTGAAAAGATAGAACTAGATCATGCGATACATGAAAAATGTTTAAAGATTTGTGAGATGATGGCCATGGATGGAGTTGATTTATTGGCGTTTGATATTTTAGATAATAAGATTAACGAAATAAATATTACTTGTCCTGGTTTATTAGTGGAGGTTTCCCATGCTTGTAAAAAGAATCTTTGTTACGATATTTTTAATCTTTAGTACGAATTGTTCTTTTGCTAATGATGAAGATGCTATTTTAGGAATGTGGCTCACAGAGAGTAAAAAAGCGGTAGTTGAAATCACTAAAAAAGAAAATAAATTTGAAGGGAAAATAATCTGGCTTTTTAGAATTGCTACAGGCTTGAAAACCGATATTTTTGATGAAAAAAATCCAGAAGAAAAGCTGCAAAAAAGAAGCTTACAGGGGCTTAAAAACTTAGATGGATTTTCTTTTGATGATAATGAATGGACCGGTGGTACTATCTATGATCCAAACTCTGGAAAAACTTATTCAGCTAAAATGAGCCTTAAAGATAATAAGACGTTAAAACTTAGAGGTTATGTTGGAATTCCGCTATTTGGTAAAACAAGTACTTGGACTAGAGTTGAGTCATTAGAAGAGTTACCATCTAAACCAAAATAATTATTTAAAATCTTGAGTATAGTCAGTTACAACTTGTAATGTCATATTCCAGCAACTCGCTGTTCGAACAATTTTCTCTGCAGGACAATAAGTATCGTTGGCCTGGCATGTACTATCAGATTTAACATCTTCCACTTCTACTGTAGTACCGAATTGGCTTTGATTTCTTAAGTGTCCAAGGTCAACTACGTTTGAACAACTATCTACATTGATAGGATCAATAAAACGTGATTGATAACGAGGCCCTAAGTAGAACCCAGACTGACATTTAGTCGAATCACTAGGATCAACTGTATCACAAAGAATATCTCTTAAGTGAATTCTAAAACGTAGTTTTGTATAAACATATGGGTCTGCTGCAAGACCTGTCTCGCGGCCGTAACAATATTCATCACCTTTAGTTGGATAAGGCTGAGACTTTACTTTTACTCTAACTCTTAGTTTGTTATCTGATTTAAAAAGAATACTTGCTTCTCTTAATGTTGGCATCGTTTGTTGTGCTAGTGGGTCAGAGTATTCACCAGGAACCCATGGTTGATGTCCAGCTACTAGCATATCGAAATGATGAATCGGATATCCACTTCCTTCGCCATCACTGGTACTACCGGAACAAGATCCATAAGAGCCACCACTGCCTCCACTTCCAGAGCCACTGCTACCAGTTCCGGATCCGCTACCTGACCCTCCTCCACTTGAAGAGGAGCTAGAGCTGCTGCTAGAGTCCTTCTCGGGTAAGCAAGCGCTCAGACTTATTAAAAGTCCAATAATAAAGATATTTTTTAATAGTGATTTCATTTTAATCCTTCCTATTAATTCTTATAACTTATCGGCAATTAAGAAATTTTATTTAAGTTTTAGGGTAAAAAAATGAAAAAAAGAGCAAAATAGTCGGCAAAAACTGCAGATTTGCCAAAAGTGTAGTCATTTAATAGACTTTAATAGATGAAGAATAGAAGCTTTCACGATATTATTACTGCCTTAGTTCCAAGAATTTATGATTTCTCATTTTCAATCTGTGCAGATACTACTAAAGCAGAGTTATTAGTGATCGATGGCCACACAGCAGTTATGGTATCAAATCAAGTTCAAGTTGAACAAATTCAAGAACTTGTAGATGATGAGACAATCAAAACAACAAAAATAAAGAAGCTGCTATATAAAAGTATTGTTCAAGAAATAATAAAAATTAGTACTCATTTTACTCCAGTTGCAACAAACTCCGCTTTTGATAAATTATCCAGCTTGGAAAAAGCTTATATTTTTCTAAAGTATAAAGAGCAATATTGTTTTGAAGAACTGCTGGAGACTTTGGATATGTCACGTGTTCAGCTTATAGAGCTTTCTTATCAAATAAACTACAAGCTCGACTTACATGTTTTTGAAAGAAAAGAAGAAAAACAAATTATAGCAACAAAAAGCAGTTATGGTGATTCTTCTCAGCTAGTATTATTGAATGATTCTTGCAGTAAGGATAATAAAGTTTTACTTGAAAAAGAGAATAAGGAAATTGAGCTTATCGAGCTTAAGCTGAAGAGAGAAAAACTGCTAAAAAGTCTTATTCCTCAAGGAAGACTGAATGAAAGTTTAAAGGATCGAATTACTAGTGAATTAGAAAGTATCACTAGAAGTTTTATTCCTGAAAATAAACTTTACCGTATTCAAAAAAGAGTTGTGAAGTTTATGACAACACCAGTGATTGAAATCTAAAGCTAATAAGTTCGAAGAGAAAATAAAATATTAAATTCTCCATTTTTTGTTAATAGCACTTTTGGAGGATTTGGTAGTCCATTAATTCTTTGCAAAAGGGCGACAAAAAACTCTTGAAAGTCTTTATTTTGCGACCATTTTACAGAATGAATTTTAAGAATGTTTCCGTCTGAATCAAATGTTAGTTTTCCCAGTACATGCTCTGTATCTTTACTTGGAAATCTTTTGCCAAGGTTATTTTTTTGAAAGTTTTGTAATTCTAAAAGATATGAGTTTACGTACTTAGTTGCAACTCTTCTTTGAAATCCATAAATAATTTGTTCTATTTTGTTGAGCTCATCTTCTTTAACTCCTTCGGGGACCTCAAACTCAAGATTGATATCTGAAAGATCAGATAATGATTTGTGCGATCTGGCCCTGGAAGCAGTAATTTTTTTTCGCAAGGATGATATTTCTTTGAATGGTATTTTTCTTTTGGAGTCGGCTGTTGGCTGAACTTTTGAAATGGAGGTGTTTTTTATACTTAAGTCTTTAAAACTCAAGTTTTCGGCCTTAGACTCTTTTGGTTTTAAGTAGACTAAGTTTTTCTTTTTAGCTTTTTGTTCTCCAACGATACGGTTTATTTTAAATCTATGATCATTAGAGGCTGTCTCGGTCTTATCGAGATTTGATATTAAAGCAATGGCGATGGTATGTATCACTAGGCTTGCAAAAATAAATGGATAAAGCTTGAGCGTTCTCATCTAGCAAAGTATACCAAGTTTTAAGCAAAATTTCTTTATTTATGAAGAAAGAACAGTCTCCTAAGTACCTGAATACTGGTGGGATAATTTTCCTATCTTGACGTATCTACTACATAATTGAGAAAATAAGCACGTCTGTTATATAAATGAAATTTAATGGGCCATCAAGTAATCAATAAATGTTAAGGAAGACATGAAAAGATTAATAAGTAACAAAACACTCTATTTTTTTATTACCATTGCTGCTGTTGTTGGAGCAGGTACCAGCTACCAGATTTATAGCAATACAATGAACCAGGCAAGACAGGCCCAAGCGCTTGATGGACTTAATACTTGCTCTAAAAGAGTATATCAATCATTTACAGCTTTGATGATCAGAGATTTAGGTTCTCCTTTTTTAAGCTCAGAGTTTAAAAATACTACAGATGCTTGTTTTAACCAGGTAGGGAAAATATTAAGTACGGCTTCTATCTCAAAAATTACAGGGAAAATTCTAAATAATATAACTTCTGATGTTCATTGGTTTTATAAGAAAATCAATAAAATTATAGAGTTAAATGAACAATCATATATTGAAATTTCACAATCAAATGTTGCTACAAAGTTTGAAGATGTAGAGTCTTTAATTGAAAAGTTTAAAACGGAACTTGCCGCAGATGTTACTGTGGTTGCCAATCAGCAAAACCTATTATTGGTGGCTTTTGGATGTTCTCAATTATTGTTAGTTTTTTCTTTGATAAGTCTATGGGTAATGTCTCGCTTGAGAGAAAAAGAGTTGAGTCTTTTAAATGAAAGATGTAAGCAAAGCAATTTTTCAGCAAATGCTGATTTCGTTAACATCATTATGCCAAAACTAGTTCCAGATCATTCTTATATTGCTAATTCAATTAGACAATTTACATCAATGCAGGAAAATAAAATTAACAACTATGAAACAGCTTTGTTAAAGTTGAATACTGAGTCTCCAACGAGAATAGAGCTAAATCTTGATGAGTTAATAAATGAAGAAAGGGAAAATAAAGAACAAGTTAAATTAGAAGAGAAGCCTATTGCTAATTTTCATAAAGTTGTAACAAGATCTTTAACTAAAATTCAAAGTAAGGCTTTTGAGAAGGGAATTATTATTGACTCTAATCTTGCGGAAGATTTTAATGTTTATGCCCAAGAGGAGGCTTTAGAGTCTCTTGTTTATCATAGTTTAATGCTAGCAATTGGAAAGTCAGCTTCAGAAGGAAACAAAATAGTTCTACGTAGTAAGCCTTTAGGCGGTATTGCTTATTATAAAATTCAAATGTCACATAGTCATTTTTCTAATGATGAGATTAACTTTTTAAATGGTAGGGAAGTAGAGTCTGAAGAAATTGATAGTAACTTATTATCACTAAAGGAATTACTAAAACAAACCTTTGCAAATGTAGCGATTAGAAATAAACAAAACCAAGAAGGCAGCTCTGGAGAAATTGAGTTTATTTTTGAGCGTCACAAAGAAGCTATAAGAAATTTAAAATCAACAACAAGTATGAAAGGTAATAAAGAAGAAATTAGAAGGTTCTTAAGTTCAAATAACTAGCTGAGGATTTTGACTTTATCCTTTAAGTCGTTAACGATTACTTCTAAGATTTTTTTCTGAAATTCTGAAGCACTACAGGGCTTTCTAATAATATGTTTGACCATTAACTCCTTACTCTTTTGAACTGTTTCTACTGTCAAGTTTTTGCTTGTTAAAACTAAGTTCGAACGGATTTGAGTAACAGTACTTTTTTCAAATTTCCGATGTAAAGATATAAACTCATAGCATGAAAGTTTTGGAATTTCTAAGTCTGCTACAATGATGTCATAGTTTTGTTTTTCAGACTTCATTTTACCAACCACTCCATCAGCGGCCTCTGATATCGTTGTAAAAACCTTAAGTTTTTCTAGGCTTTCCTTAAATTGGTTCCTTACAAAGTGGTCACTGTCGATAAGTAGAATATTAATTTTTTTGTTTGGCTTTACGACTAGTTTCATTGCCCACCTTTTTAAAAATCTAAAATAAGTATACATCTTTACTGTATTATTGTTAAGCAGTGCTTAATTGATATTTTGTCTTTTTTAATATTTTTCGTAATTTAAGTTATTTACGGCTTCGTGTGAGATGTGTATTCAATTCGTGAGTAAGCAAATATAATCGAATACTTATGAACGAAAAAGACTTAACAACATCTCCTATTTTGAAGACATTGTTTGAAATGGCATTTCCTATGAGTTGGGGGATTTTATCTGTTATTGGTTTTAATATTGTAGATACATATTTTATAGGTCAGCTTGGAAAGGTTCAGCTGGCAGCAATTGGACTTACTTTTCCTGTAATTATGTTTTTTTTTAGTCTGGCTTTAGGTATTGGGGTTGCAATATCATCTGTCGTTTCAAGGTATATTGGGGAGAAAAATGAATCTAAGATTAAAGAAATCACTACCGACGCATTGATATTTTCTTTTATTTTGGTGGCGATTTGTTCAGTCTTTGGTTTTAAATATATTGATCCACTTTTCACTCTTTTAGGAGCGACAAAAGAGACGCTTTTGTATGTTAGAGAATATATGCAAATTTGGTACGCTGGGATGGTATTTTTAACTGTTCCCATGGCGGGTAATGGAGCGATTAGGGCCAAAGGACAGATGAAGGTTGCCTCTGCTATTATGATAACCTCTGCTATTTTTAATATTATCCTAGATCCTATTTTGATTTTTGGTATCGGACCTATTCCTGCTCTAGGAGTGCAAGGAGCAGCATTGGCTTCTGTTTGTGCAAGAGCAATGACATTTTTAGCTTCTTTTTATTTTTTACATTTTAAATTTGGAATGCTTCAAATAAAGGCTTTTAGTTTTTCTCGGTTTATATCTTCTATGAAAGAGATACTAAAAATTGCGATACCAACTTGGGGGAGTAATTTTTTAACTCCAGTTTCAATGGCGTTAGTTACGGCCCTTATTGCAAGAATTGGTGAAAACAGTATGGCGGCTTTTGCGATCGTTAACAGAGTAGAGTCATTCGCTTTAATTTTTATTTTAGCAATATCAAGTTCAATAGGCCCTATGGTAGGGCAAAATTTTGGAGCACAAAAAATAGGAAGGATTAAAAGAGCAATATCGAGTAGCTTTTTATTGGCCTTTGTTTGGGGGACAATTGTCTCATTTCTTTTTTTACTACGACCTGATTTTATAGTTGGGATCTTTAATGACGATCCAAAAGTGATCAACCAAGGAGTTTGGTATTTTAAAATTGTTCCAATTACTTTTGGCTTTTTTGGAATGCGCTTAATTGTTAGTTCTGCTCTAAATGCAATGGGAAAAGCATATATCTCAACGTTATTAACCGGTGTTAACCTTATTATTCTTTATATACCTTTTGTTTTTCTTGGAATTTATTTCGCAGACTTAAAAGGTGTTTTTTATGCACAAGCAGTTAGTAATCTTGTGATCGGTATTATAAGCTATTTTTTAATAAAAAAAATCTTACTCACAGGCGGACATCAGGTTGATCAAAACTAAAAATAGAAGTGATTACCTTTTTCTTTTTATTCTAAAACTATTTAAAGGATATTTTCTTTATTTAGTTATTTTTTTCTTATTAAGATTAGGGTTTTTATTATTTTTTGGACGAGAGTACCTTTCTCTGGATTATCAACTAGACTTATTAAAGGCTTTTTATGTAGGAATTAAATATGATACTGTCGTTTGGTCATATCTTTCTCTGCCATTTTTTATTTTGTCTATTGTTGTTTCAAGCTTTAAATCAGTTAAATTTTTTAATCTATTTCAGTGGTTTTGCAAGCAATACTTTAAATTGGTAATTTTACTTTGTTTATTGATTGTCATCGTTGATTATAGTTTTTTTTCATTTTTTCAAGATCATATTAATATCCTTATTTATGGGTTTTTTGAAGATGATACTAACGCTTTAATTGAATCGATTTTTAAAAATTACAAAGCACCATTAATTATTACTTCGGGCGTAATTATTTTTGCTTCTTTATTAATTCATTTTTTTATGAATAGTATTTTTAAAAAAGCAAAAGCTTCGCCTTCATGGATTCATGGTGGCTTTTTAAAGTTCATCTTTTTGATCTTTTTTGTTTTTGTTCTCTATGGTGGCGGTTTAAGAGGTGGTTATGGAGATTTAGTTTTAGCTCCTCAATACTCTGATTTCTCAAAAGTAGAATTTATTAATCAAATGGCCTATAACGGTGTGATTGCACTAGAAAAAACGGTCAAACTCAGAAATGAGACTGAACATAAAGATTATTCTTTATTAGAGAAATACGGGTATAAAGGACAAGAGCATAAGGCATTTGGCGACTATTTAGGGATGGAAGTTATAACCAAAAACAAAGATGAGCTAATTAGCCTGTTAAAAAGAACTACTAGCGAAAATCCTGTATTGGAAAAATCACCACCTCATGTTGTAGTTCTTGTTATGGAAAGTTTTGGTGCTAATTGGATAAAATATAATAATGAAAAATTTGATTTTTTAGGTGAACTGAAAAAGCACATTGATCAAGACATTTATTTTCCAAATGTGATCTCATCTGGGGCAGGAACGATTGGTTCTATGCTCGTCTTAGGTACAAATATTCCTCACCGAGCTGGAATAAGATTTATTTCAGAGAGCAAACATTTAAATAAGAATCTAGCCTCTTCAAGCAATAAGCCTTATGAGAAAAATGGTTACAAGACACATTTTATTTATGGAGGGAAGCTTGGATGGCGTTCAATAGGACGGTATTTTAAAACTCAAGGTTTTCATAATATTGTCGGTGAAAACGAAATCATTAATACGTTGGGGCTCCAGAAAAACTATGGTACAGAGTGGGGATTATTTGATGAGCATTTACTTAACTATATATATAAAATATTAAGCGAGTCTAATACGCCTCAATTTATTTTGGCACTTTCAACTAGTAATCATCCTCCCTTTGAAATACCTAAAAGTCATCCATCTCCAGACTTACAAATACCAAGTAAGTTACAACAAAAAATAACTAGAGAAGAAGACCTTTTTTTGAAAAGGTTTAAAGCTTTCGAATACTCAAATCAAAAGCTTGCACAATTTCTTTCTCAAATAAAGTCTGGTGATTTAAAAGATAAAACTGTCGTTTCTTTTACTGGAGACCATAACTTTTGGGGATTTATGAATTATGACCTTGAAGAGGCCTATTCAAAATATCTCGTACCTTTTTATATCTACGCTCCTGAATCATTATTACCAACAGAGATTAACCAAAATAAAATTGGTGCACATGAAGATATTATGACTACGCTTTATAATTTGACGCTCTCTAAGACTGAATATCTCACATGGGGGGACAATTTACTCGCCCTAGGAAAATCTAATGCTTTAGGGCCTGGCATTTATGCTAATCATGATGGTGTTTATTATAAAAAGAAGTTTTATAACTGGAAAGATGGAGTATTACTGAATCAAGAATATGGGACGAAAGATCAAGCACAAAAATGGGAAAAAGATTTTAAGGCAATTTTTAGTACTGCCGATTTTTATTTAGATTCGTTTGATTCAGCTAAATAATTTTTTATGCCTAAGATACATATCGGCGAGTACAATAATCGCCATGCTCTCAACAACTGGAAGAACTCTAGGTAAAATACATGGATCATGTCTTCCCTCGAGTGCCTTTTGACCTACCGTAGATGGGGCCTTAAACACTAGATCAAAATATATATCTTCCCCATTTGAGATTCCCCCTTCAATGCCTGAGAAGTTTTTGCTGTCATTTGAGATTTCTGTTCCAAGTTTTGTGATAAAGTCTTCACCTAGTCCAAAGCTTATTCCCATACACGAGCCAATACTTAACATTCCATGAGATAAAACAGCTTTTAATTTATCAAAAACTGGTTCTCCTAATCCCACAGGACAGCCTTTGATAATAGTTCTAACTTTTCCCCCGCAAGATTCACCTTTCTCTTTAAGATTGAGAAGATAATTTTCAACTTCATCATCAAAAGTTGAGTCGATAAGGCCTAATTGGCTTGATGGATTAAAGTTTGAAAAATGATATTCTCCAAGAGCGCTGATATAGCTATCTACTTGTATTTGAGAGATTATTAATGATGCAAAGTATCCAGCGATAACCCTTGAGACTGTTTCTCTTCCACTTGCTCTTCCACCACCACGATGATCTCGATGTCCATATTTTAATTCAGTAGTTTTATCAGCATGGCCTGGGCGATATTCACTTTTTAATTTTTCATAATCTTTTGATTTTTGATTGGTATTACGAACAAGAACAGTAATAGGAGTGCCTAAGGTTTTATTTTCAAAAATACCAGAAATGATTTCGCATTGATCTTGCTCATTTCTTGGTGTCGACACTTTTAAGCGTCCAGGTCGTCTTCTATCTACAAACTTTTGAAGGTCATTTAGATTAAACTCAATATTGGATGGCATTCCATCAATAACAACACCAAGACCTGCGCCATGAGACTCACCAAATGTTGTTACTTTGAATAATGTTCCAAAGGTATTGCTCATTGAATACCTCGTATAAAATATAGATCTTTATCTAGTGTGAACTTAATTGTCCCTCTTTGCTTGGATGGAGAGTAAGCACGTAGTTTTTTATTATCGATTTCAAGAAGATTTGAATAATAATGTCCCTTAAACTTTGACTCAAGTACTTTTGCTTTATACTCACCATCTTGCGAGATATGAATTTGATCAGGTCTAATCAAGAAAACTATTTCATCACTAATATCTTCTAGCTGTTCATCATCAAGAGAGTAAGGTCGGTTAAATATTTCAATTTTATTACTAGAGCACATTATTGGATTACTCATTGCTAAAACTTTTGCCGTGAAAATATTGGGAGGACTAAAATATAGATCGTTTATATTTCCATAGGCGACCATTTCTCCATGATTAAGAATCAAAGTCTCTTGTGCATACTCAAGAACAAATGCAATATCATGAGTCACCCATATTGAAGCAATATCTTTGTCCTTTAAATATTCATTTATAAGGCTCATGATTTCATCACGAAGAGTGAAGTCTATATTAGAAAAGGGTTCATCAAAAAGAGCAATCGTAGGATTTTCGTTGAAAAACTTAACAAGACATAAGCGCTGTTTTTGTCCTGTTGATAGTGTGTTTACATTTTGATGAATTTCATTTGTAAGTTCAAAATAGGAGAGGTTACTTCGAATTAAGTTTTCACTCTCTTCAGGAGCTATATCATCCTTTATACTCTCTGTGAGGTATTGAAATACTGAAATATTAATATCATTCTCAAGCTCGGTATTGAGCTTAACTATTTTTTGAGACGAATCACAGTTTATAATTCCTGAGTCTGAATCAAACTCTTGGGCCAGAAGGTTTAGCAAAGTTGTTTTTCCTGATCCAGATGGGCCTACAATAAAAAGTTTTTCATTAGCTTTAAGATTAAAAGATATATCGCTTACGCCTTTAACTGAGCGCTGATCGTATCTTTTTGTCAATTTGCTCACATTTAAGATGGTCATTCCTGTTCCGTGTCATAAAATAAAAAACAATTATCGCAATTAATGATAATGCAATGGATAGATATCCTACTCTTTCAAAATGAACAAGGGCCCCATTGGATTTTTCTTCAATCATAAGACCTGCAATTAATGTGGCCAGGGCAGCAGTAAGGGATCTGACAGCATTGAACACTCCCATAAATGCGCCTCTTTCAGTTTCAGATGGGACATTTGTAACTTGAGTCATCGCAGGGATGAAGCGACCAGAAATTGTGACCATAAACAAGCTTGAAACAAATAGAAAAAAAGCTAAAGATGTAGTGCCCAGAGTTGTGTAATAATGAATGGGAATTAGTGAAATAATTGATAGAACAGTAAAGGTTTTAAAAGTTCCAAATCGATCACAAACTTTACCAATAAGCTTACTGCTGATAACCGTAAAAAAACCACCAACTAGATAGAGATACTTTAATTCAGATTCTAAAATTCCAATATTTTTAACAGCATATGGACTTAAAAATGGAATGAGCATAAAACCCGATAGAGCTAACAAAATGACAAGCGAGTAAGAGCTTAAATATTTCTTGCAAAAAGCGATATTAAAAATTGAAAGAATACTATTGGTGATTGATTGTTTTTCAGTTTTAGCTTTTACATTTGGTAAATAGATTATGGTTAAGATGAAAACCAAAATAGAAAAAAGGACAATAAACACAAAACTTGAACGCCAGCCAAAGTAATCTGATAATAAGAGGCCTAATGGAACGCCAACAACACTTGTAATTGAAAAAGCCGACATTATTGTTCCCATTGCATTACCTCGTCGCTTAAAGGGGATTATGTCAGCTACGAGAGCAAAAACAAGAACATTTAGTACTCCGCCAAATGCCCCTGAAAAAATTCTTGCGATTAATAATATCGAGTAATTTGAAGCAATCGCACAGATTGCAGTACTTATGACAAATAAAACACTAGAGATGAGAATTAAGTTTTTTCTATCAAAGCGATCAGCGATAGTTCCAAAAACAAAACCGGTTAAAGCAGCACTAAAGTTATAAGAAGACACTAGTCCAGCAAATTGAGCGGGACTGATATTAAACTCCCTCATTATAGTAGGGCCTAACGGCATCAAAATTACAAAGTCGAGTATATGAAAAATTTGAACGCAAGTTAAAAGCCAAACAATAAGATTTTCTTGCTTTTTATTTAAGTCCAACTATACCTTCTGTTTTTGAGCTTTGATCTAACGTTTCAAGACTTGATATCATTGAAACCGTGTGATCAACCATACTAACTGCTGCCGGATGATGATTGCCTGAATTTTTCACTCCTCCAAAAGGTAGCCGTGAGCTAGCACCAACAGTAGAGCGATTTAAATTAATGATTCCAGCATCAATATCTCGCAAGCATTTCTTATAAATCGCGGACTCTTCTGTGAAAATAGAAGCAGCTAATCCATAATCAGAAATATTAGCAATATCGATGGCCTCTTCAATATTTTCATAAGGTGTAAAACAACAGTTAGGGCCAAAGATCTCTGTCTGAGTGAATGGATTAGACTTCTCTACTACCGCTAAGCGATGGATTGATGGAGCACAATAGTGGCCTTCCTTTTCCCATTGCATCTTATCATTATAATAAACAAGTTCGGCGCCATTATTTTTTCCCATCTCTAAGGCTTCATTATATTTCTGTTTAGCTATGCTATCGATGAGTGGGCCCATAAAAGGCTCTGGCGATTTTGCTAACGGATGATCTACAATAATTCTTTCAGTTAATGCTTTAAATCTATCTATAAATTCATTCTCAATGCTTTTGTGAATAGCAATCATGGAAGTTGAGGTACAACGTTGTCCAGATGATAGAAAACAAGATCTTAAAACTTCAGCTAAAGCATGCTCAATATTTGTATCTTTATGTAAAATAGTTGTGTTTTTTCCACCAAGTTCAAGGGCAACAAGTTTAGTTATATCGGTACCGACTGATTCTAAAATTCTTTTTCCAATTTCATAAGAGCCGGTAAAAAAGATTCCTTTGATTGCTTGGTGCTTTAGAATACTTTGAGTTGTATGTGCTGTACCATTAATGAAGTTGACAACACCTTTTGGAAAACCAGCTTCATGAAAACACTCCATCAAAATTTGAGAGGAATGAATAGTTTTTTCACTGGGTTTAAAAATAATCGAATTACCAGTTAAAAGAGATGCCAATATTTGCCCGTTAGCAAGGTGGCACGGAAAGTTAAATGGGCCTATAACTAAACTTGGGCCGATTGGTTTAAAAATTGTGTGTCCATCAATATTTGGCAATACTTGGGATATAGTTTGAGTTTCAATACGTTTGAGTGAATCCGTTATTGTAACATTTACTTTGGCAGCAATTGCTCCTGCTTCGGTGTAAGTTTCCCATAGAGGTTTACCTGTTTCCATGGCAATACTATAAGCGATATCATCTTTGCGCTTAGCCGCACATTCTCCAAACTTTTTTAACATATCGATACGATCTTCTAGGGATATTTTACGCCATAATTGAAAACCGTTTATTGAAGAATCGATAACCTTTTCTATATGTCCATAATCAATATCTGCACTCCATAATTGGTTATTAATATCACCAGGACAAGTTTTTACAATAACTTCATCATTTGCCTGTGGAGGGTGGAATTCTCCATCAAAATAGCTTCCACGTAACGTGATTTCCATAATCTCTCCTCATTTTTGTATCTATTTATTTGGAACTATACTACACTTTGAAATATGTTCTCGCATCAAAAACTAAGGAGAAATAATGGATAAATTACAAAAGTATTTTGATAGGTTATGGGCAAATTATATTTCAATGACTCCTCAGGCGTTAGCAATAAAAGAATTATTTGAAAATAATGGTGAAACAATAGTAAATGACCATATTGCTTTGAGAACTTTTAATCACCCAAAAGTTAATATTATTAAATTGGCCACATATTTTACAAAATATGGATATGTGAAAAAAGGTGAATATAAATTTGAAGAAAAAAAGCTTTTCGCAATTCATTTGGAGCATCAAAACCCACTAATGCCAAAAGTTTTTATCAGTGAATTATTATTAGAAGAGTTTTCAACTGAGTTCCAAAAAACATGCTCAGAAATTATTGATGGAATTGATGAAGCGTTAATTGAATCTGAAGACTTTTTAATGTCAGGACGAACTTGGGATATCTCTTATTCTAATTATGAAAAGCTACTCAAAGAAAGTGAGTATGGGGCTTGGATGAGTGCCATCGGCTATAGGCCAAACCATTTTACCATTTCAGTAAATCATTTAAAAAACTTATCAGACCTAACAGAATTAAATAAGTTTTTAAAAGAAAACGGGTTTAGTTTAAATGAGAGTGGAGGAGAGATCAAAGGTTCTAAAGAAGTGTGCCTTGAACAATCATCGACATTAGCAGATAAAATTCAAGTTAAGTTTAGTGATAAAACAACTGAGATCCCTTCATGTTATTTTGAATTTGCCAAAAGATATGAAGATGAAACAGGTAAGTTGTATCAAGGCTTTGTGGCAAAGTCTGCAGATAAAATTTTTGAGTCTACAAATTAACTGATAATAATCATATAAAATCCTAAAGCTTGTTAAAGTATTAAACTCTGAAATGATAGTATCCTTAAGAGCATAAGGAGAACGTTATGGATATAGTCTTGATTAAAGGTTTTGGGGTTTTATATGTGCTAGCCGGCCTTGGAATTTTATTAAACTTTAGCACTTGGTATGAAAAATTATTGCTTTTAAAAAATAATCCCGTGCTGATAAAGATTTTTAGCTTATTGGCTTTCTCTGTTGGTCTATTAATAATATTTGTTTTTAAATTCAATGAAAACTTCATTCATATATTGATGATAATAATTGCTTTATTGGCGATATTAAAAGGTGTTGTTTTATTATTATTACCGAATATGGTTTTTGATTTGGCTGAAAGGATATATCGAAATAATGCTCTTTTTAAGCTGACAGGAGTTTTGTGCGTAGGGATGGGAACTCTTTTTATTTTAGGCTAATAACTTTAATATAAACCTTGCTTGTATATGAGAAGAGAAACAGGTGAGCGATCAACAATGTATTCAGCAGTACTGCCTAGGAAAAATTTAATAACTCCTCTTCGGTTGTGGTTGCCCAGTACGATGAGGTCATTACGATGGTCTTTACAGAACTCTAGAATACTTTCTCCTGAGGCCATATCATTTGCTTCTAAGATATAGCATTCAGTTTTATGTTGATAATACTGTTTAATTGCTTCTAATTTCTTTTGTGAAACTTTTCTTGCTTTAGATTGAACATCATCAATACTAATAATATCTTCTAAAGCTTCATCTTTTAAATCATTTGCAACAGTTTGATTATTCACTATATGTAGAATATGAGTCATGACATTATGACTATTTTGTAATTCAGATAGTTTTTTTAATGGTAAGCTCTCTAGATCTAGACTCTCGCAAGCAAATAATATATTTGTAGGAAGCTTTTCTTGTTCATCATGCAAACATAAAATATTAATAGGTGAATGTGTAATTAGCTTGTGAGTTGTACTTCCTAGAAAAACATCTTTCAATAAGTTATGGCCCTTCAAACCGACAGCAAGGAGTTCAGCTTTATGTTTAGAAATGGCCATTTGTATACATTCCATAACTTCGCCATACCAAACTTCAATTAGCGGTGGTTGCTCATTTTCATTAAAATCTAAAAGGTAATTTTCTACAATATGGTTTTTGGCATTTTCCGTTATTTCAAGCCTCTCAGCTAATAATTCTGTATGATATCCAGCTTCAGGCTTTATATGTATAATTATGGGGTCGTAATTATACTTCCTTGCCCATTGAAGTCCGAGTTTTACGGTTGTTTTTGAATATGGTCCTAAATCTGTACATATTAGCATTGTTTTCATAGATTTATTATATCTCTAGGTGAGATTAATAAATATGACCTTTATCAATAAAATCATTTTTGATAAGAGTATAAAAACACTTAAGAGGTTAATAATTGGAAGCAACAGAATTTCAGGCACTTTTTGAACATTCTTCAATGGGAATTATTATTTCTAATCAAGAAGGGATTATTGAGAAATGTAATCCATTTGCATGTAAGTTATTTGGATATCAGGATTCTCAGCTGGAAGGGAAAGCTATAGAAATTCTTGTACCTAAAGTATTACGGGAAAGGCATATTCGCTATAGAGAGAACTATAATAAAAAGCCGACGAGTCGTGCAATGGGTGGGACATTAACTGTTCAAGGCTTTAAAAAAGATGATTCAAAGTTTCCTGTAGAGATTAGTCTTACTTTTTATAAAGACAAAGATAAAAATACTAAGATTGTAAGTTTTGTCAGTGATATTACTGAGAGAAAAAAGGCAGAAGATGCACTGGCTAAGCTTACAGGCGAATTGGAAGACAAAGTTAATAATCGAACAAAAGAGCTCTCTGATGCTCTTGTCGAGTTAAACAATTCTCATCAGATAATAGAAAAAGAAGTAGAAAAACGTAAACAGGTAGAAAAAGATATTCGTGAAAGTTTGGAAAGAGAAAAAGAACTAAGCGAATTAAAATCTCGTTTTGTTTCAATGGCATCACATGAATTTAGAACACCATTGGCGGGGATTCTTTCATCAGCTTCGTTATTAGATAAGTATAATGAAATAGGTGATAGTGAAAAACATAAAAAACATATTGTGAAAATTAAGAAATCAGTAAAACATCTGACTAATATATTAAATGAGTTTTTATCAATGGATAAGCTTGATCAGGGGAAACTTGCTATAAATATTTCAGAGTTTTCAATTTTAGAATTAGTTAAAGATTTGAATGAAAGTATGGAAGAAATTTTTAAAAAAGGTCAAACTTTAATTGTGACGAATAATTCAAATGATTTTTTGGTAAAGCTGGATAGAGAAATACTACATAATAGTTTAGTGAATTTATTATCAAATGCAGTAAAATATTCAGCAGAGAATGCTAATATTTACTTAATTATTCACGAAAACAAGGATAATTTTTCAATAAGTATAAAAGACGAAGGGATTGGTATTCCTAAGGAAGACCAAAAACATTTATTTGAAAGATTTTTTAGGGCCCATAATGTAACAACAATAAAAGGAACAGGGCTTGGTTTAAATATAGTAAAAAGTTATTTAAAACTTTTAGATGGTGTTATCAGCTTTGAAAGCGAAGAGGGAGTAGGGACTGTATTTACAATCCAGCTACAGAAGGAATTAAAAGAATGAAAAAGATTTTGTTAATTGAAGATGATGAGATAATGAGAGAAAATACTGCTGAAATTTTAGAGCTAGCACAGTTTGATGTTACCACAGCTGCTGATGGTAAGATTGGAAGTAAGCTAGCAAAAGAAATAATTCCAGATTTAATTGTCAGTGATATCATGATGCCAGGACTTGATGGTTATGGGGTATTACATATTCTTTCTAAAGATCCAAAGACAGCAAATATTCCTTTTATTTTTCTTACTGCAAAAGCTGAAAAAAGCGAATGGAGAAAAGGAATGGAACTTGGAGCTGACGATTATATAACAAAGCCATTTGATGATACAGAACTGTTAAATGCAATTGAAATTAGATTAAAAAAATCAGCAGCTCGCAAGAAAGAGTTCGAGCGAAGTGAAGTGGGACTGGATTCATTTTTCAAAGAAGTTAAAAGTATAAAAGAGCTTAAAGATCTTTCTTTGAATAGACCCAAAGCAGTTTATAAGAAAAAAGAAATTATTTACCATGATGGAGATAAACCTCATTATGTTTATTTTATAAATTCGGGAAAAGTAAAAATTTATAAAACCCATGACGATGGAAAAGAGTATATAACTCAGGTGCTGAAGTCTGGGGACTTTTTTGGGCATACAGCGATGTTCGAGGGGAGTAATTATAATGATTCAGCCCTCGTTTTAGAAAATAGTGAGATTATTAAAATCCCTAAAGAGGATTTTATGGCACTTATTTTTCAAAATAGAGATGTTGCGGGACAATTTATAAAAATGCTATCAAACCAAGTTGAAGAGCAAGAAGAGCAGCTTATAAAATTGGCCTATGATACCGTTAGAAAAAGAACGGCAGATGCTCTCTTAAATCTTAAAAAGCAATACAAAGCCGATTCTCCAGATGGTGCTATCGCAGTTACACGAGAAAATTTGGCCAGTATGGTTGGAACAGCTACAGAAACCGTTATCAGATGCCTTGGAGAGTTCAAAGAAGACGGTTTTATCGAAGTTAGTGGTCGCTCTATTAAAGTTCTTGATGAAGAAGGATTAAATTCAGTTCAATAAGGACAAAAACTGATTATTATCATATTTATCAATAGGTCTATATCATAATGAAATTATGAAAGATATTTTAGAATATCTTCATGAAGGTTCTTGTTCTTACAAATTTAATTCACGATATAACAAAAATTAGTTCTTTTATAGTTCAAAGTCTTTTGGGTGATAAAAATGAAGTTATTGTAATGATAACTTTTGATCTACCTCGAGGAGTAACTGACGACGATTTATTAGAAACCCATGATCGTATAAAAAATAAGGCTGAAGATTTTGTAAAAAAATTAAGTGATCAAGTGGGGCCATCGATAAAAATTTCCCCAGTAATTAAAATGGGTAGACTCGATTATGTTTTGAGAAACTTTCTCAAAAATAATGATTGTAATCTTATTATTATGGGAGGACAGAACATCGAGTTGGCCAATAAAATAGTTCCAATTATCAAAAAAAATAAAATCGAAGTTATCGATATAGAAAAAATGGAAGCTCTAAGAGTTTCGTCATAATAAATGAAGGAGTAAATTATGAAAATGCTTGGAAGAAGAAATTATTCACCATCTTTATTGGGAAAAAGACCATTTTGGGGAATTAGTGATGAAATGAATAATTTTTTAGAAAATTTTTTTGAGTCTCATTATGATCTGTCACAAACAAAAGAAGTATGGAAGCCTAAATTAGAAGTAAAAGAAAAAAAAGATGAATATATTGTCAAAGCAGAGGTTCCTGGATTGGAAGAGGATCATATAGAGCTTAATGTTCGTGATAATAGATTAGAGCTAGTTGGAGAGAAAAAAGAAGAGCGGATAGAGGATAAAGATGGTTCTCACTACTCTGAGATGACTTATGGACATTTTTACAGAGCAATTCCTTTTGATAAAGAAATTGATGCTGAAAAAATAAAGGCAACAATGAAAAATGGGGTATTAACAATTTTAGTTGCTAAAAAAATAGATGCAGATATTAATTCGAGAAGAATCAAAATTAATAACTAATATCATGAAAAGGGGTGCCTATGAAATTAAATATAATATTAACAATGTTCTTCATGGGCATTCTTTTTTATAGTTGTTCACATATCAACACTGAATCAAGAGGTTATTATGTAGAATTAAATTCGTTTCGACATGGTATTATCCCACTAGAAATGGAAATTAGTGTGCAAGAGTATCCTCAAAAAACTTATAAGGAATCTTCAATTCAAAGAGGAAAAAAGATTTACCAAGCATCATGTACTCAATGTCATGGGAATAATGGTGAAGGAAATGGGGAGTATGCGATTAAAAAGAATTTGAAACCAAAAAGTTTAAAAAAACTGGCCAAAGAAGTTCCCAATTTTAGCTTTTTTATGCTTGTATCACAGGCAAAAAGTAATATGCCAGGCTGGGAAAAGAAATTTACCGAAGAGGAAATACATGATCTTGAAGGCTATATAAAATCTTTTAATAAATAAATATGAAAAAAACTATTAAATTCCAATCTTATAACTTACATAAAGGGCGAGATATCTTTGCTTCGCAATATTCAATGCTCCAACTAAAAGAGGCCTTGAAGATAGAAAAAGTGGACATCGGATGTTTTCAAGAGGTTTTAGGAGAAAATTTGTATGAACCAGATGTTGAGCATCAAATAGAGCTAATTGCAGATGAGGTTTGGAAAGAATACTCATTTGCCAAGAATTCAGTAGTGTCAAAGCATGAGCATGGAAATGCTATACTTTCAAAATACCCAATTAAGGATGAAAAAATTATAGATTTAACTTTGAATATTTTTGAAAAGCGTTCAGCAATAATTACAAAGATTGATTATAAAGGCTTTAGTATTTATTGCATTAATACTCATTTAAATTTGAGAGAAAAAGATAGAATAAAACAAGCACAAATATTACTGAAAAGTATAAAAAATTTTATTCCAGATAATGCCCCAGTTATTATTGGAGGTGATTTTAATGATTGGACTGGTAAAATTGCCTGTTTGTTTAAAGATAATGGTTTTCGAATAAGTAAGGAACTTAAAACTTTTCCTTCTTTCTTTCCTTTTTTATCTCTTGATAGAATAATGATAAAGAATTGTAGTTTTATAAATGAAAAAAGAGGGGATGTGAAAGAACATAAAAATTTCTCTGATCATTTACCACTCCTTTGTGAAATAGAATTATGAACACTTCTAGATATAAATTCTTATTAGATGGGAAACAATACCAAGAAGAGTATCTTCATTTAATTCGAGAAGCAAAAAACTCTATTTATATTCATACTTATATTTTTAAAAACGATAGTTTTGGTGGTCAAGTTATTGATGAGTTAAAAAAACAAGCATCAAAAGGAGTTAAGATCTATGTTTTAATTGATTATATTGGTTCTTTTGACTTTGATCTTAAAAAATTAAAATTTCAGAATATTGATGTGAGGTTCTTTAATACCTTTAAAGTGTTTAATATTTTGAAAAGCGGTAGACGGTTACATCAAAAAATTTTAGTTGTTGATAAATCAAAAGCAATAATTGGAGGAATTAATATTATTGACTCTTTTATTGAAAATGAAGAACCAAGGTTAGACTTTGCTATTAGCCTTGTTGATAAAAAAATAGTCTCTCAAGTTTATCAATACTGTTCTGATTTATATGAAAAAAAGAAGATCAAGCAAATTGTAAACAAGAAGAAAGTAAAAGTTTTAATTAATGACTGGTATAAGAAAAAGTCTTTTATTTTTGATTCTACTTTTGGCCAGATAAAAAGAAGCAAAAAAGAAATTATTTTGATCCATGGTTACTTTCTTCCATCGGTAAAAGTTTTTAGGTTAATAAGAAAAAAAGCTAAACAAAATCTTGATATTAAAATATTACTTCCTCGAAAGTCTGACTGGAGAATATGGGTTTGGGCCACATCTCACCTTTATTCCAAATTAATCACGAGCGGCGTTAAAGTATATGAATGGCCATACTCTCATCTACACGGGAAATTAGCTATTTTTGATTGTCAAAAAATTAATACTGGTTCTTATAATATGAACTACATGAGCGATTATGGAAATATTGAATTGAATTTGAGTATAGATGATGAAGAATTTGTAAAAAATATATGTGAAAGAGAATTAAAAGACATTTTTAAAAAATCAAGTTTAATTAAGCTAGAAAACCTTAATAAAAGAAATTTTTTAGTATTATTAAGAAATTTTCTCAGTTTTTACTTATTGATAATAACATCAAAAATTTCAGTTAATCTTATATGGTTTGGTCGGCAACTTCGTCTTTAATTATTTTTTTCTAAAACGAATCATTTCATCGGCTAAGATTGTTTGCGCGATTAAGGCCGTATAGGTGGCATATAAGCCTGTTCCTGAAAGCATTAGTATGATACCTAAAATCTTTCCAATGACGGTTACAGGAATAATATCTCCATATCCAACAGTAGTTGCTGTTGAGTATGCCCACCAAACGGCATCTAAGTACGAAGTAATTTTGTTATTTGCTTCTTGCTCTAGCAGGTAGAATATATAAGAGAATATCAAAATAAAACTATTGCCAAAAAAAGTTATAATAAAAAAAGCTTGGCTGGTGATAAGCTCAATGATTATTTTATTAAATTTGATCCCATGATGAATTATTTTCATCTTTACATTATGCAATAAAAAAATGCTGATAACAATCATATAAAATTCTGAGTAATATCTCCGACAGATCTTGGCAGAACTGAGAATTTGATATTGTTCATTACTTTTAAAAAGGAGTTTATATGAAAAAGTATGTAGCATTAATTTCTCTGATTTTTACACAATTATTATTTGCAGCCCCTGTAATTGTAAATGCACCAATTCAAAAATTATTTATTCCATCAGGATATGATAATAACGATAATGTGGAAGTTATTGTAACAGGTTTTTTTACAAACCCATGTTACGCTCGACATAAATTTACAGTAGATGTTGTCGATGATGTTATTGATATCAAGATAACAGCATTAAGCACGCTAAGAGTGGATGAGGCATGCATGGATATGATGATTCCATTTAAAGAAGTTGTCACGATTGGTAACTTACAAGCTGGTGATTACACAATTTTTGTAAATAAAAATACCGCTAATGAAATTAAAGATAAAATGAAAGTTAATTTAGCAAGCTCACAAAGTGTTGATGATCATATCTATGCCATGGTTGATTATATTGACCTAGGGTTTGTTGGTGGTGAAAATGGAGAGTTAAACCTTGTAGGATGGTTACCAAGTGATTGTTTAGAATTCGATAGAGTTGAAATGATTGATAATGGTAAAGATGTTTTGTCAGTTCTTCCTATAATGAAAAGAGTAAGTGATTTTTGTCCGATGAAGCTTACTCCGCTTAATATTCCTGTTAAGTTTGACACGACAAGATTTAAGTCAAAGCAGGTTCTTGTCTTTACTAGAACAATTGATGGCAAATCTGTAAATGCTTTAATTAGTACAGAGAATAAATAAAGATGAAGGCAGTATTATTTTTTTCTACTATTTTATTTAGTTTTACTTGCTGGGGGAGTTTTTTCCCCAGCACTATTGATAATAAGCAACAATTAAAATCTACACAAAAACGTAATCTTGTTTTAGATACACCAGAGTTTATTCTAGATTTTGAAAGAAAAATGTCGCCTTTAGTTAACGCTCAAGGTGGAATTTTGGAAATATTTGTTAGCTCAGAGCAGTCAATGAATGCTAAAGCGACAAGAGAGCAATTTGATGGGAAAGAGTTATGGTTAATAGAAATTTATCAAGGTTTACTTGCTTCAGAAAATTTAACTGAAGATGAAATATTATTAGTTTTATGTCACGAGCTAGGACATCATTTAGCAGGCCCTCCAACTGCCCAAAGAGGAGGCTGGGCTTCTTGTGAAGGTCAAGCAGATTATTGGGCAACTGCAAACTGCTTCAGACAAGTGGTGAGGTCAGATGTTTCTGTAGAAAAGACATCACTTAATTTAACAACTCACTATTCACAACTATCTTTTAAATCTCCGCCTTCATTAAATCGAAGATCCACAACTGAAGTCCAGCGCATAAATTATGGGTATCCAGCTCCTCAATGTCGATTAGATACCTTGTTGGCGGGACATTATGGAGATAAAAGACCTAATTGTTGGTTTGTTGAGTAATGCTTAACTATAGTAGTCTTCATCTAATGAAAGTAGTTGTTCATGATTTATGATAGAAAAATCTCTTCCTTCTTTTTTTATTAAGTTTTGCTTTTCTAATTGAGTCATTACTCTAGCAACTGTTTCAAAAGTCGTGCCTGCATATTCTGCTATTTCTTTTCTTGTCCAAACATAGTTGGGGTGTTTAAGTTTCAAATAGACTAAGGATTCAGAAATTCTTTTATGAGCTGTTTTGTCAAAAAGGCCAGCAAGCCTAAGTTCTGCCTGACCTAAATCTTGGGAAATATTTCTAATTACTTCTCTTATTAAGTCGGGGTTTACTTCGCAAATTCTTTTGCATTCTTCTTTTGATATAACTGCAAGTACTACAGGTGTTAGTGCTATTGATGAAGCATGGTATGGTTCTTCAGCAAAGTATGAACGATGACCTAATATATCATCTTTTCCAAATACTCTAAAAAACGTTTCTTTTCCAGATTCTGATATATGAAAAAGTCCAACTAGCCCTGAAACAATAAAATATAAGTTTTTTGGTTCATCACCTTCATGATAAATAATTTGATTTCTTTTAAACTCTATTTCAGACTTTTTCTCAATATAAGGTTCAACTGATTTATAAAACATATTTAATTTATCCTAATAAGTTTGATCTTAGTCAAGGTTATTGTTTTTTTATTTTGGTAATCTGTATTTATAAATATGAACAAGGAGTTATATATGAAACACAAATTAGAAACATTTTTTGATGAAAACACATATACCTTAACATATGTGCTTTATAGTGAAAAAACAAAAGATGCAATTATTATTGATCCAGTTCTGGATTATGACCCAGCAGCCTCAAGAGTATCAGATGAATCTATTACAAAAGTAATTAATTTTATCAAAAAGAATGATTTGAACGTTCATTATGTTTTAGAAACACATGCTCATGCTGACCATTTAACAGGAGCTGCTGAACTAAAAAAGAGACTTGAAGGAGTTAAGATTGCAATTGGTAAAAATATCACAAAGGTTCAAGAATTGTTTAGTGGTGTTTTTAATCTAAAAGATCTTAATATTAATGGAATACAATTTGATGTTCTTTTGAATGAAGAAGATGTTCTTAAAGCAGGTGATATTGAAATATCCACAATTTTTACTCCCGGACATACTCCGGCATGTTCATCATATCTTATTGATGACATGCTTTTTACAGGTGATGCTTTATTTATGCCAGATTATGGAACTGGTCGTTGTGATTTTCCTGCTGGCAGTGCAAAAGATTTATACCATTCTATTCATGAAAAATTATATCAACTTCCAGATACAACAAGAGTTTTGACAGGTCATGATTATCAACCCAATGGGAGACAATTAGAGTACGAATCTACTATTGGCGAAAATAAAAAAAATAATATTCAGCTTAAGGAGTCAACAACTGAAGAAGAATTTATTAAATTTAGAACGACAAGAGATGCAACTTTGTCAGCTCCTCGATTATTATTGCCAAGTATTCAAGTAAATATTGATGCAGGGAAATTACCAACAGCGGAAGAAAACGGAACTCAGTATTTAAAAATACCAGTAAGAAAATAAGGATTTATATGAATTGCTTAAATCTTTTAGATATCGACTCTGAAATAAAATTTCCTGAGTTTAAACATTTGATTCGAGTGGATAATATTTATGTGGGAGCAGCAATTACGTCGGCTAGACAGATAGAAATTCTAAAATCATTAGGAGTGACAGTAGTAGTTAATCTTCAAAATATAAAAAAAACGCCATTTAATGACGAAGAAGAATTTAATAAGTATGGCCTGGGCTATAAGTATTTTCCGATTAAAGATTTAAGCAAAATTGACTTTAACTTCCTTCAAAAATTTGGAGAATTAATAAACTATAAAACTCAAAAATTTTTTTTATATAGTTTAACCGGAGATAGGGCGGCTGCATTATTAGCATTGAATTCTTGTCTAGTATGTGGTCATCCTAAAACAAGAGCTATGGAGTTTGGTATTAAACTAGGAGTTAGACATCAAGAAACAATAAATATTATGGAAAAACTTTTTTTTAATGAAAGTAAAGTCGACCTAGAAAAAACTGATAAAAGTCATGTTGTTTAATGTTATGGGGTCATATTAATTAGAGACAATTTAGCCGAATATATTAACAAACGAGGAGGTTAAATATGTGTCCATTATGTGCTCTTGCTATTGGTACAGCTACGTCATCACCAATTATTGGTTTTTGTTTCTTTAAGTTTTTTAGAAGGAAAAAATCTCAAAATAAAAAAGCTTAGAAGGTTTAACTATGAGTTCTGTTCAGTTAAAAGTTGAGGGCATTCATTGTATAAGATGTGTTCAGAAAATTAATAATTGTTTAAATAAAGAAAAAGAGATTATTGATTCGAATGTGAATTTAGATTATGGATTAATAGACTTAGAACTAAATAATGATGAACCTATTATTACTCAAAATATTGCAAAAAAAATAGAAGGACTTGGGTTTAAAACTTCAATTTTAACATCGGATGAAACAAGTAAAAATACAGAACTTAAGCTTAAAGCAAGAAGTAGTCTGTTGAGATTAGCTATTATAGGTGCTTTAACAGGAAATATCATGTTGCTTTCATTTTCTGATTATTTTGCATCAGAAGAAAATGAAATAATAAACTACATGAGATTAATTAGTGCTGCTTTGTTTATACCAGTACTGTTTTATGGTGCTTTTCCGATATATAAAAATAGCTGGATATCTTTGATTAATAAAAAGGTTTCAATAGATCTTCCTATAGCCTTGGCAATAATAGTATCAGCATTTTTCAGCTATTATAATTTTTTAGTGTCAGGTGAAAATGTTTATTTTGATTCTCTTTCTATGTTTATCTTTTTTATACTAGGTTCAAGATTTTTGGTTTTCAAAATTCAACAAAGATATTTGTCTCCTATCTTGCAAGCCGACATTATTAGACAAACAGAGATTTTGAAGAAAGTGAAAGGCAATTGGGTATTAACTAAACTTGAAAATATTCAATCAGATGACAGGTTATTAATTAAGAAAAATGAATATATACCAATTGATGGGGTTTTACTTTCAAAAGAAACTATTATTAATTCTTCAACTTTATCAGGAGAATCAACGCCATACCTATTAAAAGAATACGATAAAGTATACGCAGGTCATAAAAATTTGGGTGGCGATATTGAAGTCATGTCAAGTTGCGATTATAAAGAGACAAGGCTTGCATCGCTATTGAAAAAAATAAATAAATCTTTAAGCAATGACACAGAGAAAACGACTCTTGTTGATAAAGGCGCACAGTGGTTAGTTGTAGGTGTTTTTGTCCTCGCAATTTTATTTGTTTTCTTTAATTACCATCTTGATTCTCAGGAGTTGATTGCAAGACTACTTGCTTTATTTGTAGTGGCATGCCCGTGTGCAATCGCAATTATAACTCCTTTGGCACAAAGACTCTCTATTAAATATGGAATAAAAAAAGATATCTTATTTAAAAATCCAACTGTGGTAGAAAAACTTAATGATTGCGAATCGTTTATTTTTGATAAGACAGGTACATTAACATTAAGCTCTGAACATTTTGCTAAGTGGTCTCCAAGAATGCCCTTGATAGAAGAGGCAAGTATAATTCTTGCAATGGAAAAAAGAAGTGATCATAGTTTAAGTGCTCCTATTATACGTTCTCTACCTAAAGGGCTTAAAGAGGTCATAATAAATAAATTCAATGAAGTATCAGGGAAAGGTATTGAGTGCGAGTATAATGGACACTTTTATGAAATTAAAAAATCAGAAAAATCCAATGGTAGTGGTTTCTTTAAAGATGGATTAGAAGTTTTAAATGTAGAAGTAGATAAGGAATTACGTGAAGATGCAAAGAATATTATTCAAAAACTGAAAAATTCTAATCGGAAAATTTATCTTATGTCAGGAGATTCAGAAAAGAATTCGAATGAAATAGCAATTGAGCTTAATATACCAAAAGAGCAAGTTTTTAGTGACTGTACGCCTCAAAGCAAAGCTTTGATAACTAAAAGAATAAAAGAGATGGGATTTGAAAAAGTCGCTTTTATTGGTGATGGGATCAATGATAGTCTCGCTATGTTAGAATCGGATATTGCAATTTCTGTTAATTCTTGTACTGAAACAAGTTTTCAAAGTTCTGATATTCATTTTTTAAAAAATGATATGAACTTGCTTCTAGAAGCTATCCAAATATCAAACAGCGTAGATGAAATTATTTATTTCAATCTGTTTTTAAGCTTGGTATATAATGTCGCATTTGCAACATTAGCGTTAATGGGAATGATAGGTCCATTGGTTGCTGTTGTCTTAATGCCATCAAGTACATTATTTATGCTTGTGATTACCCTAATCTTTTTTAATAGGAAATTTGAATCATGAGCATTTTAATTATGACAATTCCTGTTTCATTTACTTTAGTCTTACTATTTTTATTACTTTTTTTTAAGTCTAATAGAGAGGGAGACTTTGATGACCTAGAATCGCCAGCACATAATATTTTTTTAGATGATATACAAAATGAAGGAGAAAAAAGTGAGTCTACAGATGGATGAATTAAAAACTCAGCACTATGATGATAAAACGGTGGTCCATTTTTTATGGGCAACATTGTTTTGGGGTGTAATTGCTTTTGTTGTAGGGCTATTAGCAGCTTTGCAATTAAGTTATTGGGGATTTAATCTCAATTTAGAATGGTTAACTTTTGGTCGAGTTCGGCCTTTACATACTAATGCTGCTATCTTCGCTTTTGCTGGGAATGCAATATTCGCAGGGATTTATCATTCAACACAAAGGCTATGTAGAGTTCGGATGTTTTCTGATGCCTTATCTAAAATCCATTTCTGGGGTTGGCAATTAATTATTGTTTCTGCAGCGATAACACTTCCATTAGGTTTTTCTCAATCAAAAGAGTATGCTGAGCTTGAATGGCCTATTGATATTGCTATTACTCTTGTGTGGGTTGTTTTTGCGATTAACTTTTTTATGACGCTTAAAAATAGAAAAGAAAAACATATGTATGTTGCTTTATGGTTTTATATTGCAACAATAATAACAGTTGCTGTGTTACATATTTTTAACTCAATAGAAATACCTGTTGGCTATTTGAATAGTTATCCAGTCTATGCAGGGATACAAGATGCTCTTGTTCAATGGTGGTATGGGCATAATGCTGTAGCTTTTTTCTTAACAACACCTTTTCTGGGATTAATGTACTATTATATTCCAAAAGCTGCTAATAGACCTGTTTATTCTTATAAATTATCGATTATTCATTTTTGGGCTTTAATTTTTATTTATATCTGGGCAGGGCCACATCATCTTTTAAACACTGCTTTACCTGATTGGGCCCAAACTCTAGGTGTTGTATTTAGTGTTATGTTATGGGCACCAAGTTGGGGGGGAATGATTAATGGTATTTTAACGTTAAGGGGCGCCTGGGATCTTCTAAGAACAGATCCTATCATTAAATTTTTAATAACAGCGGTGACATTTTATGGGATGTCTACCTTTGAAGGTCCCTTATTATCAATAAAAGCTGTCAGTTCCTTAGGTCACTATACAGATTGGATTGTTGCTCATGTCCACGGTGGAACACTAGGTTGGAATGGATTTTTAGTTTTCGGAATGATTTATTATCTGGTACCAAAACTTTATCAAACTGATTTATATTCGAAAAAATTAGCAACACTTCATTTCTGGATAGGTCTTGCTGGTATACTTATTTATTATCTTTCGATGTGGGCAGCAGGGATAACACAAGGTTTAATGTGGAGGGCCATTAATGAAGCTGGACAATTAGTTTATCCTGACTTTGTAGAAACAGTAACAGCGATAGTCCCTTTATATTGGGTTAGGGCCCTCGGCGGAACATTATACATCATTGGAACAATTATAATGCTGTATAACTTACGACAAACCGTTAAAGCCTCAAAAGGCTTACGAGAAGAAAAAGTTACTGCACCTTTAACAGAGAGAAAGAAAAATGACCATGAAGATAAAGGTCATCGTAAACTAGAAGGAATGATGGTTACTTTTAGTATCTTATCGTTTATCGCTATTGCTGTAGGATCTGCGATTGAAATTATTCCAATATTGACAGTGAATGATTACGCAAAATATGAAAAAGTAATTGAACCTTTTTCGCCGCTAGAAATAGCTGGTAGAGATATTTATATTCGAGAGGGTTGTTATACCTGTCATTCACAAATGATTCGAAAATTAGATTTTGATGTACTTCGTTTTGGAAAAGCATCAACGATTGAAGAGTCAATGTATGATAGACCTTTTCAGTGGGGTTCAAAAAGAACAGGCCCTGATTTAGCAAGAGTTGGTAAGAAGTATCCTCATTTATGGCATTATAAACATATGGAAAATCCACGTAGTACTGTTGCAGGTTCTATCATGCCAAATTATCCGTGGTTGTTAGATAAAAAAACAGACTTCTACTCACTAAGAAGAAAAATCTACGTTTTAAAAAGTTTAGGAGTTCCCTATGCTGACGAAGTCGTTAAAAATGCTGATAAAGTTGCTGAAGAACAAGCAAAGATTATAGCTGATGAATTACGAGCTCAAGGAGTTAACGATGACAAACTTGAACAAAAAGAAGTAGTGGCATTGATAGCTTACTTACAAGAGTTAGGACAGAAGCCATTAATTAGAAATATTAACTTAGAAAAATAAGAGGTTCATATGAAAAAAGAAGCACTTTCAGCATTTACAAACCCTGATATGATTTTAATCGGATTTTTATTGTTTTTCTTTTGTTTTTTAGGAGTTTTATTATGGACTGTAATTGTTGCTGATAAAAACTACTTTAGCAAAGTGAAAATGATACCACTGACGGACAATGATAAGGGGGCCAAAAAATGAGTTCTCAAGATGATGATAAATTAATTGAAGGGCATGACTATGATGGAATTCAAGAATTAAATAATCCTTTACCAAAATGGTGGATGATAACTTTCTTCTTAACAATAATATTTGCAATTTTTTATTATGCCTATTATGAAATTCTTTCAGGTCCTAGTTCGGATCAAGAGTTAGCTACTAAAATGCAAAAAGTAGAAGCCGCGCAAGAGGCCGCAAAGCCTTCTTTGGATAAAATTGTAGCTAGTATCAACAGAGAAGAGTTAAGATCAGATGCCCAAATGATGAAGAAAGCAAAAAAAATATTTAAACGAAAATGCGCTGCTTGCCATGGTAGGGAAGGGCAAGGAATGATAGGCCCTAATTTGACTGATAAGTATTGGATGCATTCAAAAGGTGATTTCAAAGGCGTTTTAGAAGCTATTAGAGAAGGTTTCCCTGAAAAAGGTATGCAGGCTTGGAAAGAAATAATTGATGAAAATCAACAGCTATATTTAACAGAGTTTGTACTTGGTTTTCAAGGAACTAATCCTGCCAATCCCAAAGAACCACAAGGAGAACTGATTGAGTGATTGGAATGAATATGCCGTTATTCCAGATAGGCCCCCTAGTCTAGATAAAAAAGGTTTTAGGCGTGCTATTATACCTGCTCCAGTAAAAGGCAATTGGAGAAAGTTTAGAGATTATTTTTATTATATTTTAATATGTATTTTTTTATTAACTCCATGGTTGAATTATAATGGCAAGCAATTGCTAAAGCTCGATTTAAGTACTCGCCAATTTACAGTATTAGGTCAAACTTTTTTTGCCTATAATGCTCCGTCAATATTTATTTTTTTTATAACATTTGTTTTCAGTATTGCTTATATTACTTATAAATATGGAAGAATATGGTGTGGAATGGCCTGCCCTCAAACTGTTTTCATTGATAAGATTTTCAGAAAAATCGATAAATTCGTTGAAGGTAATTATTTACAGAGAAGAAAAAATGATCAGGCCCCATTATCTTTTAATAAAGTACTAAAAAGAATAATGCGATGGACTCTTTATATTGTATTCTCATCTTTTATCGCTCACACATTTACTGCTTATTTTGCAGGCGCAAAAGAATTACTTTATATTACAATGGAAAGTCCTGCCCATAACTGGAGCTTGTTTTTATGGGTACAGTTTTTAACCGCCATTTTTACATTTAATTTCGGTTGGTTTAGAGAGCAGTTTTGTCTAATCGCTTGTCCTTATGGGCGGTTTCAGTCCGTCCTTATGGGAAAAAAAACATCTACTGTCGTTTATGACTTTAAGCGTGGAGAGCCTCGCAAAAGTAAAGGGGTTAAAACCACAGAAGTTGGTGGAGATTGTATTAATTGTCTTCGTTGTATAAATGTGTGTCCTACAGGTATTGATATCCGTAATGGAAACCAAATGGAGTGCATTGGTTGTACATCCTGTATTGATGCTTGTGACGAGATAATGCAGAAAGTAAAAAAGCCTAAAGGATTAATTCGATTTTCTTCAGAAGAAGAAATCGAGTCTCAAAATTTTAAAAGAATATCATTTTTACCTATTGCATTCCTTTTGATCATTTTTACTCTAATCCTAAGCGGTATTAGTTACTTTACTCTGAACCGACCAATTGCTCATATAAAAGTGTTAAGGGCAATTGATACTCCCTATAGAGTGGTACAAGAAAATGGACGAGATTATATCTTGAATCATTTTAAAGCTCATATTACAGCGCAATCGAGTAGTGATATTATAATTGAAAAAATAGAGCTTGCAGGTAATTATGAAATTATAGCACCTTACTTACCACTCAAAATTAAATCTTCAAAAGATAAGTGGGTTCACTTCTTTATAAAAACTGAAAAAAGAAGCATTCAAGAAAATAAGAAAAAACTAAATATAAATTTTAATGTGGTGATGAAGCAGAATTATTTAATTTATCCAAAAGAAGTGATTTTTCTTTCGCCCTAAAGGAGATTTTATGAAATTTGTAATCAATTTATTAGTTTTAACATTTACCCTCAGTACTTATGCTTTTAACGCTGAAGAAACATTTAAAAAACAATGCACCGCTTGTCATACGATTGGGGAGGGTGACAAGATAGGCCCTGATCTTGCTGGATTGTCAAAAAGAAGAGAGGTTGAATGGATTGTAAAGTTTGTGAATTATCCCTCAGGGATGATTGAGGGAGATGAAGAAGAAGAAGGATATGAAAAAGCGGATCCGATAGCTAAAAAACTCTATGATATGTATAAACCTCAAATGATGACAGAGTTTGAGTTAGATAAGTCTCAAGTAGAAGCTATCTTAAAGTATATAGATGGACAAAAAAAGCAGCCTAAGGGGAAAATAACCCAATTTAAATAATTATGATAAAAATCATATTTTTGCTATGAAATCATCAGTTCTTTAAATCAATACTTTTCTTATAATTTACTTAGCAAAAGGAGTTTATTATGAAAAAAGTATTGATTTGTGTTGATATGACGAAAGATTCTTTGCGTCTGTCTAAAAAAACGTTAAAGGAAATTGATGGGTTAGGTTTTGACCAAATACATCTGGTTCATGCATTTAAAGAAAATGTTTATGACTTTGACTTTTATTTTACTACTTATCCGATAAAAGAAGATTTTGAAAAGATTAACCAGTCAGTTCTTGAAAATTTAGACAACCTGATCACTGCAAGTGAGATTACTAGTAAAGATAAAGTTATTACAAATTGTATCATCTCTGATTCTCCTAAAGAGTCCATCGATAGTTATATAAAAGAGAATAATATTGATGTAGTTTATGTTAGTACAAGAGGTAAGTATGGAATGAATAATTTTTTTGCCAGCTCATTTGCTGAGTACCTATTGAGACATACCAGCGCAGAATTAAGAGTAACGAGATCGTAATGCTTAAGAAACTCTCATTTAGTATTATCCTTTTGTCATTGTTTTCTTTTACAAGTCTAGATAGTAAAATGAAGAAGCTATTCTATTCATACTTGGATCTTCTTAAAGTTGTAAACGGAACGTATGAAAATGAAAGAACACATTATGAAATGCAAAAAAAACTTCTTAGTATTGAAAGTGTACTGAAAAACTCAAGGCATGATAAATACCTAGATAACTCTGCTTTTGCACCAATCATGTATATAACAGAACTTTCAGTGAATGATCTTAAAGGGATAACTAAACAAGAGTATTTTTCGCTTGCATCGAGAAGAAGTAAATTGCTAATTCAGCAGTGTAACTCTTGTCATGCTCAATTAGATCAACTTCCAGATGACAAAATAGACCTCTATCAAGGCGCATTTTCTAGGTATCAGTTAACTGAAGAGCAAAAGGTACAAGGATTATATCTTTTAAGAGATTACAAAAAGATATCTAAAATATTAGTTGAGAAAATAAAGGACTCTATAGTTAATTTAGATAATAAAACTTCAATAAAAAAGACATTAGAGTTACTCGAACTATATTTGGTAAGTATTGATAATGTAGAAGAATTGAAAACACATCTTAATACCTTTCTTACTAAAAGCCTTGAAGGGGAATATAGAAAGCATTTGCATATATGGATGAATGATCTTGAAACTGTAAAAAATAAAAATACTACTTGGTTATTAGAAAGAGTGCTTTCCAAGGAAGTAGATGAGTATTTTTTATTACCTGTAAAGCGAATTGCAGTAACATTTTTTAAAGCTAAGTCACTTTTATTAAAAGAACTCAAAAAAGTGAACACTGATGATCAAAATTCATATTATTTATACTGGCTTGGGGTAATCGAATCTCAAAATGATTTTCTTAAGCTGTATGGGACGGGAGAATATTACTTTCGAGAATGCATTCAAAAGTATCCTCATACTAGCTTTGCTAAAAAATGTTATAAAGGTTTTGAAAATATTATAACTCAAGGTTTTACAGGATCTTCAGGTACGCATATTCCTGTCCCCGTGAAAAAAGAAATGAGAGAACTAGAAAGACAAATCAAATCAAAGGAGAAAGTATGAAAGCAATTGAATTTATGACAAAAGATGTATTTACTTGCAAGTTAGAAGATAACGTAGAGGACGCTGCTAAATCAATGATTGAAAGAGGAATTAGTGTTATCCCGATTATTGATGAGAGCAATCACTTAACAGGGATTGTTACTGAGTCAGACTTCATAGGTAAGGAAGTCTCAATCCCTCATGCATTGGCCTCGATCAAACAACTATTTGGGCAAATGTTTTACTTTGGTGATGTTGAGACTATCTATCTTCAAGCCAAAGGGCGTAAATTAAAAGAAATTATGACCAGGAAGGTAACAACAATTACACCAGGGGAGTCATTGAGTGATGTCGTTAAGTTGATGATTTCTAAAAACTTAAAAAGGCTACCTGTTGTAGAGGATGGAAATCTGGTAGGAATTGTTACTAGACGTGATATAATTAAAGCATTTTCATTAATTGCTAAATAACTATTTAATAAATGAACTTGTATAAAACTTAGACATTCTGATTGTATTTAATTCAATTAGAATGTCTTAAGTCTTATATTGATGAATAATAAACTTATTATGATTAGTGTTATAAGTTTGTTATTTAAAATTTTATTATTATTTGCTTTTTTAAGCACATATGCTGATGCTTCGTCTAATTATGTATCTATTGATATCGAAAAGCTTGATTATAAAAAACCTGATAGCAATAGAGGAGAAGCCGGTAATCTTATTTTTCCACAAGTTCGTTTATCATGGGATGAAATGAAAATATCATTAGATAATAATTCTTCATTTCTTGATGCTAATATTAAAGTTAATCCGCGATATATAAAGTTCAAGACAAGTGGTCTTGGATTTACTTTTCCCCTAGAAAGTGAGTCAGGGTTTTTCAAAGTAAACGGAGCAACTCTTGAAAACTCTTCATTTATTTTGAACCAGGACTTTTTTAATTTTAGTGGAGAAAAATTTTCGGTCACGAATGGAACCTCTAAACTTATCCTAGATAAATTTAATGTCTATTGTAATGGTGAAGATGATATGACATCAGGTAAAGGTTTAATTAAGGGTTGTCTTACAGATTTAATTTTGAATGGCTTAAATGAAGGCGATTTAGCGGGGGCAACAATCGATTATTATGATTCAACGGCGAACGGAGAGAATATATTCTTAAGTAGTCGTTTGAAAAGTTTTGAGCTGAAAAGCTCTAAGTTTAAACTAGATTTGAACCAAGCACACCTTGAGGTCTTAAACTATAATATTGATATAGGTACTGCAGACATTAGTTGTGAAAAAGAAAGTAAACTTTATGAGTTAGATGTTGATCGTTTAAAAAATGCCTGTGTTGATAAGACTGAAATCCATGCTCCACATATTAAAATTAAAGACAAAGAAACAGGCTCAGGCTTTGACATTAGTTTAGAACAACTTAAAACAGAAAAAAACTCTATTGAAGCAGTATTACCTTCTGTCGAAATAAATGGCGAGGAAGGTAAAACAACAAAGCTTAGTTCTATTAAAATTGATTGCTTTAAAAAAGAAAACTATGAATTTTACGACTTACATAAAATAATATCTGGTTGTGTCGAAAATGGGCAAATAGATATTGATGGAATATCAACCGTTGGTGCTAAAACAGAACAGCAATTTGCAAAGAAATTGAATGTTACGTTTGAAAATAATTTAGTCATTTTGGATATGAAGATAAAATTACCGCTGATCCCACAGTTTAAATTTAATGTTGAAGCCTATGTGAGGCATGATCAGGATAATAAAACACTAACCTTTGATATTATTAGATATAAAACAATTAAAATTTTAAGCTGGCGCTATGCTCTTAGAAAAGCTTTGGAGTTTTATGTTAAAGGAAATGATAAAATGTATATGGATGATAAAAAAATAGTTATTCAACTTTAAAAACAGGAGAAAAAAATGAAAAAAATGATGGTTTTAGTTTTGTTATTAGCAAGCTCTTACTCTTTCGCAAGTATTAGATGTACTGGTAATAATATTGATATAAAAGTAAACCCTTTAGCTAAGTCTCTTCAAATCTCAGGTAAATATGAGGGAACGATAAACTCTTTAAGAGGTTCAGGAATAGAGTACTTTGGAACAGCAAGCTCTGGAAACTTTAGAAGCTTAACGCTTTTTGTAGATGGAGTTGATAGCGAATTGACTGTAATTGGTTCAAATGGCCGTGCCTCTGGTATCATTTCTGTTGATTGTAATTAGTGTGGCAAATAGTAGAAACACTTAGATTCATAAATCTTTAACATTCTACTTTTCTTTGATAACTTTTGCCGTTAAAAACTACTTAATTTGTGTGAAAGTATGAGTGATAGGTATTTAAACATTTTAAAAGACGGCCTAGAAAAAAGACAAAGTAAGAATCCTCGTTATTCTCTAAGGTCTTATGCTAAAGACTTAGGAATAAATAGTTCTACTTTGAGCCAAGTTTTAAGAAATAAACGTAAGCTCCCAGAAAAGTATGTTGAGCAGATAATAGATAAACTCCGACTAGATAGCCCAACTAAAGAGGCTTTTTTACAAAGCTATGATTTATCAAATAGTTTTTTGGACAAAATAGATTTAGGTATTATTGATCGGAAGATTCAATTAGAAGACACTCAGTATGCTTTGATTGCAGAGTGGGAATACTTTACTATCTTGCAGATGTTTGATCTCACTAATTTCAAATTTGAGACAGCTAATATAGCAAAAAGACTGAATATTACAGAGCAAAGAGTAAGTGAAGTTTTAAGTGGTTTAAGTGATGCAGGTTTAATAGAAAAAAATAGTGATCACTCATATGCTAAGAAGTACGATCACGTTAAGACTCGTGATGAAATTGCATCAAAGGCTCTCACTGAATCCCATCATCAAACTTTGGAAATGGCAAAGGAAAAACTTGAGCTGAAACTTAGTGAACGTGATTACTCCTCGTTAGTATTTGCTATGGACAAAAGTAAAATAGAGCTGGCAAAGAGAATTATTCGAGAGTTTCGTTTAAAGATGACTGAGTTGTGTAAGGATGGTAATAAAACTGAGGTTTATCAACTCGCAATTCAATTGTTTCCAATGACAGAGGTAGACAAGAATGAATAATATACAAATAATTCTTTTGGCACTTTTATTTTCATTCAATGTTTTTTCAGGAGGAGAAAAAGGTAATGGAGGAGGCGCATGGGTGTGCCTTAATAACTCTGGCGATAAAATTAGGTGGATCAAGCTTCTTGACACTTTCGAAGCTGAAAATGAATTTGGATATAAATTAATTTCAGCGGGGCTAACGGCCAAAGAATATAAACTAAGCGTCTTTCGAAAGCTTAAACGATATAATGGAGACCTCTTTAATAAGTTGAGTTCTTTGTTAAATGAAATTGAGAGTAATACTTTTTTTACCCTCTCTGAATTAGACATTGTTAAAGATCATTTTTATAGAGTCAGGCCTTCTCGGAGTCTATGTAGAAGTGGTCATGTGAAGTATGCTCAAGTCGCAAATATGACACCTGATGAAAGGTTACTTATATCATCAGAGCTTTATTATCATTTAAGTGCAAGAGATAAGGCGGCATTATATATACATGAATTAGTATACTTCTACCTTCGGGTCGAGTTTGGCGATACTCACTCAAAGAGAGCAAGAGAGATTGTTGGCGCACTATTCTCAGAGCTAAGCGATGATGAGTTAAAGAAAATATTAAACAGAACCTTTATTAATATAGATAAGCAGAGTTTTGTATTAATTCAGAAAAATGATTTTTGGATGGGAAGATCATTGTTTGAAAATGTCGAAAATACGAGTGAGAGAAGATACTTTTATTCACTTAAAGAAGATTATGAGATTATGGTCAATGAAGTAACACAGGGCTTTTTTTATAATATTACAAGGCAAAATCCTTCATTCTATAATAAGCTAAAATATTGTCCTAAAACTTTTAGGAAAGTAATGCCTAAGAACGCCCTGAGACCTATTACACTGTGCCCCAACCACCCTGTAGAAAATGTTTCCTTAGAGCAAATAAATTATTTTATAAAAGTATTAAATAAAAGAAGCAAAAGGTTTCATTACCGGTTACCGACAGAACAAGAATGGGAATATGCTTTAAAAAAAGAAAGCGAATCAATTTACTTTTTTGGTAATGACAAAACGCTTTTAAAGGAAGTTGCTATTTATTCTCTGAATTCGAATAATAGTACCCAGCCTGTAGGCCCTTACAGAGAGAGAAGCCAAAAGAAAAATGAGTTTGGTCTTTATGATATGCTAGGTAATGTTTTTGAGTGGACAACGATTGTTGATATAAATGATAATATTATCAGTTTCATTCAGCGAGGCGGAGGTTATAAAAGTAGTGCGTACTCTCTGAGAAGCTCAAGTCGAAGTCGATTCTCTCAGGAAATGAACTTCAATTTGAAAAAGTCAGATGTCGGTTTTAGGCTAGTTAGAACTCTTCGAATTAAGCGTTGAGGCAGTTCATTGAAACAGAAAAGTCATTTTTTTTTATAATAGTATCCTGAAAAAGAATAATTCCTTTTATACTAAATCTTAGTAAAAGGGATTTTATGTTTTTATCAGACCAAAAAGGTATAAGTTTACTTCAAACTATTATTTCAATGGGTCTTGTTGGTGGGCTATTACTTATTGTTTTTCAAACCTCGAGTATTATTAGCGGAATAGGTATTCAGGGAGCCGAGTCGACAGATATGGAAATCTTTCTAGCAGAGCTTAGAAAGCGTATTAGCGCTTCAGGTGCATGCAAAAACTCATTAGAAACAGGAATAAATATTGAAGATCCCGCTGAAGGATCCGTATACGATGTTGAAGTTATTAAAAGAAGTAGCTCTATGAACTTCTATGAAAAAGGCACTATCGAAAAGTTTGGAAAAGTAAATATAGATAGGATTACTTTTGAGATCCCAGTTGGTGGCCTGAATGATCTTGGAAGCGATAAGTATAATATAAATGGAAACCTAAGAGTTCGTATGAAGCGAAAAAGAGGTGGCCACCTAGATAGAATAATACCTTTAGATCTTAGTATGGATAATTCAAAAACGCCATTAGTCGATAATATTATATCTTGTTCTGCTGGTTTGAGTAATGAATTAGAAACCCTTATGGCCGCGTGTAAGTTAATGAATGGAACCATTACTTCAACAGAGCCTTTTAACTGCGATAGTGAATTAAGTGGTGGCGGCATAATTTGGTATTAGGAGATTTATGAAAAAAATTATTATGTTTACAATTGTCATGTTAAGTTACAACTCTTTCGCTGGTTTAACTCCTCAAAAGTATTGTGAAAAAATTTACACTGAGGATGGAGTGGCTTGTGAAGTTTTGAATGTTGATTTTCAAGCACCAGGGAATACAAGTGGAGCTATTGCTTCAATCGTTTTTCTTTTTAAAAGATGTGTAAATGGTGAGTTCGTAATTACTTTACAAAGGATTAATCCAAACGTAGCGGTGCCGCATACATATAACAACTCTGGCTGTTTAGGCTATAGTTCAAATATATAATCGGGTAATATGCAACAAATAATGGCAGTACATTTTGGTGCGGCAATTTAACGAAACAGAAAAAACTAATTATCTTAATTCTCTTTAAAGACTTATTATTCTAGTTCCGAACTAATATCAGAGCAAAATTGATTATTACTAGAGACTGATACTCGTATTTTAGAAAAATGATTCTCTCTTATAATAGACCTAATGAAAATTAACAGGGAGTAATTAATGCGTAAGATGATTAAAAACTGTTTTCTTTTGGGAGCACTTCTTCTCTCTTTTCGTGTAGTTGCTCAAGACAAGTTTTATGGGTGTTATGCTTATAATTGTATGATCTTACCTGAAAAAATCGAAGCAAATATTGATCTTTTTAATCGGTACGAAGAGCAGATTGAGTTCAAAAAAGCTCAAAGAGATAAAGCAGCCAAGGACTTAGATAAAGAAATTGAACAAGAACGTAAATTAGCCAGAGAGAAAGTACGCAGTAATCCTAAATATTCAATCGATAAGTACGATCATGTCACGCAAGCAGCTCAAGTAAATAAAACTGTAATGTCGATGCTCGAGGCTGAAAAAGTTGCAGATCAAGAAGTATTCGAGAAATATCAAGCAAAAAAAAGACAACTTGAGGTCGATGAAAGGCATAGTATTGAAGTCTTGAGGGCCCAACAGGCAATAGAATTTAGTTCATCTAAAGATCAAGAAAATCTTTTCAGAGCACTTCTGGCAGACCAAGACCACAAATACTGCGCTCGAGTGGCAGTTAATCCGCCTTCTCAGATTTTTACAGACGAACGCTTATCAAGAGTTTTTACATATATAAATGCTACAAATGAGTCCCAAGCCTTACAGGCAGAAAAGAAAGTAGAACGTTTTATTCAAGAGCTATATAGTAATAAGTATCAACAATTAAGTGCAGTTATGAAAGATAGAACTCTTAATTCTTTGGAGAAGCTTAAAATTCAAAATCAACTTCAAGCAGAGTTACGCGATATAGATAAAGATAGTGAGGAAGTGCTTGCCTATAGAAGAGAGCTTTTTAGAGAGTATTCAGAGTTCCCTTATAAAGATGTCCCTAAGTGGGAAACAATAAAAATTTATAATGATTGTACTAATAGTAATAAAGCGCCTTTACTTAGCGAGGTAAAGGATAACAAAGCTCCTTTAAGTGATACAGTTTTAAGTTCAGACTTAGATCCTCTATATGAACTTAAGGCTTTTTCAATGTCCTGCTTAACGGAGGAGGAAATTAGTGAGAAATGTAAGCTCTATCCCAATCTTGTTGAATTAGGATTAGAATTAATTCTTTCAAATGAACAGGCATTAGCCACATCAAAAAGTATTGTATCTTCTGTTCAAAACTCAAAAGATCAGGAAAAATTACAAGATGCTAATATAGAGATTTTAGAGAATTTACAAACGACAACGGAAGTTCAGCAAGCAGTAGTTGAAAATGCGCTAGCTAAAGATAAAAACATACCAGAAGAAGTAGCGCAAGATTTAGCAATTAAGAATAAAGAGTTAAAAGAGAGCTCAGAACAACTTTCAAAGCAAATTAGTTCAGTGAAAGAGCAAAAGGATAATTTTTATATAGCAAATGGTTCTCTATATAGTGCAAGAAAGAATTATGTCGAGAGTGGGAGTAGGACGGCTGACTATAAGCCTGCGGAAGTAAACTTTGAAAGTGAAAGTGCCGTTGTAGCTCAAAGTGAGAATGTGCAAAGGGAAGTAAAAGAAGACAGAAGTATTGCTCAGGTAGAGCAAATTCAAACTTCTTGTTCTGGTGGTTCTGATTTAACAAATATTGGTGGACGAAAAATTTTTCAATATCCAAGTCCTGAGGAATTTAGAAATAAAATTAAAATTACTAGTGACTCACCTGCTGCAAGCAGTATCAATTGTAAAAATGCCTGTGGGATTCGAGGTGCAAGCAGTTGGGCGTGGGCCTCTGGAGATAATATATGTTTTTGTGGATCATCAAGCTCTGAATCTTATGATTATTTAAAGGGAATGATTGGTGGCAATTGTTCTAAGCAAGAGTAATAAAGGATAAAACTTGATTTTTATTTTTACATTTTTCTTATATAACTTAAATGCAGCAATCGAGACTGAAAGTAAACTTAAGTACTTATTTGATGGTAAGAGAGACGATATTGTTTGCACCAAGACTGTAAAATCAGAGATTTGCAAGAAAGCTGATATAGCAATTGCCTATACATCTATAATGATAAATGAAGAAAAATCGTTATTAGATTTTAAACCTTTACTTACAAGACCAATGGTCAACGGTGTTGAGGTTTCAAGGCCTGAAGGCAAGGTTGAAAATATTTTTTTGAATAAAAGAAAATGGATTAAAAGTAAGCATGTAAGTGCTGTTTATCCTAAATGGCACACTTACTTTTATGGAACAGTGCTGGGTAATCAACAGATGCTTATATCAGTTAGCTGTAAGGATGAAGTTAATTGTTTAGAGTATGTTAAAAAAATTGAAAATATAAATAGGGAAGAAGCATGGTGGTAATGTTATTGATTAGTTTGTTTGTTTCTTTTGTTTCTGCTGATGATTTTGGTGAGAGGGTAAAGTTTTTAAAAAAAAGAATCAAAGTAGAGAGGCTTTCTGAGGCGCTTAAGAGAAGACTTGATGTGATGGAGCAAGAAGGAGAATACATTCCAAAAGAATCTGTTCAGAAAAAAATCCGAAAAAGTGAAAAAAACAAAAAAGTGCAGGTCAAAAAAAAGATGGCGGTCAAAAAGGATTCAAGTATAAAGAAAAGAGTCTCTATTTCAAAACAAATTATATTAGAGGGACCTATAGTTAAAAAAACAGGGATGGATATTGAGGAGTATAAAAAAATCAATAAAGATTTTTACCAAAATAAAAAAGATATACTCTCAATACATCGAGATCTTTATTTGAAGTTTAAGTAAAAATATTATTGTCTGCCATATATCTAAGGCATCTCGCTAGCCATAGGCCATGTCTATTATAGTTATTTCAATAGCTTGGGCGAATATTCAAGAAAACATTTATAATAACCGACATGAACTCTATGAAACGAAGTTTGATACTGTTTTTATGCTCAATAGTTATATTAGTCTCCTGTAACGATTCTAAAGATGAGGCTAATGATAAAAATGGGCCCAACCTAATATGGACTAAGATTGTTGACAATGACACTCCGAGAGCGGGTGAAACAATTTATCTGACATTGAAGGTTGAAAATACTGAATCAGAAAAGGTTGCAGAGGACTTAGTTGTCAAAGATAGATGTCCTGATGGAACAACAATGACAGGGGCATTTGCAGCAATTGGTGAGTATCAAGTTGGTTCTGGAGTTTGGAAAATTTCAAGACTAAAACCTGGTGAAAGTGGGACTTTATTTTATGGATGCGAAATTCCTCAAGGAGTTTCAGGGGTAACAATCTCAGCTGAGGTGGAGGCCATTAAGCCTTATAAAGATCCGTCTTCAAAAGGTGATATACTCGACTTGAAGATTTTTGTTGTTCCAACGGTGGCGAACTTAATTACAACCTTGAGCGTAAAGCACCCAGTTGCGATTGAAGAGCAAAACATTACATTTACTATTAGAATAGAAAACTTAGGGCCTAATTTTGCGGCAAATACTGAAACCGATTTCTTCTGTCCAGAGGGAACAACTTATACTTCAGATAATCCTCATGAGGGTACAGTTTATGATGATCAAACAGGTAAGTGGTCTGTAGGTTATATGGACTTTGCTGACATTAAATCCTTGGAGGTGGTCTGTAAACTTGATAATGGAACAACGGAAGTAGAAGCTAGCTCGGTTGCTGCATCTAGTTCTTCTGTGGACTTAGTTACGGGAACTGATTCTTTAACTACGCAGGTGTCTGTGACAACTCAATGTGCAAGCGATTTTTCATCAATTACAGATTATAGCGAACTAGGTGACGGCCTTACAGATGAAACAGCTTTTGAAATAGGAAACCCTGAACAGCTTAATGATTTGGCAATTAATGGAGAGGCTGACTGGGATAAAAGTTTTATTCTTTGTGAGAATTTAGATTTCTCTGGGGTAGAAGAGTTTGAAACTTTAGGAATATCAGTTGATGAGCCATTTAAGGGTCGCATAGTAGGGAATAATAAAGTTATTTCAAATTTAGAGTCTGATCACGGCTTAATACTGTATGGAGAAGGTGTTGAAATAGAGAATATTACAATTCAAAACTCAAATATTAACTGTGAAAAAGATGCTTGTTCTTTTTTCGTCGACTATTTAGCAGGTGAAGAGGACAGTGAATTTATTAATCTGGAAGTTCTTGCAGATTCTACCTTATCAAATCAGCATCGATACTCTGGAATGATTATTGGAGTTTCAATCGCACAAGCTACTATTACTTTAAGTAATATTACTAATAGAGCTACTTTTAACTTATCTCCATATACTGGTTCTGGAGATGTTTATGCATACAGTGGGACAATCATTGGTTATATGTCAACTGGTGGAGTTCAAGCCCAGGATGTATTTAATTATGGTAATATCACGAGCGATGGCCATAGTACTGGTGGAATGTTCGGTCATCTTAAATTTAACTTATCAACAAGTTTTGATAATATTCAAAATCATGGTGATATATATTGCTCGCATGATTCTTCAACAAGATCTTATATTGGAGGAGTTTTTGGTTTCTTAGAGGCCCTTTCAAATTCAGGTATCATTAGTATAACAAACTCACGAAATGAGGGATCATTTTCGAGTGCAGGAGCTTCAGTTCATCATCTAGGTGGGTTTATCGGTTATCTAAAAGGGTTAGATGATTCTAACTACTTTTCGATATCAAATTCTTACGTTGCAGACGGAGTTATTATCGCAAATAATCAAGGCGGTGCTGCAGATAATACCGGAGGCTTTGTAGGTATGATGACAGGAGTCTCTGTCTCAGATACGTCAACAATTTCGGATTCATATTCAAGAGCGGTTGTTAATGGAGAACAATACGTTGGAGGGTTTGTAGGATCAATCTATAGATCTCATACGATAGATAATTGCCAAGCATATAATAACGTAACAGGTAGCTCTTCTTATGTCGCTGGTTTTGCTGGACGAATTAATGAGTCAGCTCGGGTATTAAACTCGACAGCTTATGCTGCAAGTATAATTGGACAAAGTGCAGTGGCGGGTTTTGTCGGACAGTTCTCTTACTCAGGTTCAGGATCAGGAAATGCAGAAATAAATAATTCTCATGTTGATTCAGCTACGGTTAGATCTGAAGGAGGAAGAGTCGCAGGCTTTGTCGATTATGCATATGATAATGGGACAATTATTGACTCATCAACAACCTTGGTAGCATTAATATCAGAAGGTTCTAGTAATAGTTATATTGGAGGTTTCGCTTCTCATTTAAACTCA
>CATLVU010000003.1 GCA_950061135.1 uncultured Oligoflexia bacterium
TCTCTTATTTTGGAAATTGAATCATCAGCTGACTGAACATATGCTTTATGCTCTGGTTTATCAAAATAAATTAAATCGGGACGATACGTTTGATTCTTGCCTTCTATTTTTTCAGTAAAAGATTCATTATCTATATAGGAATTTTGTCTATTTTTAGAATTGTCTTCCCAACCTAGTAGTTCCATCACCGGTGCAATCCAAGTTTTAACAGTCTCTGCTTCACGCCAATTATCAAAAGATTCGTGATTTAAGTTTCTACTTAACTCAATAAATCCTTTAACAAATTTATTAAAATCTAAATTTTGATCAGACCATATTTCTGAATATTCTAAGGGCAAATTATTTTTAAGGTATACATCACTGAATAGTGTTGAGCTCCAATATAAATTGGTATCTCTTTTAGAATCAAAAACCAATTCCATATGGTTCGCACTTACTTGCTTTTTGGACATCCTATCCTTCTTGCTTTAATTATATTTACATTTCCGGTTGTTTATCTCTTCTTTTAGATATTGCTTTAATAAAGTCTACTTGTTTCATATATCTATTTTCATAGATTTTAAATTTCACTTTTTCTCCTGCTTTGAGCTTTTTAAATTTTTCATTTGAATCAATTGCAGAATAATGAAAATAAAATGATTCACCCGAGCCAGATTCGATAACTGAACCCTCACCTTCGTTATCATCAAACCAGTGAACAACACCTTCTTTAATATCAGACATTTATCTATCTCCAAGACTATAAATAGCTATTTTAATTTTACTATTTTAATATGTATTTTTTGAGGGAGAAAATAGATCCCCCGTTAAAATAACATAATAGCTGATACAATCTGTAAAGTAATGCATTCATTCGAATAAACGTATTAAAAGTCGTCTCTATGTTCTTTTGGCTCTTGAATCAGTGTAAAAGCAAAGGAACGTTTCTTTTGATTATTTTCTTCTGTTTTTAACTCATTTTTATCAGACCAGTTAAATCTATTTTTCATCTGAAAAGCATAGGCTGAAGCATTATTCATTGCTAATTGCTTACCTAGGTCTTCCCACCAAGACTGCGAGTGCTCAAAAGCAATTTTCTTGGCGTCGGAAAATTCGGGAAATTGTTTCTCCCATTCATACAATGTATCTCTATGCACTCCTATTTTTGAAGCAAAGGAGGTATATGAATTTCCATTTCTCATATGTTCTATGAGTTCTTTGCAATATATCTTTTTGTATTTTGCCTTGCGTCCAGCCATAGTATTATGATAAATCCCCTACTATGAATAGAAAAGGCCCGTTAAAAGAAAAACTTAAGTTAAATGATGAATCACTAAGAATTGAACTTGGACCATTATTTGAAAAAGAAGATTTTTCACTCGACGTGAAGAATAAACTTCAATCAATTTATGATGAACTAATCAAAAACTTAAAAAAAGATACCTGGGTAAAATTTAATAAGTCTATTGATACAAATATTTCTATTCCCGATCCCCACCACTGGGACGGAATGGGAATAGTAAGAAAAGCAGATTTCAAAAGCCGTCAGCATTATATTTTTTTTGTTGAAGTTATAAACTCAATAAACGACTTTTTTTCAAATTTCTTTCAGTACAAAATTTGTGCAAAAGAAATAAATTTAGATAGAGAAGACCTTCAAGATTATATAAATAAACTATCAAAAATGAGAGATTCGAACGTATTTGCTTTTCAAATGAACCAACACCATTTTAATGCGATTATTGAAAGTCTTGAACTCCAAAAAGGTGAAATAGTAGATACGACTAACAAAAGCTTAATTAAGTCTCTAACCAAAGAAATAGCCAACTCAATGCAAAGAATATTTGGAAAGCGTAAGGCTAAAATAATTTTAAATATTTACGATGTAATCTTTCCAAATATTGCTATTGAAGAATCTCATATAAGAGATCACTTCCGTTAGAATTATAATACTAGGGAATCAAACAAAAATCTAATTCAAGACATTCCATATTTATAAATACGGCCTTCACTTAATCTGAGCTCCAATTTCTAACAAAGGAGCTATAGAAATGTATGCACAAAACTCACTTGTTCTATTTAAAAAGGGACTATCAGTCATTCCTTCTCACACAGAACGAAAGGGACCATTTTTAAAAGACTGGCAAACCTACTCAGAAAGAATGCCAACACTAGAGGAGGTCAAAGACTGGAATATTAAATATCCACTAAAAAACATTACTTTAATGCTTGGTAAGGCATCAAAGTTGATTGCTTTGGATATTGATTTTGAAGATGAACATCATGTAAATGAAATTCTCAAAATGATCCCCTCTTCTCCAATTATGAAAAAAGGTAAAAAAGGCTTAACAGCATTTTATAAATATAAAGGAGAGATAACAGAGAGAATTAAATGGGGAGATAGAATAGCTGTCGAAATTCTAAGTGATGGAACAAATACTGTAATTCCGCCAAGCATTCACCCGGAGACTAAAAAGCCTTATTTCTACTTATCAGAAGTCTCATTAGATAAAATTAATTTTGAAGAAATTCCTATATTGCCGGAAGTGTGTATTAGAAAGATCAGAGAATACACTAGCCTACTCCCAGTTAGTACAAACAAAGATCGTAATGAAGGAACACAGACCGATACTTCTCGAACAATGAAGTTAAAAGATATTGTCGTAGCGAAACTAAATCAAGGGACTTCAATTGAACCCATTGTTAGAGAAATAATGAGTTACGACAAAAAACATCACAACCCACCACTACTAGAAGATCCAACAGAAGGTATTTGTAAAGCAGATATATTCACAAATGCTCTAAGTTTCGTATCGAGTATTGCAACATCACTCAATAAAAATAGAATGAAAACAGGAGAGAATCCACTAATTCCACTAAACTTCAAAGATGAAAATACTCCAGAGAAAATAGAGTTAACAAGACTAGGAGACCTCTTAAATGAACCTGAAGAAATTCACTCATACCTAGTTGATAATCTTCTACCGACAGGTGGAAGTTCTCTACTTTTTGCCAAGCCCAAAGCAGGTAAGTCAACACTAGCTAGAAATATTGCTCTTGCAGTAGCACAAGGAAAAGAAATACTCGGTAGAAAGGTTCAAAAATCAACTGTGATTTATCTAGCCCTAGAAGAGAAGCGTAGTGAAATTCAAAGACACTTCAAAGATATGAATGCTAATGGAAAAGAAGATATTTTAATCAAAGCGGGCTTTATCAACTCTCCAACCCCTGAACTGCTTATTGAGCTCGTAAGTGAACATAAACCAGGGTTTATTATCATCGATACTCTAAACGCCTTTATTAGATTTAATGATGGAAATGATTACTCTAAAATATTAAATGCTTTACTACCATATATTGGTATCGCAAGAGATTATGACACACACATTATGTTTGTTCATCACGCTAGGAAAAATGATGAAAATCCCTTTGATGCAATTCTCGGTTCGACTGCAATATTAGCATCTATAGATTCAGCAATATACCTAAAGAGAACAGATGAAAGTAATTATATTCAAACAAGGCAAAGATACGGACAAGACCTTGAAAGTCATTTCTTAGACCTAGATCAAGAAACAAGGACATTTCAACTAGGAACGAAAACCTCTACAGCAAAAGAATCAAAATTAAAAAATCAGATACTAGATTTTTTAAAAGAATATGATAGTGAAGTCCCTTTAAATGATATTAAAGAAAATGTTGAGGGCAAAGTTAATCGCATAATAAGTGAATTAAATACGTTAACAAAAGATGGGATTATTCTTGAGTCTGGCAGAGGAGTTAAGAATGATCCAAAAAAATACATTATTGCTAAAAACAATTTTCCAGCTTTTTAAAAAAGAGGTTCACATGAATAAAAATAGTTGCTGGCAATATGTAAAAAAACAAATTGCCTTAAAAGAAGATTTAAAAATGTTCCCGTACTCATCACTAGAACTGAATAATATTTCATTTGATGATGTAATTTTTGAGTATATAGATTCTTCTGATAAAAGTAATTGTATTAGAGTTAAGAAATTTATTGAGCGGTATGAATGGCTTGAAAAAATGCCTTCACGACCTACTCATCGTTTTATAGCTAAATACAAAGATATTGTCATTGGAGTAATTGTCATGGCAACTCCATATACTTTTTCAAATATAATTGGTCGAAACAATAAACATTTAGAAAAACTGATCGCAAGAGGTGCCACAATATCTTGGGCTCCTAAAAATACAGGTTCATGGTTAATAATGAAGTCTATTCAGTGGATGGTTCAACATACTGAGTTTCGAGTTTTCTCGGGATATAGTGATATCGAGGCTAATGAGCTTGGGACAATATACCAAGCGTGTAATTTTATTTATCTTGGACAAAATTCTGGAGGGCGTTTTGAATTTATAGATCCTAAAACAAATAAAAAAATGAGTGATCGAGTATTTAGAAGAGTTGGATCATATAAGAAGTACGCTCGAGACTTAGGCATTTCGTGGGATAAGTCATGGTCTGAGAAATGGAAAATGAATTGGGATCAAGTTCCGAATGAGATAATTACTGCACTCAAATTAAAATCAAAAGAACATGAACAGTCTTGTATTAAGATTTCAGTACCTAAAAAGCATAAATATATACTTATAAAAGGTCGGGATAATAGGGAAACTAAATTTCTTAAATCCTTATTTAAAAAAAATAATCCCAAATTAATTCAATCAAACGGAAACTTAGGTCTTCGTTATCCAAAAATGCGAGGTGTGTAAAAATGTGGCCTTCAGACAATAAAACCTTGAAAGAAATTGAAAATCTAAGTAGGCCACAGAATAGATGGCTTAACTCAAAAGAGGCTTCGCAGTACCTAGGAGTGACTGTAAATGCTCTGAGAATAATGGTTCACAGAAACCTCGTTAAAAGCCATAAACTCGGCAATAGGCTACGTTTTAGAGTTTGTGAACTTGATGATTTATTACAGGAGAAAATATGAGTATTAAGAAATATCAGGATAATGGAAAGACATATTATGATGTTTCCGTAAATGTACGATCAAAAGTTCATAATCATATTCGTAAACAAAAAAGACGTAAGCATATAGAAAGTAAAGCTAAAGCGGAAAGAATTGAACGACAACTTTATGACGAAGCATATACTGAAATTTCACAAATTGATGGAGAGGGATTCACTTGGGAACAAGTTGTAATGAAGTGGTATGAGTATAAAAAACACGACCAAATCGATCCCATTGGTGAAAACACTCTCACAGATTATTTATCAGCTTTAAAAAAGTGGACTTCTTCATTTTGGACAAAACCCGCAAAGAAAGTCACGAGAGGAGATATAAAAGAAGTTATACGAATTATGGAGATTGAAAAGAAATCTAAAAGCTTTATCTCTAAGTTAAAGGGAACTATTAATCGAGTTTATATTTGGGGAATTGAGGAAAACTTAATTAAAGAAGTTTATCAGTCCCCTACCTTTGGCGTTACAGTAAGTAGAAAGTCTGAACGAGTACCAACTATTTTAAACAAAGAAGAAATTTTGAAATTAATAAAATGTGCCAAGGAGCAAAACTCTCCTTGGTTTCCAATATGGGCAGTAGCTTTACTAACAGGATGCCGTAATGGTGAACTGTATGCTCTAACTTGGGACGATATCGATTTTGAAAATAAAAAAATAAGAGTCTCCAAATCCTACAACAAACGAAGGAATGAAATAAAAAGTACAAAGTCTGGTAATTGGAGAAATGTTCCAATCAACCAAGAGCTAGAATTAATATTAAGAAACTTAAAAGATTCATCAACTTCTAATCACGTACTGCCAAGACTTAGGGAATGGCGACATGGTTATCAAGCTAAAGCTCTTAGATTATTTTGTAAAACAATCGGAATTACCTCAATACGCTTTCATGACCTTAGAGCCTGCTTTGCAACTCAATTACTTCAAAATAAAGTTGCACCTGCAACAGTTATGAAAATTTGCGGTTGGAAAGACCTAGATACAATGGCTCGTTATATTAGAGTTGCAGGGATTGATGAGGAAGGGGCAACTAATTGTTTAAATATATTATGAGGCCAGACACTTTTTTATTTCATTTGCCATTTTAATCGCTTCACTGAAATCAATGTCCCATTTTGTAACATCATCTACCACAGCACAGCTAAATACTTCATCAGGACGGAATCGAACAACACTTCCAATCATCTGTTTAGCACTCTCAAGATGGTCAGGTGAAACACCTGGTGTAACTGCAAGGTGTTTAATTATAAAGTTTTGCCAGTTTGAATCGTCTTCCCTAAGTTTCCAGCTTTCTCTGTTCAATATTTTATAACCGTTTTTTTCAAATACCGTGAGTATAAAAGTAGCACAAGTAAGTCCCTCTCCTTTAACATTCCCAACATAAATATTTTCTTTATCATAAGTTTCAATTGGGATCCTAAAACCGTATGGGATATTTGAGTCATTTAAATCTGAAATGTTTTGAAATGATGCGATGAGAAATTTTTTATTTAAATAATTTAAATTTACTTCTTCACAGTAATACTTAGGATCATTAAACTCCTCATTTTTTAGTTTAAAATGCCAACACAAGTGACAAATTTTAATTTTATTTTCTAGTTCATTTTGATAAATAAAACCAATATGAAAATTACCATCCTCTAAAGGTAGTAAAGCTAAACCAGCTAAAAACTCATTCGGAAATTCAGGAAAATAAAATGCCATCTTGAATTATATTAAACCAACTAAGTCTTGGTTTATATTTCGTCCTCTTTCTTGTAACCAAGATTTAGACTTATTTAAAAGCTCTTTCCAATTAGCTAATTTTTCTTTTACAGAAAAAGTTGCCCTTAACATACAAACGATCGACTCTGGTGAAGATGCACTAGTTAATGTGTGGAGTAAAATATCATTCAAATAATTAAAATTACAATCTTTTATCAATCTATGAATACCATTTATTATTGGTGACATTTCATCTACTGATAATTCTCTCTGATGATTATTCTTTAGAAAAGTATACCAATCTAAATTCGTAGTAGTAACTGTTGTGTCGTCAATTTCTTGAATATATAAAGTTGAATAGGGCATAACATCTGCCCTATTATAGATATCCTCTATTTCGTGAACAATAACAGATATATCAGTTCCCACAGAAAAACCATGATGCTTTGTTGGCCACTTTACAAGTATTTCTCCCATTGGCTTAATACCTAGTCCAGTAACATCAATCTTCTTTTTTGATTGGTACAAGGGCTTCATATAATCGCTCTCGTATGCATGCTCTAAAAACGGAACTTGATTTATCATGTAAAACCTCGATAGTTTCTTTTAGATTAAATTCACTGCTTTTACAACTTAGTTCATTATAGTGGTCTGCATCAATGTAAAAGCATTTCTTAGTAGTTTTATCGGCTAATCCTGTTTGCAACGTTAGTGAAAAATCTTCAAATTTCATTTGGGTAACTGAATTGGCCGCTAAAACAGCACTTTCATCAAATGTACCATCTATCAACTCTGAAGTGGCTAAGTGACCAATAATACTTGGATTTATAAGCTCTGACCAATGAACTCCTACCAAGTCCAAATCTTCTTTACTAATCAAGTTTCTATATCTTAAACCAACTCTAGTTACCAAGGGAATGTCATAGATTGCTAATAATTTAGTAAAAATTTCTTCTAGTTTTGGATAAAACTGCTCCCAAGAATCATAATTATTACATGTAAGAGCAACAAAATCACAAGCCAAAGATACTCTTAAATCTCTAGAAGGCGTCATAAAGTTAAAGATTGGTGGAGACTTTTCCCTAACAACCTTATCTAAATTGGGTGATTTACCAACTTTAAATGAGACAGAGTGGCTTTCTTGAATCTCCATTAGTGGGAAATCTTTTGAAATATTTTTTTGGAATGACACAGGCAGTCCACTTTCAATTTCCATATTTCTAGGAAAGCGAATCTGTGCAATAACCTCTTCAATTGGGTTCTTCTCAAAGTACGTTCTGGTATGATTTTTTAATTTCATTAATCCCTATGCAGGCTTTATTTAATTTTAAACTAAAGCACAATAAAATCTAAGAAGGTAAACAAGTTCACTTTAATATTTTCAAGGCCTTATACTATTTTGTCAAACTTAGATTTTATAATTCTGCTATATAGTCTTTTTAGAAGGTGAAAATTGTGTCATTTGGCTTCTGTTTAAATATAACAGACTAAAATTATTGACTTATTTTTAATTGCGTCAGCCACCCCATTTAGATCCTTATCCGAACTTTTTTTTCCTCCGCCACACGGTGGGGAAGCAAGTGGATAAGGATTTTTTTTTACGAGACATAGCTTACACTTTAAAATGAAATGAGCAGTTACACTCTTCATAAAAAATTAGATTTTTCACGCATTAACTCAAGTATCTTCAACCTATCAAGTTCTTTAAGGTCATTAATCAACTTGGTAAATAACGTGCCATCATACTCCTGAAGAATACCTCCCATCTCAACTTGCTCTATGAATGACTTTTTTACAAATCTATCAGGATCAACTTCAAAGCCATCATATTGCAAAGCTTTAAGTTGTCTAACTTGTAATGAGTTCAGCCAATCAACAGCTTGTGAGACACAATCAATTCCATGATTCATATTCGAACAAATTAAACTCGCAGAATTTCCATCTGGAGCAAAATAGATATACTTGTAAAATTGCTTAAGAATTGTTGCATAATAGTATGAGAGTGACTTCTCTTTTTCATTAAAGAAAAGATCATGAACATTAAATGTTACTATAACATCTTCCTTTGCCTTATCCTGAATTCTTTTATGTATTTCTTTGCTCAAGCAAATATCAAGAATTCCTTTATCATCATAAAGGTCAAAGAAGATACAATCAGCTTGCGAAAGATCATCATCTGAAACATTTATAGCATTATTATTGATGACTTCTACATTTGCATCTGAATAGTTCTTTTTAATAAGGGCTTGCGATAAAAAGAAAATTTCAGAATTTAGTTCAAAAGCTTTTACTTTATGCTCCTTAAAATAGTAAGTTAAACTTGGAACATAACTTCCCAGACCACCTCCTAGCACTAAATGTTTCGCCCTATCTTTTCCAAGCCCCTCAACGATCCTGGCAAATAAAAGCATATTATCCCAATACCCTCCCGACAAACAATCTTCAGTTTGTGGCACAAGAGATGATATCTGCATATTAGCAATAATTGCAGCACAATCATCCCTCTCAACATATAGGTAATCTCTATTTCCTGTGAAAAACTTAACATATTTCAAGGCCACAACTCATCCTTTTTAACTCTTTTTAAGAAAAAAAATTCTATGATATTTACTTAGATATATAATATAATTTCTACTATGAAATACAACCTTACAAATCAATTACAGAAGTGGGTTAAACAAAGCCCTAAGTCAAAAGCTGTTTATGCAAAAAGGTGGTACACATATGAAGAGTTCTACTCATTGGTTAATAAAACTGCACAGTTTTTAAAGGATCTTGGATATAAAAAAAACCAAGGTGTTTGTCTTTATTTAGATCAAAGCCTCGAGTCCATGCTACTTATCTGTGCATCTCACCAGATCGGTGGATTCTACATTCCATTCAACAAGAACATTCCTGTTCCATTAATTAAAGAGCTTAAAGAAAAAAATAAACTCGAGAAAATTATTTGCCTATATCAAGATATGAAACATTTTGATGATTCTGTTGAATTTAGCCTAGATAAAATCCAAATATTAAATGAATACTCAGAATGCACTAAAGGCAACTACGCTTATCAAATTTTTACCTCTGGAACAACAGGACTTCCAAAAGGAGTACTTGTTTCAATTGATAACCTCGATTATATATACAAGTTTATTGATCAAACTTTCCCTAGTAATCCAGAAGATACTCTTATTTGGAATACCCCATATACATTTGATGTATCAGCGGTAGAAATTTTTGGTTGGACCTTAAGAGGATCTAAGTTAGCAATTCAAAACCCAGAAGATCTTAAAGCCTATAGTAACCTTGCTAAATTTATTTATGAACATAAAGTCACTCACCTTAATCTTTCTCCAACAATTTTTTCAACTTTAATTGATTTTTGGAGTGATAATGAGCTTAAACAGCTAAATGAAACAGTTAAGTATTTTCTAATTGGTGGAGAAGCATTTCCATTAGATCTCGCTGTTGAATCAAAAAAGATTTTCCCGAAAACGACCATTCTTAATCTATATGGCCCAACAGAAGCTTCTGTTTACGCAACTGTTTATGAAGTCAAAGGTGATGAAAAAGAACTCCTTCCTATTGGAAAGGCACTACCAGGAGCCCAGATTAAAATAATTGATGAGAGTAACGAAGAATGTATCCAAGGAGAAGTTGGTGAAATTTTTATTCAAGGTGAAGCTGTAGCTGTTGGATATAGTAATGATCTTGAAAAAACATCAGATAAGTTCCCTCATATAAAGAACATTAGGTCTTATGCGACTGGTGATTTTGGTAGAATCCTTAAAAATGGTGATATCGAGTTTCTAGGGAGAAAAGATAGACAAGTTCAAGTAAATGGAATCAGGATAGATCTATCACAAATTGAATCAAGAATTGAAAAATCTTTAGGCCAGCGAGGAAAGCTTAAAGTTATTTATCATAACAAAATTCTTCATCTTTTCTATCTAGAATCAGGTGCAAGTGAAAAAGAAATAGAACAAGCATGCATTAATGTTTTAAGCCAGTTCGAACAACCTAAGCAATACTATTCAATTGCTGAATTTCCAATGACTCCAAGTCGAAAACTTGATGAGAAAAAGCTTGGAATAATAATTGATGAAAATTTTGCTAAAAAGAAATCAAAAGAAAATTCTGTTGAAGCTGATAAAATCGTAAACATTGTAATCGATGCTTTTAAAATTGATGCAGATGACATAGCAAAAAAATTTGAGCAACTTGGAATCGATTCTTTAAGAGCCCTTGTTGGCTTAGCATCTATAGAAAAAGAATTTAATATCAGGCTCTCTGATGATGCCGTCATGAGAGGAAGCAGTCCTCTTGATATCATAAAAGATATTAAATCCACGCTTGGAGTAAGAGATGAACAAAATATTATTACCGAATCAATTGATCTTTTAGAAAACCTTTCAGTACAAATCAAACACTGGAAAGAGATAGGTGTTTTTCTATTTAAGAATTCCAATACACAGAAGCATCAAACTTATGGTCTTCAAAAAATCTATTTTTTTGATAATTTTGAAAGTGCCATCAATATCAGGTTTAAGATTTCAAAAAAGTTTAAAAAGAACGATCTAAAGACATCAATCTTAAAACTTATAAAAAATATTCAATCCTTTAGATTAGGGCTTAGCGAAAAGAATGAGAAGCTAGAATTTAAAGAACTTGAAAAATATAATTTTTCATTTATTCCACAAATTAGTATCCCTCATAATGCTAGTAATTATGAAGAGGGGTTAAAAGATATCGAAAAATATCTTATTGCTACTGATAAACGAATCAAACAAGATAGTTTTCTTCATACACCAGTTCTTGTAGAATTTGTAGATTGCTATTATGTTTTATGGTCTATATCCCATATGATTGCTGATGGCTCTACTGTGTTCCAGCTTAAAAAGATGATTTTAGACAATATAGAAAATGAAATTGATTACAGAGACTATACTGAGTTTATTAATTTTATCGATCAAAATACAGATGAAAAAAGAATTTTATCATTGAATCACACTAAAGAGCTTGTGAAAGTTGGCAAAGCCGAAGGTCTACTGTTCAAGCCAAATAAATTCATTGAAAAAGATAGTGTGGACATAGAAAATAGCGGGGATATTATAAATAAGATTTCACAACTGTGTTTTGAAATATCTAAAAAGTATTCTCGAAAGCTTTCCCTAGAAAGCTTCAGTCTATCTTTAATTTTAAATCTTAGAGAATTTGTTGGTTTTGACGCAAATCTTGTTTTAGGTGATGTCCACAGCACTGTTGTCACTCATTATAATAAAAATGATAATTATCAATCATTTGAAAGAAAACTTAAAACTATAATAGAAGAACATAAGAACGGTAACAATCCATATCAAGCTGCTTTTAGAGACTTTCCTAATATGACCGAGGAACAAAAACTTCTTGAGAAAATTTATGATACAAACCCTGTCGTTAGTCTTAATTATCTAGGTTTTATTGATGATGATAATATGGAAGAAGAACTAAAAAATCTTGAATATACAAGAGAAGTTCTAAGTGCATTCCCTGCGACGAGAATCTATCTATCTGCATTTGAGACATCTCGTGGAGAAATGTTTGTATTCTCTTTAAATGATGCTCATAGGGACTCATGAACAAAGTAAACAAGCACTCTAACAAAAATATATTCTTGCTAGTTTCAAGTGGAACCTTATCATATTTAGGGGATCTCCTATATATCATGGCCCTAAATATTTGGGTCGCACGAGTAACGAATAGCCCTGAGGCCCTTGGACTCTTGATGTCCGTTGGTTCGTTTGCATTATTTGCAGGAAATCCAATTGGGGGTATTTTAGCTGATAAATATAATAAAAAAGCTCTGCTTGTAATTACTGATATCATAAGTGCCCTTTCAGTGCTCATTACCTACTTCGTTTATACTGAGAACTCAGTTAATCTTCTACCAATACTTATTTGTAATGTTATTCTTTCTTTTTGTTTTTCAATTTACTCTCCTACGGCAAGAGCAATAGCACCATTTGTAGCGAAGGGAAATGGACTTAGAAAACTAAACTCTTTACTAACAATTACAGGAGAGGTTATTAAACTCCTATCACCTGCAATTGGTGGCTTTTTATTAGCTTTTAATTTTCTAAATGAAAGATCATTAATTTTGATTAACTCTTTCAGTTTCGTAATATCAGGAGTATTGAACTACTACCTCATAATTCACTCACCAGATCATGTTGAAAGGAAAACTACTTTACTTGATGACTTGAAAAGCCTTTTCTCTGGATATAAAGAAATATGGTTCAAAATGGATGAAATCAGGACCATCCTCATTCCAATTAGTCTTCTGAACTTCTTTGCCGGTGGACTTCACGTTCTTTTGCCTTTTTTAGATTTAAGTAAGGATAAAACTGATTACCCAAATTTTCTACTTGCCGAAGCCGCTGGCGCGGTATTTGGAGGACTAATATCAGGGAAACTAAAGAGTGATTTTAACTGGAAACAATCTCAAATTATCCTAATAGGATCAGGCTTATCTATTATTGGTCTTAATAACTATTTACCACAAGTAACATTTTATCCGATGTTATTTGTGTTCGGTTTTAGCATTGCTCTGTTCAATATAAACTTTTTCACTGTTGTACAAAAGCACACTGATGAAAAGTATATTGGACGGACGTTTGGATTAATATTCACTGTTATATCCGCTTTAACACCTGTTGGGAATCTAGTGTTCTCAAAACTTGAATCATCGATCCCTGGAAACGGTATTACTATAACTGGAATTGGAATGATCTGCTCAATCGCGCTAGCTATGATGCTAACAAACCTTAAAGATTAGCTATACTGCTCTAATAAAAGTGAATAGTTAATTTTTTGACTACTTGCTTTCAAAGGCGTCTCGTCAATAAAAATCACTTTAAAATCTGGAGTATAAACTTTAAGAACATCCTCAATATCTTCTTCCCGTGTTCTTTCATTAACAATACAAAAAATCATCAGCTCTTTCTTCGTATTAATAATAATACATTCATTAACAAGTTTCTGCTCTAAGATTTTTTGTTCAATAAAGCTTACTGGAAGGTTTTCTGTCTCCGTTTCGAGAATGAAACTATTTCTTGCTAAGATAGAAATCGTCCTACCTTCAGAAACTTGGCAATAATCACCTGTTTCGTAATATGTTTTATCTTTAATTGCAACAAAGTGCTTTTTATTTAAATCTGGTCTTTTATGATACCCATTGGCTAATGCGGCTCCCTTAATATAAAGATATCCAAGCCCTGATTCTGTAACATCATTATTATTTTCATCTAAAAGAATATACTCTAATTCAGGAAGAATCTTCCCTGCAGGGATTTCTTTTGTTCTTTCAGAGTCGCTTTCTACTAATGCCCCTTGTGAAACGACGAAGCACTCTGTTGGGCCATAGTTATTAAATAGGTTTACATGAGGGTGAGCATCAAATAACATTTCAATCGTTTGAGGCTTAATAATTTCACCACCAACCCAAATTATATTAACATTTTTTAACGCTTCTCTTGCAGTTAGAAGATCAAAGCTGTTTAAAAATTTTTCTAATAATGATGGTGTAAAGAAAGCGTGATTAACTTTATATTTCACTAATGATCTTTTTAGCAATTCCATATCACTATTAGCAGCAGTAGGAATAATAATCCCAGTCGCTCCATGGATAAGGGGACTAAATGCATCCCAAGCTAGATAAGTGATATATCCAAAGTTTTGACGTGGCTGAATATTATCAACTTCTTCCCAAAACTTATTAAATGAATATATACAAGCTCTATGAGAAACCTCAACTCCTTTCGGAAGTCCAGTTGTCCCAGACGTATAACCAATAATTGCCGTCTTCTCATTATGCGTATTAATACATATTCCTAAATTGTTAGTACTGTCTAAATCTGTGATCAAAGCTTTTTCTTGAATTTTAAGGTTAGAGATCAATTCTTTCGAACTTAGGACAAGAGCAGTTTTACACTCCCCTAGTACATGAGCTAAAGTCTCCTGACTATAGTCTTCATCAAGATGTAGGTATTCTGCGCCCGTTTTTAAAATACTTAAACAGGCCAAGATATAATTGATGCTTTTTTCAATATAAACACCAACAATTGAATTTTCATGAACTCCATAACTATAAACTAGATCATAGGCCATAGAATCTGTTATATAATCAAGCTCCCCATAAGTAAGTTTATTTTCTCCTTCGATTAATGCAATTGAATTCGGATTTCTTAAAGCGTTCTCTTTAATAACAGAGTGAATACTTTTTGAATTATCTAGCCATGATCGATATTGATTCATTAGAAATACTTCTCCATTTTACTTTTTCTTTTCGTGTCTAAAATTGAACAATGAAATCCGCCGCCTAATGTTCTAGAGTGTCTTAAATCAAAGCCCATCACTTCAATTCCATGCTTATTTAACGCTCTAATTAAATGCTCTTGCTTACTATCAACAAGTGCGAGATCTGGAGCAAGCATAATTAAATTCATTCCAATCCAAATTGAAGATAGAGGATTTTCTTCCGTTAACGGTGAGTCAACCATTTCTGGGCACCAAATTTTATCCCACTTTTTTAAAGGCTCTGGAATATTGTCTTCAGTAACTCTTTCTGGATTTAGCAAAACTAAGCCTGGTCTCAATAGAGAAATTGTTGAATCAATATGAATTCCACCATATATATCTCTACAGAGATGAATATTATATTTATCACCAACTGCTCTCTCTAACCACTTAGCTCCAAGTTCATTACCTGTATTTGAAATAAGATAAAATAAATCTTCTCCTGCCCTTAAAACATTTGCTGCATCAAAGATTGGCTCATAGTTTGCCAAAGCAAGTCTATTTTTATCAAACGAATATGTGCGATCAAGTAGTTCTGGCTTTGGTGCAGAAATCCAATGAGCTCCTTCAGTGAAATAGTCCATCATAATATCTTTAAAAGCATATTGCTCTAATAGCCTTGACCTCATCGTCATTGGTGCTTCTATTAGCTTATCCCCTACAACTAATACTGAATCTCTTGGGCAATATCCATAGAATCCATCAGTCTCCCAGTCAGGTGTTTTTATAGTCTTCGAATAATCTACTTCTTTCGGCCTTCTAACCTTTATCCCGAGCTGCTCAAGCTGAGATTGCAGATTTTCAAGGTCTTCCTTTGTCTCCTCAATTACCCTGTCTTCAAAGGGCTTTACTGAAGGATTCTCTTTATTAATAAATTGAGGATACTCAATTGCAAGCTGATCTCTTGTTAGAATTGGCTTTTGTGCATTTGATACATTCCCTAAAATAACTTCTTCTAATTTGTCCCATTCATTGTGGGATCCAATAAACTTTTTCATAGTCTTTAGAAATGCAAAATGGGTACCATTATTGACCTAATAGCTTAAATTTTTGATGGTGTTCAAAATTAAGAAAAAGGCTATAATTATAAAAGCTTAGAAGTATTTTAAACAGATGGATAGCTATGTGTTCAATTCTTACTGTATTTTCAAATTCGACACTGTCTAAATCATTTACAGAGTCCTTCCCAGACCTTCTGGCGATGTCACTCCCTAGAGGTCCGGATGAATCGGATATAAAAATATTTGATAAAAAGATTATTCTAGGCTCAAATCGTTTAAGAATCATTGGCGAAGCAGTAATTGGCAGAATGCCACTAAAAAGTAGTAATGGAGACTACTGGATTTGTTTTAATGGTGAAATCTATAATTATATAGAACTCAGAGAAGAGCTTTTTCAGGCTGGTTTTGAATTTAATACCAAAACAGATACAGAAGTCTTACTCAATTCTTATATTCACTTTGGAGATAAATTTATTAAGAAGCTCAATGGTATCTTTGCTTTCACGATTTGGGATAAAGAAAAAAATAAGATCATCGCAGGAAGAGATCGCTTCGGGTGTAAACCTCTGTACTATATTGATAATGGTAATTTTATCGCACTTAGCTCAGACTTTAATGTTCTATTACAACTTGATTCAAAAGAAAAAGACGAAATTGATCATCAGGCTTTAACATCATTATTAAAATGCCGCTTTGTCCCGGGAGAGAGAACCATTTTTAAGAATATTAAAAAACTACTTCCAGGGCAAACGATTTATTGGGATTTAGAAACTTTAAATTCCAAAAAGAGAGTTTTTTGGCGACCAAACGTAAAAACAAAAGATTTCAATCAAGATGAGTTCAATCAAAAGCTTTCTAAGGCAATCTCGCTTACAGCAAGGGCTGATACAAAAGCAAGTATCCTCCTAAGTGGAGGGCTTGACTCCTCAGCAATTGCTTCCCACCTTGGTCGAAAAAAAACAAATCAGTTCCGAACATTTTCTTGCTATTTTAAAGGAGCAACAAAAGAGTTACCTGAAAATAAACAGAGTATTTTAAGTACAGGTAATTTAGATGAATCCCATCTAGCCTTAGAAGTCGCTGAAAGATATAACTATGAACACGAAGTCTTCGAGATAGATCATCACATTGATGAAGATAAGTTTAATAAAATTCAAAATGCTTTAGGTGAGCCGATTGCAGTCACGAATGCCTTAGGCCTATACCTATTGGGTGAGAAACTTAAAGGTAAAACGAAACTATCTCTTTCAGGAAGTGGAGCTGATGAACTTCTGGGGGGGTACCAAGATCTTTACTTTAAAGCAGGTTATGATGACTTCGTACTAAGAACACCACAAGATTACCTTGATGGTCTAAGTGACTTTGATGGTGGAAGTGTTGATCCATTACAATTTTTAAAAAGTGAATATATCAACGAAGACTATCTTCAAGAATATACCAAAGAGGTTTTTTCAAATTTTAAAGATAGCCAAAATCAAGATGATCTATTAAACCAACTATCAGTTTTTGAATTAGGCTTTGCCCTTGTTTATTGGGAAATGGATATGGCCGATAAGCTTTTTATGGATCATAGCATCGAGTTACGACCTTCATTTTTGGAAAATGAGTTTGTTGATTACTGTTTAAGTATAAAGTCGAAGGATAAAGTTAATAAAAACCCTCTAAGAAAAATGTATAAAAAGCTTCTTCCTGAAACGATTATCAAAGGAAGAAAGATTCCTAGTCTTAGTACTCCACTAAGTATTACTGATGCTGAATGGTTTATTAAAATTGAAGAAGATCTAATGAATAATCCTTTACCATTTTGGGACGAGGAGACTTTGGCTTCAGAGGAGATTAAATCTAAAGTCAGTTTTGATGTTTATTACAGGATTATTTATTTACAAAAATGGTTTAAGAATCTCAAGACGAACAAGATTAAAGTTATCTAAACACTATGACGTTTTATCACTAAAAATTCATAGGTTTCTCAGCGGCGTATCATCCTTATTCATTGGAGATTTTTAGCTTAACATCCCATTTAATATTCATTTTTCCTTTATGTTTAAGGGATTTACTTATCATTATCAAACCACTGATTTTTACAACTCTTTCCAAGATATTTTGAATAAATCATGCGTGCCATTTCTTCCCAAAAGCAAGGCCCCCCATTGAAAATCTAAGATTTCATCATAAGAATTAGGAAAGATCTCTTCTAATTTGAATTATAAAAGTGAACAAGTCTTCATTAGCGATCTTCTTTAAGGCATCGACTATAATTTTTTTAGGACCTTGACATCACTCTTTAAAACGTGAATGGGTGCTGATAATTTCATCTAAAACCTCCAACAATATGCTTCGAAAAAAATTCCTTCCTCATTCATCTAAATAAGCCTCAACTTTATTCCTGTATCATTTTAAAAATATATGTTTAACTTCTCATTACGATTTAAAACTAAGGTAATAAAATGATTGAAATGCTTGTTGGATTGAATATAACGAATGACACAGAATACACTAAGTACAGAGAAGCAATGACACCTATTTTGAAATCCATGGGTGGCGGATTTGGTTATGACTTTAAAATAGCGGAAGTCTTAAAAAGTGAATCAGTGAATAAAATAAATAGAGTTTTTACAATATTTTTTCCTAACGAAGAAAAAATGAATTCATTTTTCTCAGATAGTAATTATTTAAAAATAAAAGAGCAGTTTTTCGCAAACTCTGTAGGAGAAACAACGATTATTTCAACATATGAAAAATCAAAGCTTTCTAACGATTAAGTAATTACAATCCCCCTCTTTTCTTGTTACCTCCCGCATCAAACTAGACAATTACCTTCCCAAATGATTAAAGGAGAAAAATTCAACCAAGGTATTTAAATGTTTAAGATAGTTTTTGTTTTTCTGTTTCCACTTCTTGCCTATGCAAACCCATATAAAGCAAGTTTCTCTAGCGCAAGTTCCACGATTGAATTACAAGGTGATTATCCGGCAGTTGCACAAATCCCTATCACTCTAGACCGCCCTGCTACTGAATTAATAGTCAATGTTGAAGTTACAGTCATTGATAGTTCTGCACAATCTGGTGTTCACTATACTATCCCCTATGCAACAGCTGTCGTTCCTCAAGGCAGTAATACTGGAAGCATTGTAATTCAAGGATTACCTAATCCAGACGCAACGGGAATAAAAAAGCTTAATATACATATTAAAGGCTCAGGGACAATTACTCCGAGTGGAACAACAAAACATCAAGTTGTTTTAAAATACTCAAAAACTATAAAGGTTCAAGTACAGCCTCAAAGTGTTTTAACAGAGGCTGATGAAGATTATACTCATGAAATTCGCTTCGAATTATCTGAACCCTACGAAAAAGACATCACTGTTATGTTAAGTGTACAATCAGGGGGAACTGCTTTTGAAGGATCAGATTACGCTCTATTAAAAACTGCCGTAACAATAAAAGCTGGAAGCACACTTACATATCTGCCTCTAATCATCTTGGGTGATGACAAAGAAGAGAAAGAAGAAGTCGTTTCATGGAGTCTGTCTCTCCTTCAAAGTTTTGAAGATGTGAGTCTTGCAGTACAGTCTTATACTCTTACCATTTTGGATGATGATAAACACGAACTCATTATTGATGATGTAACAGTCATTGAAAGTGTAGGACAAGCAAAGGTCAGAATCAGCCTTACCAATCCGCTTCGTATGGATTTTAAATTCGCTGTTGGGACGCGCTCAGGATTTGCCAAAAGAGGTGAAGATTATAATGCTCCTGATGAAACTATTCTTGAAATAAAAGAAGGCGATACAGAAACATTTTTTTATGTAGATATAATTGACGATAAAACCACTGAGGTGAACGAGTTTTTTTATGTCTATGTTGTAGAAGACTACCTACCTGATGAAGTTGAAATTGAGTTTGGCGAGGGAACTGTCACCATCAAAGACAATGAGACTCGAGATTTTTTAATGGAAACTCTTTTTCTCGTTCACGGCGACCAAGATGATGCCGCATTTGAGCAGGCAGAGTTTATTGTAGATGGAGAAATTAAACGAAATGGCCCATATAAATACAAAACAAATGAAATGTTTGGAACAGTTTTGTTTTCGCCAGATCGTGTAGATGTGTCAGGTTCTGCATCTGCTAGAATAAAAGAACTAAGCTTTACTAAGTCTTGGAAGGTAAAAAAGCTAGCGATTGATCTTTATAACTTTCCAATAACTCGGATACCAGGAATTCATCTTTTTTTACAAATGTTCTGCCCGCTTAGAATGATGAATGGTGATCAATGTCTAAATCCAGGAGATGGCAAAATTACTTGGGTTGTAAATCCAAGCAATATAACCTTGAAGACTACAGGTAAAGATGTTCACTTAGAAATTCTAGTAAACTCGAGCTACGAGACATTATCTGAGCAAACAAAAGTTATGATTAGACTGAGAAAGTAGCGCGTAATAGCCAAGTAAAAAAACATGAAAAGACACTCAAATATCGTTGATTTTTTCTTAACTGTAATTACTTTTGGTCTATACAATATCTATATTCAATTTAGACAGATAGAAGATGCAAATCAATTGTACAATCAAAATAAATATTCACTCGCTAAAATCTTTCTCTTTACCATTTTAACTTTCGGGATGTATTTTTGTTATCACGAATACAAACTCACCTTAGATCTACAAGAGAAAGCCTATGGGAACAAAAAGCATTTATCTTCACTCTGGGTAATTATCGCGACTTTCTTTGGAATATGGCCTGCAGTTGATTCATACCAACAAGCGTTGATTAATACTCATTTAGAAAAACGAAACTCTTTAAGTCGAGACAATATAATTGAACTAGTTATTGTCGGGAGTATCTATTCGAGTTTTGTTTTAATTGTAATTGGATATTTACTTTCCAAAAAAGAAATCTCAAACCCACTTGAATATTTCTTCTTATAAAGATTTAAATCTAAAACAATAAAGTGTTCATACAAAACAAAAACCGTGGGATGCTTTCTGGGGGCAACGATATTGCTCCGTTAAAGATCCCAACGGCAATCAAATTGATTTATTTGCAATTAACACTTAACTAACTTTTTCACCAAACCATCTTTCTATTGTTTGATGACCTAAAAGTTCATAATTGTAATTCAAAAACCTTCTTAAGTTCCTTTCAAAGTCCTTTGAGGTTTGTTCCATATTAGGCACAATATCTGGAAGATGATGAATATACTGCCCAAAATAAAGTTCACAAAAATCCATATAATCTTTAGTATAAAGTAAAAAAATATGCCATATTTCATCTATCGGCCTCATCACTTCATCCATGATAAAAACAAAATCATGCTCTTCATTGATCATACTTTGCTTATCAAACTCATGTTTTTCACTTGCCCAGAAAAAACGCATTAGATCACTGAAAACTAGCCTCGCTTCCATTTCCGAGACATTGTAAACATTTTGATATCTTTTAATCACACCTTCATTACTATAATTAACAATTTCTTGTAAACTTGTTTTCATCACCTTCTCCTATTGTTAATTAATATCTTTTCCACAAACAGCACTTCGGCTTACATCCTTGTGCCTTTCGTTTCTGAACAATTTTTTTTAATAAAGTTTCTTTTTTCATTTTATCTCCTTGTTATATGTTAACCTGACTCTACAATGGCCTTAATTATAAATATAATGACTTTATTCTTTCCCTGTGATAGAAAAATTTTATGTCAATTAACATTAACGATATAAAATCATTTATTACTGTTACCCAAACAAAAAATATCACTAGGGCCGCAGAAATAATGGGGATGACTCAGCCGACATTAAGCTATGCTATAAAAAGAATTGAAGAAGCATTAGATGTCGAGCTTATTGTTAGACTTAAAAATGGAGTAGAATTAACCAAAGCCGGTGAAGATTTTTCTAAAAAGGCCACTACTTTACTAAACCAATGGGAAGACACTGTTAATATTTTTTCTGATAATGGCAAAAATATAAAAGGCGAATATAGCATCGGAATTCATCCTTCGGTCGCAATATCATCTCTTTCTCAAATTCTTTTAGAAGTAAATAAAGAGCTGCCGCTTATTAATTTTAATTTATATCATGACTTATCAAGAGTCATCACTTCCAAAGTGATTAGTTTTGATATCGATTTTGGTATTGTTGTAAATCCAATCCAGCATCCTGATTTAGTAATAAAAGAACTGCGAAAAGATATCGTCACTTTATTTAAAGTGAAAAAATCTATTCCCAAGCTAATTTACGATCCATCACTAACACAATCTCAATCGATTTTAAAAAATTTAAAAAAATCCAAGATAGAAATTAATGGCCATATTCATTCCAGTAATCTTGAGGTTATCACTGAATTGTGCGCCAATGGACTAGGCGTAGGTCTCTTACCAACAAGTGTGGCAAAGAGGGATAAAAAACTTCAGCCAGTAAAGAATGCTCCTGTGTACAAAGATCAAATTTGTCTTATTTACAGAAAAGAAAAGCATAGTAATGCTACAAGTAAAAAAGTAATTTCTATACTAAGAAATATCTCTTTTTTATAAATAGTGATATAATTTACTTATGAAAGCTTTGCTTTTTTATCTTATTGTCCATTTTCTTTTTGTCACCTCGATAACTAGTAATGAGTTTCCCTCTTCTTTATTAAAAAAGAAAATATCCAACTTCTTAGTTAGTCTATCCATTGAAAGCAAAATTAATGATCATTTTCAACAAGATAGTGATTCGAATACTTCGACTCTCACATATTTAAAGCAAATTTACACCAAAACTTCATCTCAGGTTTCATCAAAATATCCAGAAGTTCTTTCCTATATTAAACTTTATATCAGGCCTAGGTCACCTCCCTTATAAACTTAAAACAAGTTTTTTAAAATTAGGAGGTCAAGTGAAGAATTTAAAAGAATGGCTTTTAATGTTCAGTTTTATCATTTTAACTGTCTTATTAGTCGCATACGATATAATCACTAAATAAATAACCTAGACGTCTTTAACCCAAAGACGTCTTTTATATTTCATTAATATTTATATTATCACCGAAACTAAACTCTAATTTCTTTTTCGCATGAATACTTTTATCTATATTGTTTAATTTGCACCATAGATTAAATCCATTTACATCACAATCAACAACGCTTGTGCTTCCTTGAAATACAACCCAATCAATCTGTGCAATTGTTAAAATTTCTTCCAGATTATCTAACTCACTAAAACTAGTAAGATAATTATAAAAAGATTGCCCATAAATATTCAAGTCAGCGTTCTGTGAAAAATGAGTTTTAATATACTTATAAGCAAAGTATAAAAAGTTATTTTCTCCTAAAGCTTTTATAACTGTAGGGTATTTTTGTTTAAGCGAGTTTAAAAGTGCACCTCTATAATTATTAAGATAAATATTTAATCCCTCAGGGCCATTGTCAGCGATAACATTTTCAAGAATGGACTTCTTTTGAAATAATATTGCCTCAGAAAGTTCTTTGATTTCTTTACTCATAGCTTTTCCAAAACCTTAATATTCTTTAAATGGTTTTTTATGCTTATAAAATTAGCATCTCTTTCATAAATCAATGGAACAAAGGATGATAGCTTTTTTCTCAAGATGTTGTACAAGTCTATCTGATCCTTACTTATATCTTCAGAATGTGTATCAATATAAAAGCCATCCTCCTTGATGGCACCAGAGAAATGAAGTTGTCCTATATTCACCACATCTATTTCGTTTACATATTGCTCTGGCACTATGTCCAAGTTATAGAAGTTTACTAAAATATTATTGAGATCCAATAAAACTTTACAACCTGTCGTTTCACAGAGTTCATTCAAAAAAAAGCTTTCACTATAATTACTATTCTTAAACTCGAGATAATAAGATAAGTTTTCAACAAGTATTTTTTCTTTGAGCATATCTTGTACTTTGTTAACTCTTGAACTCACTCGAGCAAAAGATTCCTTATTCAGAGCAAAAGGTAATAGATCATGATGATAATTCCCATTAAATGCTTGGAAGCATAAATGATCTGAAATATGTTTTGGTTGAAATTTCAGTTTAAGATCTTGTATTTTTTGTAGATAAGGTTTATTAATTTCATCGACGCCAGCAAGATTCATCCCTACACAATGAAATAATATTTCATAATCCTCTCTTAGCTTTAAAAGTTTTTGATGATGAGGCCCATCTGTAAACCAATTATCAATTATCACTTCCAAATAACTGACTTTGGGCTTATATTCCAAGACCTCATCAATAAATTCAGTTCTTAAATTAAAACCAAGATTGTGTTTACGTTTTCTAAATAACAATGCTTATTTAGATTGTAATTGCGCTACTTTCTTTTGTAACTCTTTACAAACTTCTTCACTTTTATATACCCACTCATTTGGATCATAATCTTTTTTTGCATAACCAGCACAAGCATGTCCATTCGCAGCACAGTCATTTTGACCTTTTTTAGCAACACCTTTACATTTTATCTTTCCTTCTCCTCCACCCATAGCAAATGATGCACTAGAGAACGCAAAAACAGCAGATAAAATCATTAAAAAAATCTTTTTCATAAAACTCCCTTTTTTTGAGAAATTATATCATAAGATTAATTTTTCAATAGGAAAATATACTTATACTAATCTGCACCATATAAGATTGTTTCATCCTGATCAGCTGCTCCTGTATCAGTATCTGGTTGATACCATCCGGCCATTGGCACAGTAGAAATAAACCTTAGACCTGCACTTGATGTTCCTCTTCGGGCCCTATATGGTGCATTTGCATCACCTCCACTTCTAGTTAAGTTTAAGGTATCAACAACATTATCATTACTATCTAGAACTTGGATCGTTCCAGCTTGTAAACTTGCAAAAGCGACAAAGTCTGCAGATGAATTAATTGCATACTTTTTCTTCATCAAATTTGTTGGCAAAAATATTGAAGCACAATTTCCATTACTATCCGCATAGCTCGCACCACTTATTTTTCTATCAGCTGAAATCACGAGACTTTCAGATTGAAACAAACTACTAGTACCCTGAGGTAGTATATTTATTGCATCTTCATTATTAAGAGAATTAATTCCAAATCTTGAATTGGAATGAACATAAGTATAATTTGTTGCATCTATATCTGCGGTTAAAGTCATAGATGATGATGGAAATCCTATAATTTTATTTGCACTTGGTAAAAGAGGCTTAGGGTCTACTCGAGTATTACCGCTACCAGAGTAGTGAAATGCCAATATTGTTCCCGTTGAATTGACTTGGTAACTTCCATAAACTGACCAACTTAAGCTTGCTCCACTACCAGCATTCACACTTACAGAGTCTAAAACAGTATTACCTTGCTTTACTTCCACCACAGCATTTTCTATTGCATAAACAAATAAATTCTGAGGATTATTTCTAATCGAATTAAAACTAAAAGACTTACCTGCCCATGAAGTAGGACTCCATGTAATATTAATTTTACTAGTATTGCTACCGTTGCCCAATCTACCGGCAGTATATATTGGGCCATCAGCACTTATGACATCAAATTGACTAGAATTAAATACATGAGTCTCACCTTTATTTAAGGTAACAAGTGCCGCCCCATTAAGAGTTATATTTGTACTATCCTCCAATGCAACTACTCTTGAACTGGTTGCTCCACCAACATTCATTGCAGTATTTTCAGAAAATAATGGACTATCCGGTTGTGTCGCAAGCGCGGATATATTTGACCAAGGTCCAAAACTAGTAGAATTATACTGGGCACTAACTCTAAACTCATACTCTGTTCCGGCATTCAAATTTGTAACTGATGAATTTAAATCTGAACTAATGCCATCATCAAAGTTTAACCAAGTTGAACTTCCAGAAATTCTATATTGAATTTTATAATCATCCAAAGTGTTCCCATTAAGGTCGACTTCCCATGCAAGTGAAATTGAATTTGTTAATGCAGGTCCCGCAGCCAAGTTAGAAACTGTCACTCCTGTTAAATCAACATTTACTGTTAAAGATTCCTGTTGGGCATTGTTCCCAACACCATCTGAATGATCAGCTGTGATTGTAATTGTCCCTTCCGGAATACTACTTACATCAAGAAGCCCCGTAGACCATGAACCGTTTGAACAGTTTACAGTTAAGCTAATCGTGTCGATTGAAATGTCGACATTTTGATTACTCTCTGAGCATGTCCCACTAACCATATAATTTAGATTATTTATGGCGGTAATATTAGGAGCTGAAGAAATAACGACGGTAGGGTTTACTAAATTTTTGATGACTGTCTCAGAAGCTTGAGTTGCATTTGCTCCGGCACCATCTGAGTGATCAGCTGTGATTAAAACATTACCATCTGAAAGTGATGAAACGTCTACAAATCCAGTTGACCAAATCCCACTAGAACAATTTAATAAATATTGTAAATTCCCAATCCACGCATCAACAACCTGACCATTCTCAGAGCAGTTCCCACTTACTTTATAAATCTGAACATTAGATGAGTCTATATTTGAAAAATTTGTAATTTCAACAACAGGTAATGAAGTATTTTTATCTACATTTATCGTTGCAGTATTTACATTCCCAAAGCTATCTACATGCTGAGCTTGTATTGTAACTTGCCCATCTAACAACGACGTCAAATCAGAAAATGTGACAGACCAAGTTTGCAAGATACAAGAGGTTAAAATACTAAGTCCTCCAACTTCGATACTGACTTGCTCTCCATCATCACTACATTCACCGATGAGGTCATAAGAACTCACATTTGCATTAGTTATATTACTATAAGATGTTATTGAGACTGTCGGGGCTGAAGCATCTTTTTGTGTACTATCTAAAATATCTCCTGATGGATTGCCTGCAATATCTATTAGGCCAACTTCTATAGAAACTCCGCCATCAAGGACACTCGTTAAGTTTACTGACTCGTTAAAACTACCACTAATGCATGACCCACTATCACTCACAGGACCTGCCTGTATATTTACAACTGTATCTTCTGAACAAGTACCAGAAATACTGAATACAGAGGCATTAAGTAGATTAATATTCCCAAGTGGATTTAAACTTAATATTGGCGCAACTGTGTCTTTAACAATCGTCAAGGCTACAGACTCGGCTGTATTTCCTCCGCTATCAGAAATACTTGCACTCAAATCGAAACTTCCATCTGTCAATGAAGTTGTGTCAATAGAACCTGAGAAATTTGTACCATCACAAATAAACCCATTTTGAGATGGAGCATTTACGTTATCTATTAAAATACTAACCAACTCTCCAGCTTCAGAGCAATTACCTGAAACTGTGTAGGTATTCGAATCAGTTGAAATATTTATGAAGTCATTATCAATGGGCGATAAAATAGAAATTGTTGGAACTAAAGTATCTTTTGATATACTTGTTTGTATTTCAGAGTAATTTAAAGCCTGATCCGTAATACTAATCGTTATATCTACATTTCCATCTGAAATAGCTGCTGTATTTATCGTCGTAGAAAAAACAGAGGCAGAACAAAGAGCTGTATCTGTAAGAGTTCCAACCGCAATATTCACAGTCCGGCCCTCTTCATCACAGTTACCTGAAATATTATAACTACTTACATTTGAAACTGTGATATCGCTTAAGGGATCTACTGACAACACTGGGGCAGTAATATCTTTTACTAAGCTTACAGGATCCGAGGTATTCGTATTACCTACAGAGTCCGAGATTGAAGCTGTTAAAACTAAAGTTGATTCAGGGTATGAAATTACATCGACGGTGCCTGAAAAGTTAGTCCCGTCACAAACAAAACCAGAAGGTGAGATAGCCGCTACACTATCAACTTCGACACTTATAATTTCTCCAGCTTCAGAACAAGCTCCATCAATAGAGAAACTATTTGTGTTTGAAGTAATATTTATAAAACTTCCATCTAAAGGATTATTTATATTTATTGTTGGAATTCCTACATCTTTTAAAACTTGTTGAGTTATAAAAGTACTATTTCCTGCTAAGTCTTGAAGCTGCGCAGTCACATTAAGGTTTCCATCAACTAAGGCCGAAGCATCAATACTGACTGAAAATAAACCTCCTGAACAAGTGGGATTAACAGAAATTGCCCCAAGGCCTAATTGAATATTTCTACCTTCCTCGTCACATGAACCATTAATCACGTAACTAAGAACATTTGAAGAATCAATTGTGGGTAAAGCCCCAAAAGAAAGAACAGGAGAAACTGTATCTTTAAATGTCGAGATACTTTCTGTAACAGTTTCGTGTCCAACAAGGAAATCTACTGTGCTTGAATCTGAAACAGCTGTTAAATCAAATACATGATTCCAACTCGAGCCAGCACAAGTCGTAGTAGCACTAAGTTCTCCAGCATTAACATTAATACTCACATCACTCCCATTCACTGAACATGTTCCTGAGATTGAATAGTTATTAACATTTGAAAGGTTAATCGCCTGAGGCAAGGCGTCTATTGTTAAAGATATTTCATCTGTTTCAACATACACATGCCTAGTATTTACTGTATCTAGCTCAAGCCCAACGGAGGAAGTCTTGGTACCTGAAGTAAAGGTTAATTCTCCTCCATTTAAAAGTATTTTATTCCCAAGTTCGATACCGTCTAAGTCCAAATCATTTAATACAACTTGATATCTGAAGATAAGATTTTTAGTCCCTTCTCCACTGTAGTATTCTGCATACCTTTTTTGAGAACCGATTGTAATTTCAATTCTAGGAACACCCTTAACATTAATCACTTTTGGGTGAGACAGTCGGATGTCTATGTTTTGTCCCAAGGTGTAAGTATTTGTAGCAGGAGGAACAACATCAAACTTATTGGGAACCTTTTTGTGGTTGATATAAAGCCCACCGCCCTCTCGAGACTCCTCTGAGCTCTCAAAATTACAGCTAATAAAAAATACAAAAAATGCTAATCTTAATATCCATAAACTCATAGTTAATTGATCGGATAAAGCTTTTGAATATTAATGATTTTCTTAATACTTTTAAGGATAAATAAACAATTCTTGTATTTACAACAACTTATCTATATATAATCCACCCAAGCATAAGACTCTGAAGTTTGATCAAAATAAGAATCATCGATAACAAACTCAATTAGATTTTCTCTTTCTGAACTTGTTGTATTTTGGATAGGTAATACTAAAACCACCAATACAATCGCTAAAGCAAGAGGAATTAGCATCACGGGAAGACTTTTAAAACTCCATTTTTTGTTTCTATTCATTTTATTAATAATACTATTCCACTCATTGCTTGGTTTAACGGGAGTACTATGATCTTTATTTAAAATTTCTTTCAATTTAATATCATTCATTTTTAATCCCATTTTTATTTAGAAAGTTTACAAATTTATCTCGGCCACTATGGATTCTTGACTTCGCAGTTCCCTCTGGTATTTCAATTAATTTAGAAATTTCCGGTACCGTATACTCAAACTTAAAAAATAGTATAAACACTTCTCGTTCTTTTACTGTTAATAATAATAAACCGCGACTAATCATATCACGATACTCATACTGATTGTCTTCTGGACTTTTCATAGTATCTTCAAAAGTCTTGAACTGCTTATTCTTTTTTAAAAAGTCATAAGTGACATTTGTTGCAATTTTATAAATCCATGTTTTAAAAGATGAATTATTTTGAAATCGTTCAAACGACTTCCATCCTTTTAGATAAGTCTCTTGAACTAAATCATTCGCTACTTCAGAACGAACCATCCAGTAAATATAACTTCGTATAAAGCCTTCTGTTTCAATATAATGTTTCTGGAAACTCTCAAGTAAACTCTCTTGATCTTTTCCTGAGAGTCCCAAAACACTTAATACTTTTTGCACTATCAATTACTCTCTGTGTTTTTTAAATTGCTTTCTAAAGTCTTTTTTTCTTAATTCGATAAATTTTTCTCTTTGCTCTTTTGTTAATAGGTTTTTCATAAATATCATTTTTTCTAAACGATGATCTACCTTTGAGCCCTTCGCGCTTTGAATTTCAGAGTGTATCGCTTTCAATTCATCATCAGGAGCATTACTAATAAAAGCATTAGCCATCTTTTGCATTAACTCTTTCATTTTTCCTTTTTCAGGCTTTTCTTTCTCTTTTCTACTTTTTCTAAATTCTTTTAACTTCGCTATTTGTTCTTCACTTAATTCCAATTGCTCAAACATTTTTTTCATCATGCCTCTTTTCTCTGCTCCCCGAGCTTGAGCAAATCCACTAGTAAATAAAAACCCTGTAATAACAAATACTCCTACAATACTTTTTTTCATAATTCGTTCCTTTTTTGATTTCATACTTATTAGACTTTAATGACACTTGTTTCGTTCAAAAAAAGTTTTTAAAAAGCAGTTTTTTCTTATATTTTTAAGGAGTTACAACTGGATCATTTGATACTAATAAAGAATCTTCTATTTTTTCTTTAAAGCAATTAATTGCGATATCAATATCACCTTTTGATTTTGTAACGATAAGAACTCTATCATTTGGAATGAACTTTGTAGCACCATCCGGAATAACAAACGAACCTTCACGCTTAATAAACAAAACTAAGCATCCACTTGGTAGATTTAAGTCAACTACTCTATTATCAATAGCAAAATCCGTCTCTTCAATTACAAATTCCCGAATCCCATTCTTGGTTTTTTCAAGTACCTCAAAATCTATTGGAAAGTTAGGATCTTCAATTGCTTCAAAAAGCAGTCCTAGTTTTTTAGCAACAGGTTTTAAAGTTACACCTTGAACAATCGCAGAAACGATCACTACAAAGAAAACAATATCAAATAAGATGAAAGCCCTATCACCCATTTTTACAGCAGCTAAACTTGCAAACACAATCGGAGTTGCACCCTTTAACCCGGCCCAGGAAATAAATACTTTTTCTTTTAAGTTAAATTTACTGAAAGCTAAGCAAATAAAAATTGTCAGTGGCCGTGCTACTAAAATTAAAAGAGTTGCAATAATTAAACCCTCTGGAGCGATTTTTAGAAGTCGACTCGGAAAAACCAACATACCTAACATTACAAATAAGCCAATTTGAGAAAGCCACGATATTCCATCGTAAAAACTATATAAAAAAGTTTTGTGTAATATTTTTCGACTACTAATCAAGAGTCCGAATACATAAACGGCCAAAAACCCATTTCCGTGTAGATAAGTTGCTAATGAGTAATTCAAAAATAAAAATGATAAGGTCAAAGCAGGATAAAGCCCAATAAACTCGAGGTTTATAATATTATTCAAACTGATAAAAGCTTTGGCCATAAACCAACCAATCGCAAGGCCAACAATAGGATTTAATAACAATTCTAATGATATATATCCAATATCAGCGACACCACTCTCCATAAGCCCTAAAAGGATTGTTACTAGAAAGTAGGCCATAGGATCATTGCTTCCTGATTCAAACTTAAGAATATTTTTTGTAGATGCTGTGACTTGCGCCTTCTTATCCTTAAACGCCGAAAAAACTGCTGCTGCATCTGTAGCGGACAATATGGCACCTAAGAGCAAGGATTCCATTAACCCTATTTTTAAAATTATGTGTACAAATCCTCCGACTATACCTGTTGTCAGTAAAATGCCGAGAGAAGACAAGACAATCCCCCGATTGAGATTCTCCTTGATGTCTTTTAAATCTGTTTCTATTCCCCCTGAAAAAATAATTAAGCAAAGTGCAATTAAACTTAAAGAGTGAGTTAATTCATAATTTTCAAAATGAATACCCATAACGCCTTCACTGCCAGCGAGAATTCCTATAAACAAAAATATGATCAAAATAGGTAAACCAAATCTACCTGACGACTTACTAAGTAGAACACTCAATAATAAAATTACTGAACCTGAGAATAAAAAATTATTTAATAGTATCTCCACCTTTAACAAGAACCTATATCTGTATTATTTACGTGTTCATCCATGTCACTAGGATTGAAAATAACATTAGTTGATAAATCATTTAATATTGAAGTATAAGTTGCGCCTGCACTAGAGCTTTCATTACAAAAATATGTTTCTGAATCAACAACTAAAGTATTTGTGCTTGCCATACTCTCAACCACAATAGCAGGACCATCAAAGTTTACACTACCACCTCTTTTAACGACAGTTCTAGATAAGTTAATATCAGCTATTCCGGCTGCATTTTTTACAAGAAAAGCTGCTCCACCATTCGAAATAACTTGGGAGTCCGTTAAGTTAATTTGATGCGAGTTTGTTCCCTCATTTATAAATGTTTCAAGAACTCCTGGATTACTACCATTCGGAGGATTTATTTTGTTACCTATAAAAACAGAATTAGAAGCATTGAATACATATGTACTTGTAGAGTTCTTCCAAAAATACACAGCATTATATCCACTTTGAATTTCAGAATCATAGATATTAATATTTGAGTTTTGAGTATAAATTCCCTCTCCTGAACCTGTATCAGTCAGGTTAATATTAACACTTCTAATATTAACTAAATTTCCATTGGTAGAAGTCTTTATTCCCGCTGATGCACTTCCTGTTAAATCAATTTCAACGTCTTCAATATCAACATCCGTACCCGTAATATTAAAAGCTATTTGTTGAACTTGGTTTCCAGTAACTTTAAGCCCTATGTAGTCGATATTTCCTCTAGATACATCATCAAAGATTGAGTCAGTGGCCTTAGCAGAACTGAATGTAGCAACATCTCCTTGTCTTGCTATAACAGTAATATTCGGAAAAGCAAAAGAGATAGGACTATCTGCTCCAGCGTTACTAATCTGAACACCATCTCCAATACATGCGACAGTTGGGTCAGAAAAAGTTCTTCCATAAAATGCCGCGAAAGACTCGTTAGCAGTGACCTCAAATGTACAAGTTAAAAAACTGATATTTGGCAGCTCTGTAGAGGGGGTAAAAGTAGTAGAAAATATGTTACCGTTATCTCCTCTATACTCAACTATATGCTCAGTATTATAATCAGCTACCTCCCAGACATATCCATCACCACATTCAACAAAATTTTGCGCATCATCACTAGAACACCACAGCTCTCCGAAGGGCAGAAAGTTGAAATTGACAGTCCGAATTAAACTCTCATCACTAATATATTTTGTTCGTTTTTGTTCAGGAAAATTAACTTCAATAAAGGGTTCTGAATTAGGATTGTAAAAAAACTCTTCCGATATGTTGTCCTCGTTACCAAAAAACTTAATTACATTACACCCCATTAAAAAGAATAAAATTAAAACTTTCATTTAAATCCTTCCATCCTATCTAGTCATGACAATTGAAGTTAAAAAACATAGTATAGCACAATGTATAGATTGCGTCCCTATCAACAAGAAGCAGTTGATAAAACTTTAAACTATTTTAGAAAAAAACGCGAGCCTGCAGTTATTGTTTTGCCAACAGGAGCAGGCAAAAGCTTAGTTATCGCAGAATTGGCAAAGATTGCAAGAGGAAGAGTTTTGGTTTTGGCCCATGTCAAAGAGCTTGTTGAGCAAAATCATGGGAAATATACAAGTTATCAACTAGAGGCTGGCATTTATTCTGCAGGGCTAAATAAAAAAGATTCTAGTCAAAAGGTGATTTTCGGAAGCATTCAATCTGTTGCCAGAGCAGATGATTCATTTTTTGATGATTTCAACCTCGTCATAATAGATGAATGTCACAGAATTAGCGAGGATAAAGAAACGCAATACGCTTTGGTTATTGAAAAACTAAAGACAAAAAATCAAGGCCTATGCATTTTAGGATTGACGGCGACACCCTATCGTCTAGGACTGGGGTGGATTTATGAATACAACCATTTGGGAGAGATGAAAACTCAGGAAAAAAGATTTTTTAAACAATGTGTTTTTGAACTACCAATTTCCTATATGATTCAAAAGAAATATCTTACAACACCTGTCAAAGTAGATATTCCTGTGACTTGTTATGATTTTTCAGATTTAAGCCAAAAAGGAAAAATGTATACAACACGAGAAGTTGAAGACCTTTTAAAAAAACAAAAAAGACTCACTCCTCTTATAATTAAAAATGTTGTTGATATCACTGAAAGTTATGGACGCAAAGGAGTCATGATTTTTAGTAGTACTGTAAAACATGCAGAAGAAATTTTGTCTTATCTACCTGATGGTGAAGCTAAAATTATTTTGGGAGACACAGATATTTCTGATCGAGATAATATTATTCAAGACTTTAAAGATAAAAAATTCAAATATCTTGTTAATGTATCAGTTTTAACGACAGGTTTTGATGCCCCACACGTAGATGTTATTGCGATTTTACGTCCAACAGAGTCTGTGAGTTTATATCAGCAAATTATTGGACGAGGCCTACGTTTAGATCCAGGAAAAACAGATTGCTTTGTTCTAGACTACACTGGAGTTGGACATGATATTTACTCACCTGAAATATGTGATAAAAAGCCCAAAGAGGAATCTGTTCCCGTGTTAGTTCAATGTCCTAAATGTGGCTTTGATAACCACTTTTGGGGTCAGACAGACTTTGAAGGAAATATGACTGAACACTATGGGCGTAAATGTAGAGGGGCGACACATGATGCCCATACTTTTGAAATCACTCCATGTGGCTACCGCTTTAGATTTAAGTTATGCTCTCAATGTGGAACTGAAAATGATATTACTGCTCGAGAGTGTGAAAAATGTAAAGCCGTATTGATTGATGCTGACTCAAAATTAAAGCAAGCCAAACTCTCAAAAAATGCACATGTCTTAAAACCTGATACAATAGAAATCAGCGAACGTTCTGACAAAAGTGGAAATTCTTTTTTAGAGATCAAATATTATGATTACGATGCTCAGTATTTAAGTGAAATTCATTATTTAAATAATCCAACAAGCCTTAAAAAATTTAATATCAATTTTTTACGATCACATATGAAACGTCCAGAGCTAGGGATAGAGATAACAGGCCCTGAAGATGTTATCAGGATTCAACCACTTCTTCGTCAGCCCTCTTTTGTAATTGCTCGAAAACAAGGAAAGTTCTGGAAAATAACTGAAAAGATTTTTACTGAAGAGCTCATTTAAAAACTAGTAACCAATAAAATAAAAACCACCATACTCAAACAAATACTCAATCTTTCACAGTATCTGGCCCATTGTCTTTTATGATTTTTTTCTAAGTAAATATTTATTACCGCTAGTATAGGTATAAAATAAATAGATAGATTCCATAAATGAACAAGAACCTTGCTTGTTATTTCGCCACTACTCGTCTGACCTATAAAAAAAGATGATAAAAATAATAATAAATAAGCGCAGACATGAACTCTTATAGCCTTCATCTAGTCAATATTATAACGATACATTTTCGCTACCGTTATCTTATCTAACTCACTCATTCCTTCCCTGTTTACAGGATACAAAGTACCATCTCTTCTTGTGATTGTTGGTTTGCTTACATCATTAGCAAAGCTATATGGTCCATAAAGCATTATCGAATCAAAATCAAATTCAGTATAACTTCGAGTGTAAAAAAACAGACGTCTAAAATTATGTTGCTGCCCTTTTTTAATATTATTCCAATGAATTTTTACATAATTATTTCTATCCCAACGTGTTTGCTCATGACGTAAACCAATTGCATGTAATATTTCATGAACAATACTACCTTTAGAACACCAGTCAGGAACTCGAATGTATTGCTTTCCCCAACGCCTTCCTATAAAAGAGTTACATCCCCCATCTTTCCCATTATATTTAAAGTAAACATAGTCCCTATGTCTGTCTCTTGGAATCATTTTAATCTTTGTATTGGCCATAATATGCTTAACTGCCCACTCAATTCTCCACTTATTAGGCATATTAGGATCAATCACATAAGGTATTGTTCGATTCGGCCATTTACGAAACCAAAGCCATTTACCAGCACCTTGTATGGTTAATTCATTTTCAGTTTCTTTAGGATCAATTTCAATATCACCCTCCATGATTGGCACATTATCTTTAATCTCATATTCAACTTTTAATGCACCTTCAGGACTACTGATAAACCCGGTATGAATCTGATTTGCAAATGAATATTGAGTAAAACTGACAAGTATCAATAAAAATTTCATAACTATCCTTTTAAAAACAGTATAAAATTTTATTTATAATTTTATAGGGTGAAAGAAATACCTTGGAAAAGTAGTCGCTCTTGTATTTTTTTAATAAGCCTCTTATTCACATCTGAAGCCTTCATTTCCCAGAGACTATTATCACGGTAGCGAGTTTTTATTTCATTCATGATAATATAATAAATCCTTCGTAGGATGACTTTTTTTGAATCCCCTTTTGTAAGTCTGTGCTCTATTGCTTTCCACAAAGGAAATCTACTTGGTGCGAGAAGACCATGTACTTCAGTGATATCCCAGTTTTCAGCTTGAATCTCAACACTAAAATCTCTTTCGTGCAAATAAAGTTTTTCTTGCTCAGACAAAGTCTCACCCAATAAATCTTGAGGATGAGATAAAGCATAAACCATCACCTTTGGATCTTCAGAATGGATAATCGCAAGAGTATCTGCAAATAATTCTTGATAAGGAGTCACCATTTCATCAATATCGAAAACATGTGGATACTTTCGATATAACATGATTTGCTGTCGAACATTAGATGAAACTTCAGTTTGGTTAACTGATTCATCATAGCTTAGACGAATCAAGCGGCCCCATTCTTCAAATATATCTAAACGTCCTTTGAACCATTTCCAATCTTGTTTAAGTTGGGCATTAAAAAGTGCATGACCTAATTCGTGAATCCATATATGTTTAGCTTGCTTAAAAGGAAGTTCAAACTCTAAGCGATGATCATAATAAGGCTTTAGCGAACCTTCGATGGCATCTCTATCTGCATAAATAAAATCTAACCTCGACTGTTGAAGATAAAAATCAATCCCTGACACAGGATAAAGATCACTTGTATTATCTATCACTGTATCCAATAAATTTATTATTTTATTTGTGCTAGCACAATCTTCTTCACCATCTAAAAATACTATCTTTCCTCTTAAAGGAGAAGTAATCTCTGGACATATCCGACCTTGTAAAGCATTTGGTATGGGCTTGATCAAAGGTGATTTTTTCATCTGATCACATTGCTCACTAGTAATATCAGCACTCAGATGACTGGAAACAGAATGCATTAAATTAAAAACTCCCATATCATCAACATGTTTTGTATTCGCAAGGATATGTCCTAGTTCATGGGCAAGAACGCTATAACCATTTGGTTGAGCTCCTTCCTCTTGGGTGAACCTTCTGCCATACTCAACCTGAAAAGACATCCATATAGTATTTAGAACTGGTTTTTGATCTGGGTATTGAACTCTAATTGGTGGAACTGCTGTTGCTGAGATTCGATTATATTCTTCAGTAAAATTTCGCATAAAATAAATTGTTACGACTTCTGGATCAGCAAAGGTATTTGCCAAATTTAGAGCACTATTCTCAGGTCTTATATCATCAGGATCTGTATATCCTTCAAGATCAAAATAAATATCAGCAGAGTGATTAACTTCTTTAATATTTTTTATATTAATTTTAATTCCACATTGGGCATAAGTTTCTGCTGCTTCTTCCATATTCGCAAGTACTTCATCTTTGTACCAAGCTCCATTTTTAAAGAAAACTAAATTAGTATCAAACTCGTGAGTGAAAACATTTGAAGATGTTTTGTAAAAGGATAATTCTTTGTTTTCTGAAGCTTGAAGCTTAAAAGAGATAAATAAAAGAGGTAAAATTAATAGTCTTATCATTTTTATTGATTAAAATTTCATGATTAAGACGTAAATAGGAAGTGTAGTATTTGCAATAGTGCGCAGCGTCGCAACTTGTGTGATTACTAATCCTTGGCTTTATCCTCTGAAAATTCTTCAGGGTATTCATCACCAATCGTTTTATTATCACTATCTAATTTTTGAGCTGTATGCTGAATAATAGCATCAACAAACTCGTCAGGACGCCTACTAATTCCCAGCGCCATTACAACTTTAGTTAATAATTGTCTTGCAGTGAAAGGCTTAACAATAATATGTCTCACATTTTTTCTTAATAATGAAAGTGTTATATCTGCTGTTAAACATCCAGAAACAACAACAATCTTTTGATTAAAGTATTTAGGTAATCGCCTTAAAGCATCAATAAAAGTTAGACCATCTCTTCGTTCCATAACAATATCAGTTATAATTAGATCAAACTCTTGATTTGAAATCTTTTGCATTGCCTGTACACCTTCTTCGGCAATAACGATATTTTGAAAGCCTTTATATAATTGAAGGTATGACCTGATAATTTCAGCGATCTCTTTTTCATCCTCGACAATGAGAATATTGTACTGTCTTCCTGGAGTCAAAATAGCACCTCCAGTTTTTCTAATTGTACATCGAAGCTAAACTGTGAAAAATCAAAGTTTTTAGCTTCTTCAACATTTAAGTCACAAGGAAAAAGTTTAATCACTTTATCTAGCATCAAAAATTCTGCTAGGTTTTCCACTACTTCTGAATCATTAGAGTAAATATGAATTAGGTCCTTACACTTTAATTTTTTATAAATTGCGTTTGCCTTTTTTGAATCATCAACTAGAAACAAAACTTTTTCTTGTTCAGCATCCGATTCTCCACGTAAATATTTATTTGTTAATGTGAAACTTCCAATTTCAACAATTGGAAGCTTAATTTCAAACTCACATCCTAAGTCACAATCATTTATAGAAATAAATCCATTATGAGCATCAATAATTTTTTTCGTAATAGAGAGACCTAGGCCTGTTCCCTCACCTATGTCTTTAGAAGTATAAAACATTTCAAAAACTTGTTCTCTTTTATCTTTGGAAATGCCTGGACCCGTGTCTTGAATTTTTATACTGTGGACCTGAGAGTCTTCATCATGTTCTATTGAAATCTTAATTTGCCCTTCAGACTTTCCATTCGAGCGAATAGCATCAATTGAGTTTTTAATTAAATTTATTATTGCTTGTTGTAATTTAATAGGATTCGCCATTACCCATAAATTACTTTTTACTTCATTTATAATATTAATATTTCCTGGAACTTTTAGTTTATCAAAAAAACTTAAAGCTTCTTCAATGGTTTGTGACAAGTCCGTTATAAAATATTCGTCATCTTGGTTTCTAGCAAATGTTTGCATTCCAGATATAATTCGTAAGACTCGTTGGTATTCTTGGTTAACCTCTTCGAGCTTAATCTCAGCCTTTGATAAATCTTTTTTCATTAAAGCAATTGAAAGCTGTTGTAGTCTATCATTAACAATCGTTAGCGGGGTACTTACTTCATGACTAATACCTGAAATCATCTCACCCAAAGCAGTTAGTTTATCCGCTTTTAAAATTTGCTCATGGGTATTTTTTAATTCTTGAACTTGGTGTTTGTATTTATCATGTAATCTTTTCTCAATAGAGAAATCTAATATATTAATTAAAACATTCTCATCTAGAGGGGCCAACCTTAAAGTTAACGCCATTTGTTCATACTCATCAAGATTAAAAATAATTTCTTTAGTAGTATCTGGAATTTTTTGAGCCAAAGTAGACTCTATTCGACTTTTAAAATCAATTGAGTCTGTCGGAATAAGCTCTTGAACCTTTTCTATCTTATCCATTTTTCGTGGGGACTTCTTAAAAAAGATAGTACATATATTATTAAAATATAAAATTTTTCCTGTTGGATCGACAATTAAAACAGGACTCAATAAATGATCAAACTCTTTATAACTCATATTACTTACTTTTTAAAAAATTAAAATACTGTAATTCTATTTCATCAAATTCTAGAAGATTTCCTTCATCATCTTTTTTTTCAGGTGCTTTAAGGTCTATGACTTCACTTGGACGAATTAATACTTTGACTTCTTCATCTTTAATATCGTTGTAATAAGGAGCATAAAATGACTCAACGATACCCGAAGTTTTAATAAAGCCTTTTATAATATTAAATTGTTCTACAATTACCTGAGGACATTTTCTATAAACAATAATTAAGTCTTCAGGAAGCTCTGATTGAAATTTTACCCAGTCTCTAATTCCGCAAGAATTAATTAAATTAACATTTTCTAAATCAAAAATCACGCTCTTATGATTTCCAATATTCACAGCAGAAAAGTCGGAGTCTTCATCGATTTGCCCATTGAAGAAATAAATTAATCCTCCCACTTCTTCAACTACTTCTATTTCTAAATTTGAACTCATTTAACAAGTTCCTCCTTCTCTTCTATATGAATTGAAATATGTTTATTTTTATAATCTTTTAATCTTTTATATTTTTTAATTATACTACAAATCTTTGTTTTTTTACCTCTTTCAATATTTATTTGCAGCTCATTTGAAAGGTTTAAAACTGTAAAAAACCCAAGTCCTGCTCCAAACTCTTTGTTTTCAGGTGTTTTTTCACTATAGGCCCTTTTAACATTTTTAAGGAATATCTCCTTGGTTAGACCACCAAAAAAATCTTGCACTTCAATAGAAAAATAGTTTTTATCCTCCTTTAGAACTAACTCAATTACGCCTTCTAATTTCTGTACTCTTTTAAATATCAGACTGTTTTGTATCAGCTCAACAGCAATATTAATTAAATATCTAGCTTGATCTTCAAAAGTATCTTGTTTGGTTATTTTTCTTACTAATTTTTCAACAATCTCAGAAACTTCTCCAACACTCTGATCTTCAAATTTAAAGCTTAGCTCTGTTTGTATGTTATCTAAACTAATTGGTGTTAGTCTTTGTGTTGAAACTGGTAAAAAAGAACACTTATTCTTTAGTTTTTTTATCTCAGCAAAAAGCGATTCTAAATCATTATTGTAAATAACGATGTCAGCCTCTTCGTAAGAGGATACTTTTTGATTTTTTTGGATATCAATATCTTTTAATAACTTATTATCGCCTAAATATATTTTCATTTTTTAAGCTTTAAATTAATTAAAGTAATATCATCATTTGGACTAGCTCCATCAAGAAAGTCGTTAAATGTTTCTATGTTTTTGGTAATAACTTCATTTGCACTAAGGTTTAAGTTCTCAGATAGACTCTTGATAAACCTTCTTGTTCCGTAAGCTTTATTATTCATGTTTTCGGCCTCTAGAATACCATCAGTATAGAGTATTAAATTGTCCTTATCATTAAATGTAAATGATGAACTGGTATATACACTCTTAGTACTTTCACCAAGTCTTACCCCTTGTGCCTCCATTAATGGTTGGAAGTTGTTTTTCTCATAATTTCCAGATTCATTAAATTGAATATAATACGGAGGATTGTGAGATGCATTTGTATAAGTTATTTGTCCATCTGATATCACCAAAACAAATGCTGTTGCATTTAAATTAATATCCATCGAACAAAGAGACTTGTTTAAATATTCCATGATTTTCTCTGGACTCTTTGCAAACTTATCATCTCTCTCTATCAAATATTCTAAAGCCGTCAAAGCGTTATGTGTAACAGCTGTTACGAGAGCTGCCGCTGTTCCATGTCCCGTAACATCTAATAAAATAACTATTTCAGACTGAGCAGTTTTCAAGTATCCCCACCAGTCTCCTCCACACTCAGATGCAGGCTTGTAATAGGCTTTTAGTGCTAATGAGGGTCCAGAAATTGAATCTGTAGGAAAAAAAGACTTTTGAACTAATTGTGCCGTTTTTAACTCGTTTTCTAACCTCGCCTTCTCTTTCATTTCTTCCATGTATCGCTCAATTTCTTGTGCCATAAAGTTAAAGGAGTCACCTAACACACCTATTTCATCTCGTTCTTTTAAGTTCGTTCTAAAGCTAAAGTTTTTATTTGATAGCTCTATACTTGCTAAATATAACTTTTTAATTGGAGAAGTTATAAACCTTGAAAAGAATAAAATTGAAATATAGGGATTTATTTCTTAATGTTGTCGAAGCAGACAAGGCTTTATCATAAGGAATTGATGTTATTAAAAACCATTGTCGGTCTAGGACAGGATAAATAGAAACGATATTTCTTTTTCCAACATCACCTAAAACTTTTGTTTGATATGAATATTTTGAAACGTTTTCTGACAAGTTACTATCAAGTACTTCACTACCAATTATTACTTCGTCATTTAATACTAGGTGATGCTGATAGAGATTTGAAGTAGGTATCAATGACATTAATTTATCTATTGATGTAATTGAATAACTTAATCGCTGTCCAGAAGAAATTTTATGAACTAGGAACCGATGTTCTTTGTTTTTAACAATCTCAAATTTTTGATTTATTTTTTTTACGTCTATATTAATTGATTCTGCAGAATCGTTCTTTTTCAATTCTAAATATTTTTTACCATTACGATATTCCAGATAAACTAAAAGACTTGGGTTTTTCTCAAAGATTACTTCTAACAAATCCTTGGTATATGAACTTTCCGACAATAACTTATGTGATAACTCTACTGAATTTAAATAATAAGACAGAGACTGACTCATTTGCTCATTTTTTTGCTCAACACTCTCAAATACATAAGCAATTTTATCAGTCTTAAATAGATCTAAAGCAATCCAAACATACAAAGCAAGCGCAAGTCCTGTAAGGATTAACACAAATCCAGTAAGTTTAATATTAATCGGAAGAATAATTTTTCTAATTTTATTATTCATGACAGCTCACGTTCAAAAGAATACACTTAGTATATTAAACATGAGATCTCACAACTTAACAAAAATTTATTACTCTATCTTATATTTTCTAGCGATTGCTTTAATGGCCTACTCTTTTGTTAAGTTATTTATGACAGATAAAAAGTCTACAGATTTGAGTAGCAATACGATAGGAATGATAATCAACTACAATAATGATGTTAGACTTAAAAGAACATCTGAAGTTCAATGGGAACAACTAGATCAAAATCAAATTATCGTGAATGAAAATGATGCTGTATTTACAGGACAGGCTTCAACAGCAACTGTAAATCTTGATCCCAATAGCGTTATTAATATCGACAAAGAAACATTAATTCGAATCAAGGCCAATAATGAGATTATACTTAAAGAAGGAAATATCAACCTCAAGCTTAAAAAAAACACAACACCGTTAACTCTGGTTTTGGGTGATAAACGTTATAAGTTAAAAACCCAAAAAGATTCAAATATCAAAGTTTCGCAAATAAATAGTCACTCTACTATCTTGGTTAAAGTCGGAGAAATTGATATCACTGACAATCAACTTCAAAAATCTGCTTCAACAGGTCAAATTTTAGAACTTAAAGATGAAGTAATAAATATTTATAATGAGAAAATTACTTTAAAAGCTCCTAAAGGGGACTTATTTTTTACAGACATTACTCCCATTGAGTTTAGATATGAGTCCAATATTATACCATCTGGTATAGAGATTATTCACTTCAATAAAAAAACACTCCATCAACTTAATAAACAGGTGCTCCTCAAACCGGGCCATTACAAATGGAAACTCGTTTATGATGATAAAAATATAGAATCACCTCTTAATGAATTTAATATAATACAATTAACTAACGCCCCTCATTTGTTAAAACCTAAAAACAATTACAGTATTAAAAGTTACTCTAAGAATGTTGATGTTTTTCTACAATGGGAAAACAGGCAAAGAAATTCTAAGTTAGAAATCATAGGACAAAATAGCCGTATAACGGAATCTACTCTTGAGTCAAATTTTACACTTCCGATGACAAATGGTGGAAAATTTAAATGGCGAGTAAAAACCTTTGACCGTTATATTCAGTCTAACTTTTCTGAATTCCAGAACTTTGATATTGAATTTTTAAACCCATCTCATCAGACAGCACTTCAGTTTGAACTAAAACGACCAGGACAAGAACTTGAATTTGAATGGAAGTCACGCCAAAACTCAACAACAACTTTCACATTATCTAAATCCTCTGATTTTTCAGAAATTCTATACCAGGTAGAAACAAAAGATAATAAAGTAAAAAAGATCATTCCTGATGTTGGTCTCTATTATTGGAAGGTTGAAAACTCTCATGGCATTACCCCCGTCAAGATAGAGATTCGTCCAAGCCCTCCACCAACACGAGCACCTAAAATTAAAAACAAAAAGGTTATCAAACGTCTTAGTCTCCCTATTAAAACCAGCTTTTTACTTAACCAATTATTATTTTCTTCTGCTCATGCATCAAACTCTAGCAACTCGATACTGATCGAATGGGAGAAGATGGAAGAGGCCAAAACCTACGAGATAGAAATTTTTGATCAAAACAATAATTTACTAAAAACTTTTACAACCAACACCGCAAGTCTTGAATGGAGCCCTTTAAACTATGGACAATATTTTTACAGAGTCCGATATAAAGACTTTTGGAATCGATACTCACCCTTTTCTTCAAAAGCCGAGATACATATTCAAAAACTTGAAAAAACCGTAAAGAAAAAAACACAGTCCAAACCAACGTTAGTAAAAACAATCGAAAAGAAATCTAAAGAGAAAAAGTTAGCAAGCGAAGTAAGACTGTCTTACTCGTATCAAATAATCGATTATGAGCAAGAAGATTCTGAAACTTATTCCATTGATGGTAATAGCAGTACAGGGCATTCTCTTCTTTGGAAGACTAAGAACTTTTATTTAAGATATTTTTCACAGTATGGCGAAGTATTTGATAAAGAAAGTTTTACTAAACGAAAGCTTTACCTCGCAGTGAATTCTGATATTAAATTTTTTAAAGTTTTTTATGGGATGTCTTTTTTACAATACTCTTTATATGAACAGGAAAATAATGAGGCCGGTCTAAAAAGTACTCCTTTGACTTATTCAGTTTTCGCAAAGTTAGAAACAACTCATTTTGTTGGCAAAAAACATAATTTTTTGCCATTTGGTAAAATAGCACTAGGAAAATATTCTGAAATGGCCATTGGTCTAACTTATCGATATTATTTGAGTTCTGTATTTTCTTTAACTATTGAGCCTAGTATATCAAAACTGATACTTAATGATGCAGATCGCACGATAACCGAACAGTATTCTCAATTAGTTACGGGCTTAAGTGCCCATTTTTAAAGTATACCTTAACAGTTAATCAAAACATTTCACTAGTAATTTCGGCTAGTTAAATTATTTCCTGATACTAGATTTGACTTCAAAATATTTGGTCACAACCGAAAAGCTTGAGAAAATTAGTATATGAAAAATTTTAATTTAATACTCTTATTAGTCTTTTTAGTGGCTTGTAATAACCAGAGTTCTTCTGATGAAATTAGGGAGGCTGCAGAAGAATCCTTTGAGACAGAACAAGCTTCAAGTGGTTCTATACAAAATGGTCTATGTTACGTTGACCAATATGCTCCTGATGAAGAGTCAATAAACAGAAAATTAGATATCATTATCGTTCCTGATACTTCAACATCTCTAAAAGAAGAAAGAGGAGATATAGCAAATGGGTTTGATCATTTTATTAACTCTTTACCGGATCAAATAGATTATCGCGTGGGTGTCATACTAGGTCACAGTGGAAAGTCACCTAAGTCTGGAAAGCTTTTCCAAAGAAATGATGAGCCATTTGTTCTGAACTCACAAGAAATGAACTCTGAAGATATTATTTCAGCTCTCCATCAAAAATTAAAATCACCTGCAGGTGATGGTTTTTCTGATGGAGGGGAAATGGGACTATATTCATTAAATGTGGCACTAACAGAAAATATTGAACAGCTACAACAAGACGGAGTTTTCAGAGAGGATGCTGCATTGGCCATTGTTTTTATTGCTGATGAACAAGATGTTTGTTTTGAATATCCAGAGCATATACAAAGTGTTCCCGATAAACAGAACAAAGAAAACAAAGCAAGAGACAAATATTGTAGAGATGAAAACGGAAACTATATTATAACACCTCAAGTTGTTTTAAATAAAATTAAAGAAGTAAATGGACAAAAGCCTTTAACCTTAGGTGCCGTTATTTATAATAATGCCGAAACAATGCCAATAAACGGTGAAAATGAAATCGGTTATGGTTACAAAGAAATTGTTGAACTTGCGGGTGGAATAACAATTGATCTAGCAACGGGAAATTATGGAGATGGACTAGAAAGATTAGGTAGGCTGGCACAAGCATCTGTTCAACCTGAGAATGAATTTAACCTAAAGACTTCTCCTGTAGATTTATCGAGTATTCAAGTTACTGTTAATGGAGAAAGCGTAGGCTATAGATATATTAGTGAACATAATCAAATTAAATTAAATGAAGAACGTGATGCTTTTAGTGTTGCCAGGATCGAGTATTGTCAAAAAGAAGAAGAACCAATGATTGCGACTAAAGTTATTGCTGGTGGCTTTCATTCATGTGCTATTTATCTTAATGGTAAAGCTAAATGTTGGGGACAAAATAATAGTGGTCAACTAGGCTATAATAATAATGACACCTATGGAGATAACGAACACGTAAGCTCTTTAGCTTTTTTGAATATTGATGAAAAAATCATTGATATGTCTGCAGGTTTGTTTCATACCTGTGCAATTTTAGAAAGTGGAAAAGTTTTATGTTGGGGAGCAAATGATAAAGGTCAACTAGGTTTAGGTCATACCGATAATACCTTTTTAGAAAATTCAACAAAGATGAATTTAGGTGAGAATGCATTAAGAATATACTCTGGAACGAGGTATAATTGTGCCTTACTACAAAGTAAAAAAATTAAATGCTGGGGAGAAAACTCATCAGGTCAGTTAGGCCTTGGCCATCCAAACAATATTGGAGACACTGAAGATTATACTACTTTTGAATACACTCCAGTTGGAAGTACTATTCAGCAAATGGATATTTCTACAATTTCTAATCATTCATGTGCAGCACTAACTAATGGTGATGTTAAGTGTTGGGGTTTAAATAATTTTGGACAACTAGGCTACGGGCATACCGATAATGTAGGTAACTCATCTTCAATTACAAATATTGATGGTATTTCTTTTGGTAATAAAGTGCTTCAATTAGCTACTGGCTTTTCACATACATGTGCAATTGAAGAAGGCCAAAAAGCAAGATGTTGGGGAAGTAATAATCTAGGTCAATTAGGGTTAGGATATGTCGACATAATTGGAGATGGAGAAGAAGCTAATTCAGGGCCACAAGTAGATCTGAGTGGAGATGGTTCAGACAGCTTCAAAATGGTTGCAACAGGAAATAATCATACATGTGTTTTAGGTCTAAATAATAAAATCTATTGTTGGGGCTTTAATACTTATGGAAATACCGGACAAGCTTCTACAGGCCATATTGGAGATAATGAAAATATTTCTGTTTCAAATACTTTTGTAAATATAGACTCAGAGTTTTCACAAATAAGTGGCGGAGTAAATCATAGCTGTGCCTTAGAAAAAGACAAAGGTGAAATCATTTGTTGGGGACATAATAACTTTGGACAACTTGGTATCGCTAGTACTGAAACAATTGGAGATGACGAACTACCAACGCAATTTGTTCAGCTTCAAGAGTAAAAATATTGATATAAAAAATGAAGAAAGAAAAATAATAATATTTAACTCATAGTTAATACTTTCTCTGTAGGTACAGGCTGCTTCAATATCACTTTCAAAAAGTTCTTGCTGTTCAGCTAATGGTAAAGGGTCAATAATACTACTTGGAGTTGTGCTTGTGTTTACAGTAACTCCCCCTGGATTTTGATTAACACTTCCTGAAAAAGTTCCGTTTGGTGTATCAATTCTGATAATTCCATCAGAGCCTTTTCCCCCTGCGGCTCCTGCTCCATTGGTATTCGCAGCTCCACCTTCGACATCAATCACAGCATTATTAATTGATATATTCTGGTCACTAATTAGATAAACTGTACCGCCTGCCCCGCTACCACCATTACCACCTTCAGCACCACCAGTAGTACTTGCACCGTCTTTCCCACTATCTCCACGAGCATTTATCTGTGCACCAGAAGCGATTGTTATCGTACCTTTAGAAATTATCGCTATTGAGCCAGAACCATTACCGCCATTTCCTCCAGCTCCTGTTTCTGCAAAGGTATCATCATCTCCTGATCCTCCTCCTCCCCCGCCAGGCGCGCCTTGCAAAGAAGTCGATAAACTATTAACAGTTACAAATGCAGAGCCTCCTGAACCGAGTGCTCCATCACTTAGTCCGCCGCCGCCAACTCCAGCAACACCATTATCTCCTGTAGAGAAGTAACCTGCGCCGCCACCGCCGCCGCCATTAGCAGCACCAAAACCACCACCATCTCCTGCTGATGCCCCTTGTCCTTCTCCGGTTGTTGAGCCAGGAGCATTTACATTATTACACACACCGGCGCCACAATTTGCACCTCTTCCCCCTCCAGGTCCTGGTAATGTTGTTGTTGCAGAAATATTTATTATTCCTTCAATCACAACATTTCCTTGAGAACGAAGCTGTATCGGATCTTTTACCTCATTAAGGTCAACATCAATCGTCGCGGTACTCGCTACAAAAATTCCATCACAATTCCATACTGCTTTTTCTAGAGTCTTGTCCGTTGCCCAATTACAATCATCACTAGCATTACCAAAACTTAAATAACTCCAAGACGAATAAGGAAAAATAAGAATCATTATGATTAAAAAACGCACCATAGATTGATTTTAACGCTAAATAGATCAATCTTCCAAGTACCTGCTTTCAATATTGTGTAAATATCTTCATAAAAATTCCACCTGAAGAAGATGCAAATAACAAACAATTCATTACTATTCAGATATGAATACAGCAGTTATTATATTTAGCGACTATAAAAAAGCTCGGATGGCAGCTCAAGACATTATTTGTAAAGCAAGCATTACAGATATTGATTTCATAACAAAATCTAATCAAGAATATTATAAAAATGAGTTTATAAAAAATTATTCTGTTTTTTCTGGAGGAAAAATACTGCTATCAGGAACAATTATAGGCTCTATAAGTGGGTTGATTTTTCAAAGTATATTAAAATTTCTCATCCCAAACATATCAAGTTATGACTTTATTATATATTTCATTATTGCTTTATTTACACTATATGGATTTCTTTTCTCATTAATTTATTATTTTGAACATTTCAACAATTTATCTACTAAGGATCTATTAAAAAATAAAGTTGCCATTATTGTTGAATTTTCAAATAAAAAGAAAAAAAACTTATTTAAAATATTACAAAATTACAATCCTGTGACTATTAAGACTTTATAGAAAGCTTTTGTATATTTGATGAGTCTTTGTCGCTGTGTTTTCTTTTAAAAAATTTTCACAAAGCATCTTGTAGGCGTTGTTTACTCTATTTAGCGTATCATTCGTATTCTTTAATGTTTGCTCTACCAGTTCAACCAGTTTTGCTGTATCCCCAATGGGTGCCAATAGTCCCGTCTCATTATTCTTCACAATTTCAGGTATTCCTCCTGCAGCAGTAGCAACCACTGGGATTTTACAGGCCATAGCATCCAAAATAGATGTTCCTAAACCTTCCTCTTTAGAAGTTATCAAAAAAACATCAAGCTGTGGAATAACCTCTTCAATATTATTTAGATGTCCTGTAAAAATGATATTTTGAGAACTAGAGGCTAACTTTTTTAACTCATCTTCTAGGGGCCCTTTCCCGATTATTAAAAACTTGAGATTCTCTTGAGATTCAAATTTTTTTGCAACCTTTATAAAAGTAGGATAATCCTTGTGATCTCCAAGAGCTGAAGTATTTGCTATAATTTTTGTTTCTACAGAGAGATTCAATTTTTTTCGTAAGTCTAATGATGGTTTTTCAAAAACAAACTTATTCTTATCAATACCGCTATAAACACAAATACTTTTATCTTCAATTAAATCTTTATCAATAATCTCTTTAATTTTTTGAGATACGGTTAGAATCTTCTTAACTTTAGGAGTATTAAATTTAAAACGTGAAATATAATTATCTCTGATCTTAAAGTCTGTTCTTTTACTTACTATAAGTATTGATTTCATACCTATTAAAGCGGCGTAAACGGCTAAAGAATGTGCCCTTGCCGCGTGAGTATGAACAATGTCTGCTTGAACCCTATAAGAGAAGTTCTTAATACCAAAAATAGTTTTAAAACAAATACTGCTTGAAAAAGGTAGAGCTAAATACTCTATTTTATTTTGAGCACAATACTCTTCAAACTCCGAGCCCCGTCTACAAACAACAAAAGATTGGCAGTTTTTTTTTGCTAACTCCTCAATAAGGTAAGCAACCTGCTGTTCTCCGCCTCGCCAAGTTTTCTCAGATACAATATGTAAAACCTTAATTTACAACCTCTTTTTTTAATTAGATAATTTTTCTATCTTATCATTTATTTTTTGGAGGGTTAAATGAAAATCTTTTCTTTTTTATTATTTCTAGGGTTTGTATCTTGTGCTCATCACAGAGATGTTCGCCCCGGAGATTCAGGTATTCACAAAGTAATTCTTCAAACAGAAAGTAAGGATGAAGGCTATAGAGATGCAAAAAATCAAGCAGATCATTTCTGTGAACAATCCAAAAAGTCTGCGTATATAGTATCAGAGGGCTCTAAATACACAGGGGATATGAAAGAAAGCGATTACAAAAAAGCAAAAACAATCACAAAAGTCACCAAAGGTGTGGGTGGTGCTGGTTATGTTTTTGGAGGAAAAAAAGAAAGAAATGCAGGAGGAATATTAGGGCTAGGAGGTCAAGTTGCTGATAGCGCCCTCGGGAAAGGCTATACCTATGCGATGACATTTAGATGCAAGTAAAAAACATTCTTATACTTTTCTCTTTAATTGTTTTTGCCGCCATTGGAATCTTTGGACTAGGCGAAGCTCTTACCCCTCTCATTTTATCAGCTGCGCTTGCTTATTTTGTTTTCCCTCTGATTAAAAAACTTGAAAACAAAGGTATAAAAAGAGAAATCGCAGTACTTGGAACTTTTAGTTTTATTGTTTTTTTTATCCTTGGAACCTTCTTGCTTATACTCCCTGGGCTAATCACTGACTCTAAAGAGTTAATTCAAGAATTTCCAACAGCATTTACAAAATCAGTTAAAAGAATTGAAACCTTTGCCATTGACTTAGGCTTTGATGTTAATCTTTCAAAAAATGAAGCTATAACATATATAAAAGAGCATATTTCAGGAATATCAACAGGGGTGTTAAAAAGCTTAAGCAAAGGGCTGACAATTGCTTTTGGAAATATTCTCAATTGGTTTCTTGCAATTTTAAATATTTTTCTTATTCCATTATTCTTTTTTTACATCATTATTGATTTTGAAAAATCAAAACAAAATATCAAAGAGCTTGTTCCTGTTTATGCTCGCGGCATACAAAAAAAGTATTCTAAATTAGCAAATCAAGTCCTAAGTGGCTATTTAAGAGGTCAGTTTACAGTGGCGATGATTCTTAGCGTTCTATATGGTTTTGGACTTTGGGCAAGCGGTTTAAAGTTTGGACTAATTATTGGATTAATTTCTGGCATGATTAGTATCATTCCTTATGCTGGTTTCACTCTTGGTTTTTTAGCTGCAATTATTATGGGTGTTGCTAACTTTACAGGTGTAGACACACTGGTAGGTATTATTATTGTATTTGCAATCGTTCAAGTACTCGAAGGGTTCATTATTACTCCAAAACTAGTCGGAGACAAAGTCGGATTAAGTCCGTTCGTTACTATTTTAGTACTAATAATTGGTGGAAACCTCTTTGGTCTATTGGGAATGTTACTTGCTATTCCTGTTGGAGCAATCGCTCAGGCCTTACTACAAGACTTATTAAAAGAGTATAAAAAATCAAATCTCTATATTTGACAACTTTGTAAGCTTATCGCTGATTCTTTTTGGGCCTCACAGAAATTTCGATACTTATTTCCATTTGAGTCACAAACAGGAAAATATTTAGAACTACAAGGCGATGATAAGTCAAAATCATGTCTATCCCAGTCCAATCCTATTGTTTGTCCAAATTGATTCGCAAAAACACCATGGCCATCGAATCGATTTAAAACGTGCTGAAAATTACTAAGCTTATCTTGGTAAGAGCCTAATTCAATTTGTTTTTGAAAAACCCATTCTTTATTTTTGCTCCAATGCCCCCTCGCATGTCTTTTTTCAATCATTGTATTTACAAACTCTTTATAAGGTTTTTCATGCTTTGCCAGTCTTTTCTTATTAAAGTTTAAAGGCAGATAAACAGGAAGCTCTATAAAAGCTACATCTTCACCTTTTAAAAACTTTCCGCCGACTGAGCTATGGGCAATTAATGTAGTATCTTCTGCTTTTGTAAATCTTATAAAAGCACCTATCAAAGGAAGCGATACTTTATATTTTTCAGTAATCTTTTTTACATCTCTTAAGGCATTCGTTATTTCTGATTGAGGAACAGCAAACTCCCAATCCATCTGAAAGAAGCCTTGCTTGATAGGAATAAAAGGACTCGAAGTTATTTTATGACTTTTTCCTATAACTTCATGAATAGCTTGTATTTTTCCATCTACTGTTTTAACAAATGGTGGTGTTAGTTTAAAGTTCTGAAATCTAAAAGTTTCAAGGAGTCTATTTACGGGCTCAAAACAAGCCCCCAACTGAACAGCTTGTTTAAATAGTGGTACGCTACTTTCTGAAACATTTGGAGTTAATAACTGATTTTCTGCTCCATCTTGAGCTGACAAATGGGTTTTAACAGCGCAGCTTCTCATAACTTTTCCAATATTAGGAAACCAGTTTAATTGCCCCCAATCACAATCAGCCAATAATTTTTTATATCCGTTATCTTGTAATAATATTTCGTCCTCTAAGTAGTCTACTTTTGCATATAAATTAAATGCAGGAAAAACCTTAAGTCTCATCTCTGTAATTACACCCAGCATTCCAAGGCTTGTTCTTAACGCCTTCCACTCATTCTCTGTTGTATTCTTCGCGTGATAAGTTTTTTTAACTCCATCACTTGTAATCATTGTGATTGATCTGATTAAAGAAGCCATCACTGTCGGATACTTTAAAGAAGAGCCATGAGAACCAGTAGCTGTAGAACCCGCAACACTCACGCCATTATAACCAATCATGGTCATTCCAATACTTTTTCCTTTTTCGTAAAGCCAGTCTGATAAATCGTTTATTGTTATACCGGGCTCCACAACGACTGTTTCTTCCCCTTGAAACATCTCTAATCTTTTTGCACGATTTAAATATTTAGTAGAAACAATTGCACCTTGTGTACATAATTGCTCATTAGCAGAATGAAGTTTACCAACAACTCTGACTTTATAACCTTTTTGAATATAATCACTTACAGTTTTTTCAAACAAACTCTGAGTTTTTGGTTCAGCAATTAGTTTAAAGTCAGTACATAATGTTTGATGATTATATGATCGAATTTCAGTTTTTATACAATCACTTGGACATGTCTCTACGGTTTCATCTTTATCTGCCTCGCAAACTCTATTTCCACATGATCTTGTTAATAAAAAACCCGGACAGCTTAAAAGCTTGGAAGAAGATACTTTATCAATTATTTTTTCCAGAGTCAGCTTTTCGCTAACTGAGGCATGAGTTGAGAAGCTTAACAGTGATAGCATTAGAAATATACGCATATAAGAATCCTTTCAAAAATCATGCTTGGTATCTATTAAATAGGAGTAACTGATAGATCTAGAATTTCACCATTTTCTGATTCTGTTTTAATAATGGCTTTTTTACCTTTTTCAGTAATGACTCTAGGCTTACCTATTAATTTGTCGTTTTTATAGATTTTAGCGCTGATATCAATATAATTATTTTTTGTTTCTGCTGCTTGAAGTTCAACTTTTAAATCTCCATGCCCTAGATAGAATTTATTACCAAACTCGGTGTAAATTTCAAAAGAGATATTAGAAATATCTGTCCCATCTAAATGACTTAACTCTAACTTAAAACCTTGGTGAGTAGATGCCCCAAAAGTAATAGAGGTAGAAAAAAGCAAACATAAGACTGTAAAAAACTTCATTTAAATCCTAAATATATATTCTGGCCCCAAAAGATGTCCCCTTAACTTGACGTTCATCATCAGAGACTCCATCTAACCCTTTAAGCTCAATATCTTCTTCAAACTGTGTTGCAAATAACCTTAAAAAACTCAAATCTACAAAAACACCCCATTGAGTTCTCGTTCCTGATATTTTGTGGTTTTCAAGGCCTGTTTTGGTCTCATTATATATTCTATAACGTCCATCAAAACCCAGAAACGAAGTCAGATACAAACTTATATCTCCTCCATAGAACTTTTGATCAAAGTCTCCTAAAGAGTCATCCGCGAAGTATCGATTACCATATGTTAATATCAAATGCGTTGCTTGGTGTGAAGAGCCTATTAGTCTTAAATTCAAGGCCCCTTCTTTTTGAAAGTATAAATCATCATATTTTTCATATCGATAGGTGAAACCCAAAAAAGCTAGATATAAACCAGTCTCACTTGCAATTCCAGGATTTTCTAAATCATCTTCTGTTTGGGTATTTTGATCAAAAGTAGTATTAGAATAATCAGTATAAAACTCTGTAAAAATAAAACCATCATCAAGGTTTAGCAAAAGCCATTGATCTTGTAGCCTCATAGTTTCTTTTTGATAAAACCAATTGGATAAACTCCAACGCTTAAATTCTTTTTTCTCTTGTCTTGCATCTACATACTCCCAGACAGTCGATTCTATTTCTGCTAATACAGGAGCAGAAAAGCTAAATACAAAACAAAGAATTAGAAAGTTTTTCATTTAAGAACTCCATTGACGATACTAGTTGTAACATTATAGATTTTTTTTAGATAAATATTAAGGAAATTCATGAGATATCTTATAATACTTTTTCTTTTAAATTCATGCGGCACAGTAACAATTAATAATACTCAAAAAGTAATTACTCATGGCCCTGATTACCAAGAAAGAAAACACTTTTTCTTATTCGGTACTGTAAGAAATCATATCGTGGACATCAACAAGGTTTGCGAAAGTAAATCAGCCCTGCAAATGAGGACCGAGTTTACACCGATGGATACTATTTATGGAATTATTACTTTTGGAATTTACACTCCAAGAACTGCCTCTGTTTGGTGTAGGAAGTCATGATGTATAAAGTTTTACTTATCACTCTTTTTACCTCTTGTAGCACAATTACGTTTATTAATACCGAAAGCTCTAGGCCATTATCTCAGGCAAAAAACAATTGGCATCACGTAGGAATATTAGGCTTTGCCGAGATCAGTGATCCTTTCTCTCCTCAGATGTTCTGTAAAAATACAAACTGGGGAAAAATAACTGTAGAACAAAGAGCACCCCAAGTAATTACTAGTTTACTTCCCTATCTAAGCGCATGGTACAGGCCATGGAATGTTAAAATAGAATGCCTAAAATAAAAAAGGAGCTGAAAATCAGCTCCTTTAAAATATTTTTTTATAATTTTTAAATTACTCTCCAAACAACCATCTTAAGAATCTATCCCACCAAGACTCTTCCTCTTCTTCATCTTGATCGTCATTTGTTTGGTCATCTTGGTCTGGAGTCTCTGTATCAACATCATCATTTTGATCTTGATCTGAACCACCTTGTGATGGAATGTCTGATAAACCTTCAACATTTGTAATTAGAGTTACATCTTCTCCTCTACCAGCATCATCACCAATTGTATTAGATACTCTACATCCACGAGAGCTATCATAAACATAATCTCTTTCACCTCTAACTAAAATTCCTTCAACCACACCAGTGTTTGCATTAAAAACAGCCGATCCAGAATTTCCACCATAAGTATCAAGGTTCGCAATAAAATATACACTATTGATCGATCTGATTGATGCACCATCTGCGATCTTAGTTGGAAGTCCTGAAGGATGACCGATAACTACTAATTGATCACCTTTTTGTGGTGTACCTTCTCTTCTAAATGTTAATGCCTCTCTATCCTCTACTGCTCTATCAAGCTCGATTAAAGCATAGTCCATTTGAGTTGAACTACTTAACTCTTGAGAAATAATCTGCTTACATTTATATACATTTGATTTATCAACTACTACTTCTTCATCTGACTCAGATTGTACTTTGTAATCAAATACCCATGAGTATGAATCACATGAGCTCTGAGAACGAATACAATGCCCAGCTGTAACTAGTTTATTTGGAGCAACTAAAAAACCTGAACAATTTGCAGCCGTTGGTTGAGTTGCAAATCTTTCATCGCTACACATGCCGCGATCAGCTAAGCTTTGCCCGTTAAAAATAACTTGCTCAGCATTATGCTCTCTAATTGATCTTGTAGAGATCATTGCAGCCGTCGACTCTGCTAATTTTACAAAAATTTCATTATCTGAATCTACAACATCAACTCTGTTATCTTCTCCGTAAATTACTTTCGTACTTACAGGTGCAGCAGTTGCAATAAGACTAGAACACAATAAGGTAATTAATATTATACCTGATTTCATAAGATACCTTCTCCTTGGTTTCAGCGATAGAAATTATCGCAAAGAAATAATTGCAGATTCCTAAATAATACACAACTAATACAGTCTTACATCTATTGATTAGATGTAAACTATCTAAATTTACTCAAAAAAAAGGGCGTCTTGTTTAAGACGCCCCTTTCACTAAGTATATAAATCTTAATTATAATTTATTATGTCTAACCTTAGTTCCTGGAAATCTATGATCAGAACCCCTACCAAGATAAGTTGTTTGAATTTTTCTCATTGAGTCCAAACGCTGCTCCGCAAGAACATCTGTGGCCTTATTAACAGGGATGTTTTTCTCTTCAGAAATAGCAAAAATTCTAAGCGTTGTGTCATAAATAGTATCAATCATTCGTCTTGATTTGTAATCGTTCCATCCTTCAAATTCGATTGAAACATTCATTAATCCACCAGCGTTAATTAAATAATCTGGCGCATAAAGGATTCCTTTATCCTTAAGCTCTTGCCCATGTCTGTCTTCTTTTAATTGATTATTTGCTGCGCCATTAACAATTTCACATTTCAATCTTCCAATAGTGTCGTCATTAATTGTCGCACCTAGAGCACAAGGAGCGTAAATATCCATATCTAAATCATAAAATGCTTCCGGAGCTACAAACTCTGCACTAGGAAGCTGGTCTTTCATTCTTCTAATATTGTCTTCATTAATATCTGTAAAAAGTAATGTTCCACCTACTTCATTTACTAGCTTCGCAAGTTCGATACCCACTGAACCAACACCTTGAATTGCTACTTTTTTACCAGTAAGATCTTTTGATCCCCATTTTTTAGTTGCTGATGCCTGCATTCCTCTAAATACACCTAAAGCCGTATAAGGTGCAGGGTTCCCTGAACCACCAGAAGCTTTAGCAATTCCACATACATAATTTGACTCAGTATAAATATGATCTATATCTTGAACTGAAATATTCACATCTTCAGCCGTAATATATCTTCCATTTAAAGACTCAATAAATCTTCCGTAAGCTCTGAACAATGCTTCTGATTTATCTTTTTTCGGATCACCAATAATAACTGCCTTCCCACCACCTAAATTAAGGCCCGAAACTGCTGCTTTGTATGTCATCCCACGAGAAAGTCTTAATACATCCTCAATCGCTTCTTCTTCACTTGAATACGGCCACATTCTTGTTCCACCCAGCGCAGGGCCAAGTGTTGTATCATGAATTGCAACTATTGCTTTTAATCCACATGAAGGCTCACTGAAAAAAATTACTTCTTCATGGCCCATACTATATAATCTTTCAAAACTCAGCATTCGGAAATCTCCTTGAACATTTAATTATTAACTGTAGTATTTTAAGTCATAGAATTTATAGACCTACAGGGATAAAAGTAATATGCACACTGTGTCACTAAAAGATAAAGAAGATCTAAAAAAATTCGAAGTTGAAGATAAATGTATTGTATTTGATGCATTAGAAGATCAGGGGGAAATACTTCCTCATGGATGCCTCGCGGGTTCTTGCGGAGCTTGTCGTATTGAAATTTTAGAAGGTGCTGAGAATTTAACACCTATATCCGAAGTTGAAACTAATACTATCGAAGCTTTACTTATAAATTATAAAAGAATTCATGGTGATGATCGCTATAATAAAAAAGATATCAGACTAGCATGCAGGGCAAAAGTTAAAGGCGATATTACCATTAGCCCACTGGATTAATTGCGTTTTTAACTCTTTTAGCAATATGATCAGTCGATTCTGATTCTTCAGTATTTACACTCTCATCTGAGTCATCATCTTTATTAACTACGCTTTTAACTATTTTCACAGTCTCGATTTCTTTATCCACAACTTCTAGTAACTCGAACGAATAATCTCCCCAAAACAAAACATTACCCTGAGAAGGAAAATTATTACCTAACATATCTAGAATGAAACCTCTTAGTGTTGAGTAATTGTCATTAAGTGGAATATGTAAATCATATTCGTTATCAAGATCTCGAAGAGAGATTGACCCATCGACAGAAACTCCTTCCTCTAAGGTTTGTTCCATATCACTTTTTACCAAGTCTTCTTCAGTATCATGTTCATCTTGAATTTCTCCAAAAATCTCTTCCATAATATCTTCGAGCGTGACAATTCCAACGACTAGACCGTTTTCATCTTTTACAAGGGCCATATGAACTTTGTTTCTATTCATATGATCAAAAACTGCTTGTAACTTCATATGTTCATAAACAAAAAATGGATCATTCATAAATTTTTCTAAAGAAAAATTGTTCTTATCAGCATGAAAAATAACATCTTTAACATGAATAAAACCGACTACATCATCAAGGTCATCATCAAAAATGGGATAACGAGAATGATGAACTTCTCTGATCAATTCAATGATTTGGTCATAGGTAAAGTCTCTTTTTATCGCGTGAACATTCGTTCTTGGCGTCATGATATCTTTAACTTTAATCGTTGGAAATTCTAAGATCGAGTTTAATAAGTCTAATTGTTTTGAATCAATGGATTTTTCTTTTTCTGCTTCATTTACCATAAACTCGATATCATCTTTCGTAACAATTTTCTCTTGTAAGCTGGCGTTTTCTCCTAGCACTGTTCGAATAATAAACATAAAAATTTGAACAGCTGGATATAATAAGTAATAACAAATTCTCAATATCCAAGTGATTGGAATCAATAATCTTTCCGCATGATTTCTCATAAAGGTCTTAGGAATAATTTCACCAAAAATTAAAATTAAAATTGTCGTGATCCCAACACTATAAGAAAGTGCTTCGTTATCAAAAAAGCTTTGAGCAATAGTTGTGGCCAAAGCAGCTACAAAAATATTTACAAAATTATTTCCAATCAAAATAGTTGTCAGAAGTTCAGATGAATTCTCAAGCAAGAACTTGTATAGTTTTTCGTTTTTTGGAAAGTCTTCCATTAACTGCTTAACTCTTTTACTTGGAACACTAATTAGTGCGGCTTCCGAACCTGAAAAAAAGGCAGATAAAAAGATACCTATAGCAAAGAACAAACCGTCCTGCACCTCAGGGCTCATTTAAAAATCCTTTGAAAAAATTGATTATTAGAATTGGTCTTACTCGACGGGGGCTCTATGATTATGTCTCCTAAAAAGTTTTACTTTATTTCTAAAGCCCTACTATTATACACCGAGGGTCATTTTTATGTCTATAAAATTGCTTTCTACGCCCTAAGTGGCTGAAAATATGTTTGTAGATCCTTGATTATATTAAGATTTTGCCCATAATTTTGGCCAGAATACTCTCCTAGCATCTCATTTATAAACCTATAACCGCTTGCTTCAAAAAGCTTGTTATTATCATGAAAAAGAAACGAAAAGATCTCCACTCTCACTTCAGGATATTCAAAATTGTATCTTTTAAAAAAGAAACATTAAGAACGGGTGTACCAACAAATAAATGGTTCAGAGATGCTCATATAAAAGATATTAGAGA
>CATLVU010000004.1 GCA_950061135.1 uncultured Oligoflexia bacterium
TCTTATACACTCGCTTAACATTGACGAAAAAAATAGTTCAAAATCAGATGTGATACATCCCGCCCATAAAGATATAGATCAATTTGAAAATGATATTAGACACGCGGAAGTTAATTCAAAATCTTCGGATAACTTTGTTGATGTTATGATCGTTTATACGGCAGCAGCTGCAGCTCTAGATGATGATATTGAAAACACAATTGCAACGAGAGTAGATACTATTAATGGATACTTAGAAGACAGCTGTGTAAATTACCGCTATAGATTAGTTCATACTCAACAGGTGGGTTATACCGAAGGTTCTGGTATATCTGCTGATCTTAGTGAGTTGTATTCAGGTGCAAGTTTTGGCAATGATTCACTTGCAGCACTTAACTCTCTAAAGGCCACCTATGGTGCGGATCTTGTCCAGATGCTGACAGATAATAATAACGAAGAAGATTTTTGCGGAATCGCTTACACAAACGAGGCTGGAGCATTTAATAATGTACGCTCCGTTAGTATTAGTCAGTATGAGTGTGGACCACTCACAATGGCCCATGAGTTAGGTCATAATATGGGATTACAACATGATCTTTATCAAACTGATCAAGAAGACAGCTCAGGAAGTTTTAATTATGAAGATGGTTTTGGTTATGTAGATCTTGCAAATAAAAAAAGAAGTATAATGGCCTATAATTCTCACTGTGCTAGGAATGGTATCTCCTGTGAAAGGTTAGGGTTGCATTCAAGTCCTAAAAAGAAACTAGACGGAGTAGAGTTCGGTATTGGGGGGGAAGCTGATACAGTAGGCTACTTAAATCGGAACTTTGGTTATGTCGCAAACTTCACAGACAAGGTAAGTGATTTCTCTCCTAGTATTGATAAAAATTGTGTGAAAAGTTCTCAACAAGAAGATGTGCATTGCTTTATTGCTACCGCTGCAATGGGTTCTTATATGCAAGATGACGTTCAGGTTTTAAGAAAATTTCGAGATGATTTTTTGAAGCAATTTTCTCTAGGAAAGAGCTTTATTAATTTTTATTATGAATACTCACCATATCTCGCAAATAAAATTCAGCAAAATACGGTACTAAAATCTTTTGTAAGGTCTGTGGTAAAAACTGTTTCTTTTTTTATACAGTCTCCCTTGATTTTGTTGGGATTGCTTTTTGCTAGCTTATTATTTTTTATAAACTTTAAAGCAATCGCGATGCTCTTTTTATTAGTAACAGGAATTTATTTTTCAATTACAGATGTTAAAGCAGACACAGCAGTACCATCTATATTTTCTAATATGATTGGACAAAACCCTGCTACAAGACTGTTAATTAAGCATCCTATAATGCTGTCTTTTGACTATAAAAATATTAGCAATACTTCAGGAAACTTAGATGTCAGCGATAGCGAAAAAGGCTCACAAATTAATTTATCAATTGGTACTTATACGCCTGCTTTTTATGTAGAAAGTACGCTTTATTCGGTTGAGAAAACTGTTTATAGCGAGTCAAGTGATGGGCTATCCAGTATTGATCGAAACCTTGAAACATCTCAGTTCTTATTACAATCAGGACTTCAGATGAGTTTTTTAGGTCAAGTTGGAGCAAAATATCTAAAAGAAACTGTTAGTGATAGTAAAGATTATTACTCTAAAGAAAGAACATTATTGGGTCTTGGAAACTCTGGGATGATAAGTTCATTTCGCTATGGTGTCGGTTTTGATTATATAATTGAGGAAGGTGAGAACCTAGCAACTGCGAAATGGATCGAAACATATCTTGGTGTGGCATTGGGAAATTTCTCAGGTGCTAGCGGATACACTTTTGAATATAGTTTAAGAAGACGTCCTGAAGTTATTGAGTCGGAAGGAACAAAGACAAATGTATACGGGGCAAAGCTCTCGCACCATTTAATTTATGAGACTGCAGATTTAAAAATTCCAGCGATGGCAATTGAGAAGTTTCGTTTTAGTTATTCATTTGCAACTGAATCTAAAATTGGGCCCTTTATTGAAGATGATGTGAGAAGTTCAGGCTTTGGTATTGGATTTGGTGGAAATATACTAGTTATAAACGGTGCCTATATGGTTGAATACAACACTCTTACATACCAAAATGCGGCCACGACAAATGAAAGGTATATACTATTGAACCTTACTTGGGGGTTTTCTCAAGTCTAAGCTTATTTCTTCTTGATATATAAGGTTTTAGTAACTAGAGCGACCTTGTCACCTTGTTCATCAAAAATATAGGTTTTAAACACAGGCTTTAATGGGTCACCCTTTTTTGCATCAGATTTAATTTTTTTAATCTCATCCTCTGCAATATGAAAACTTGCAGTTACTTTTCCTCTACCTGGCTTAATAAATTTTATAGTGGCAGCTTGATCCCAAACAATATAGGACTTACCTAGTTGTGCGATCATGATAAACATATAAAACGGGTCACACATTGAATACAGGCTACCGCCAAAATGAGTGCCGACATAATTTGTATTGTATTTTGTCTGCTTCATCTCTACTTTTACGTAGCTACATTTTTCATCAATATAACTGACCTTGATTCCTGATGCTAAGTAGGGAGGCCAAAAAGAGATAAGTTTTAAAACAGTTCTGGGAGAAGCAATTTTATTTAGATTTGGAATTTTTTTAAGCATGTATTCTCTCTCTATTCAAATAGATAATTCTTATGATAGCTTAATAAAATGAAAGATAAAAGAATAGACAGCTTTAATCTGCCGAAAGGTAAAATTTTAGCAAATCGATTTATAGTTTTAGAGCTTCTAGGTTCTGGTTATGAAGGTGAGGTTTATAAAGTACAAGAATTACACACTAATATTGAAAGAGCTGTTAAGCTTTTTTTTCCTCACCGAAACTCACAATTTAAAATTAGTTCAAGATATGCAAAAAAATTAGATAAGTTAAAAGAGAGTTCAATTGTTATGGATTTTCTTTCACATGATATTATTCGATTAAAAGGTCATAAAGTGGCCTGTCTTACATCTGAATTGATTGTTGGAGAATCTTTGGCCAACTTTGCAAAAAAACAAAAGGGGAAAAAACTGGCAGTTTTCCCTGCGATTCACTTATTATATTCCATTGTTTTAGGAGTTGAGTCTATTCACCTTGAAGGTGAGTATCACGGAGACCTTCATACTGATAATATAATTATCAGAAAGTTTGGATTGGAATTTGACTTGAAAATCATTGATCTTCATCATTGGGGAGATTCTAAAAAAGATAATAGAGAAGAAGATATTATCAAAATAGTGAGAATCTTTTATGACATTTTAGGTGGAGCTAAGAACTATCATAAATTATCGCCTTCATTAAAATATATTATCTGTGGGCTTAAACGATCTATAATTTTACAACGATTCAAGACTATCAGCTCATTAAGGGCCCATCTTGAATGGATGGATTGGTCAGATGCAATTTGAACATAAAAAAATCATTGTTGATATAAAAGATGATTATAAAGAGCTACTAGACTTTGAAAATTATCGTATAGGAGTTTTTAGTTCTCGGTGTAAAACTAAAACAAGTCAGGAAAACGAGGATTCTGTTTTTTTAAGTGCAAGTTCTCAAAAAGTTTTTCTAGGCGTTGCTGATGGTGCCGGTGGACATCCAAGAGGAAGAGACGCATCTTTTACTGTTGCTGACTTCGTTTTTAGAAAACCGAATGATAATTGTATTGATATGATTGAGGATATTAATCGTGCAATTTTGGATTTAAAAGTAGGCGCAAAAACAACACTTGCTATGATGACGATTCAAGATGAAATGGCGCGATTTTATTCAGTTGGGGACTCCGAGATAATACATTGGAATTCGCAAGGAGCAGAAGTTTACAAAAGTACACCTCATTCTTCAACCGGGCTGAAAATAGAAGCGGGAATTACATCTCAAGAAGAATCGTTACATGATCCAGATCGCTATATTGTTAATAATTTATTGGGTGATGAATATATAAAAATTGAAACGACTAATAGAATACCGATCAAGAAAGGACATACTGTTTTAATTGGTACAGATGGATTATTTGATAATTTAACTCACGAGGAATTAAATCAAGTGATTGCCAATGGAAACTTTGATAATGCCTTTGAAGACTTGGTAAATATTTGTATTAAGCGATACGAAACAGAGTGGCTTAAAGACGATGATATTGGATTTGTTGTAGTGAAAAAAATTAAGGCCTAACTAATGAAGATATTTTCGCTTAAGATTAAGATAGTTTTCTATCTGTTCTATTAGTTCTCCAACTTTTAATTTATTTTCTTTTATGGTTTCATTTTCAAGTTCAATGCTAAGTTTTTCTAATGTATTAAAACCGTATGGCGCACTATAGCCTTTCCACTTATGTGCTATTGCTTTTATTTTTTGTAAGTTTTCAGCTTGGTAAAAAGACTTAATATCTTTTAGTTCTTGTACTCGATCATTATGGAAGTTTTGTGCGAAAACCTCTAGACCCTGAACAGCTTTTTCATTTGAGATATCCATATTGATCCCTTTTGACTTTTATAGAATTAGTATGGCACATTTGTATAACTATGGCATTTGTGCTGTGTTAAGCAAGGGGGATTGCTTATGAAAAAAATTTTATTAATAGAGGATACTAAAGAGATTTATCAAATGGTAGATCAATGTCTATCTAGTGCATTGACCTCATTAGATTGGGCACAAACTTTAAAAGAAGCAGAGCAAAAACTAGCTCAAAATGACTTTGACTTAATTTTATTAGACCTTGAGCTTCCTGATGGAAACGGAATTTCACTATGTAGTACAATCTCAAATAAAAACCCACAGCTTCCAATATTCATATTAACTTCTCATGATAATTTATCAGAGAAGGTGTTAGGTTTTTCGGCAGGTGCAGAGGATTATATCACTAAGCCTTTTGATCCCATGGAATTAAAGGCCAGGATTGAAGCAAAGCTCAAAAAAGCAGAGTTACTTAAATCAGCTTCAGATGTTTTAAATTGGAAAGAAGTTAAGATCGATCGAACTGGTCAAATCGTCCAAGTTTTGGATTCAGGGCAGTACGTGAAGGTTGATTTAACTTCATTGGAGTTTAAGCTTTTAAGCTATTTTGCTGCCAGACCAAATGCAGTTATAGACCGAGAAACTCTTTTGAACAGTATCTGGGGAAAAGATGTACATGTCTATCCCAGATCAGTTGACACCCATGTAAGTAAATTAAGAAAAAAGCTAAGTCCCGTATCGCATATCGTTGAATCAGTTCATGGAACGGGCTACAAGTTCTGTCCAACTAATTAAGGTGGGTGGACTTGCTCGAAAGCAAGTCCATACAGGCAGGATTGGGAGAATATTAGGCAGATAAAGAATTTATCTGTGTTTAATTTTGCAGCTTGCCGCTAAAAATGACTTCTTTGTCTTGCGTAAATTTTGTGAATAAATCTGCACATTTTGATTGAAAATATCAGTTTTTTAACTAGTATGGTTTTATGTGGCAATTATCGTCTGGGAGGGAATATGTCGCTAAAAGATGCTTTACTAAAGGCCGGTTTCAATTCTACAAAAAAAGAAAACGACAGGGTTCCTAAGCGTAAAAAAGATCAAACAAAAACCCAGAAGCATCAATTTCACAGAAACTTTTGTGAAGTTTGTGAGGCGGTACACCCTGATGTTGAAAGATTTAAACATAGATCTCCTATTATTGATGGAGAGTGGATATGCCTAAACTGTGCAGATAAAAATGAGATTCATGATCAGTTTAGAATTACAAATCAAAGTGATGTAGCTCGCGCAAAACGTTATAGAAGATTTTACGGGCCTACTAAGGACTTTTCACAAGAAGGAAGGCCTGCTACGACCCAATCATCGCCAAATAAGGCCCCTCGCCATCAAGGGAATCACGGTAACAAGCGGCCAGAAAATAGAAATCCGAAGAAAAAAAACTTCAACCGATAAAAATACTCAAGTTTTAAGTATTTAAGCCGATAGATAGGGCATGGATAGTGCTCTAAGTTCTTGTTTATTAATTGGTTCATTTATACTTTTTGTAAGTATTCTTTTAAGCAAGTCTTCAGAGAAGTTTGGAATGCCGTTATTGATAATCTTTATGATCTTGGGTGTTGCCATTGGAGATGAAGGTCTATCTCTTGTAAAGTTGAATGCAGATTTTAATTTAACTTATGGGCTAAGCTTAGTTGCCTTGTGTTTAATAATTTTTTCTGGTGGCCTACAAACAAAATTGTCCAATGCTAAACAAGTTATGGGTTCAGGTGTTTCCTTGTCGAGTTTGGGAATTCTTTTAACAACAGCTCTGATCGCAGCTTTTAGCTATACTATTTTTCAAATTGAATTAAAACAAGCTCTATTGTTAGGAGCGATTTTATCTGCAACCGATGCAGCTGCAGTATTTTCTTTGCTTAGAAATAAAAACTCTCAAATTCAGAAAAAAGTTAAAGATGTCATCGAATTAGAGTCAGGAAGTAATGATCCAATGGCATATTTTTTAGTTACTTTCTTTTTGGGTACAGAATTTAACTTTTCAAGTAATTACTTTGCTATCGTCTCTCAGCTTTTAATTAATCCGATTTTAGGTCTTGGGGGAGGGTTTGTGCTCTTTAAAGCTTATAAGTGGATTAATGAAAAAATCACACTTGAGTTTCAAGGACTATATCCATTACTTATATTAAGTTTTTTATTCCTCGCTTTTGCTGGAGTTAACAAAATTGGTGGGAATGGATTTTTGGCTGTTTACACTTTTGGTATGTTACTTGGAAATGCAAAGTTATCTCATAAAAAAACGTCATTAAGTTTTTTTGATGGAACTACTTGGCTTTTTCAAATAGGCTTATTTGTTTTACTTGGACTCCTCGTTTCTCCAGGCCGTTTAATTGAAGTAGCACCATATGCGATTGCCTTATCATTATTTTTACAATTTATTGCCAGACCGTTAACAGTATTTATTTGTATGGCATTTTCTCCTTTTGGTTTTAAAGAAAAACTTTTAGTTTCTTGGTCCGGCCTTAAAGGGGCGACGTCCATTGTTTTTGCAAGCTTTGTTGCACAGTCGCTTGGAGGAGAGGTTTTATTTTTGTTTGATATTGTTTTCTTTGCGGTGATGCTATCCATATTGATTCAGGGAAGTACTGTTAAATTATTAGCAAAAAAATTAAACCTATACTACGAAGCAGTTCTTGATCCTGATTTTCCAGTAGATATGGAATTTCTAGAAAAAACAAAAAATGGAATTAAAGAATATGCTTTGGCCAAAAGTGACTTTGCTGTAGGAAAAAAGTTAATTGATTTAGATCTTCCAATTGGGTCAGTTGTATTATTTATTAAAAGAGCAGGACTTTTTATAATTCCTGATGGAACAACAGAGTTTCAAGCTTGTGATAAAGTTTTACTAGTAACGAGTACTAAAGATGAAGTTGCAGATTGTATTGAAAAGTTTAAAAACCAAGAGAATACTGAACTTGATATAGATGAAAAAATTCTTAGCTTTAGCCAGAAAGCAGCCTGAATTAGTCGGCTTTTATAGTGTCTTTTATTATATTAATCTGAATCGTATCTAAATTCTTATTCTTTGATTTTTTATCTGATTGAATTGACTCAGCGAATATTTTAAAATTTAACAGCAAAAAAAGTACAAGTATTATCTTTATCAATTTTAATCCTTTTATTTTCGAACATTTACAAAGTATAATGTGTATTGTTACGTGTCAATACTTAACCGATAAAAAAGGTATAAATTATGCAAAGAAGTCCAAGCTTACTCTTGTCTTTAACTCCAGTAATTATCTTGATAGCTCTTTTGAGTTTTAATGTTTTTGTTTTTCATGATGATTCATCTTATGGCCCTAACCAATTGGCGCTATTAATAAGTGGGGTGATAACAAGTGCTATTGCATATTTTGTTTACAAAATGCCTTATAACGAATTGGAAAAATCAGCGATCTCATCAATTACAGTTGCGTTGCAAGCAATGTTTATTTTATTAATTGTTGGCTCTCTTATAGGCGTTTGGATTTTAAACGGTACTGTTCCTGCGATGATTTACTATGGTGTAAAAATGATTCATCCAGCAATTTTTTTACCTGTGTGTTTAATAATTTGTGCCATCGTTTCTTTAGCGACAGGTAGCTCTTGGTCTACAGTTGGAACAGTTGGTATTGCACTTGTAGGAATTGGAACAGCACTGGAGATACCATTGGGAATGGTTGGTGGAGCGATTGTTTCTGGTTCTTACTTTGGTGATAAAATGTCGCCTCTATCAGACACAACTAATTTAGCACCGGCCATGGCCGGCACAGATTTATTTACACATATTAGACATATGCTTTATACGTCAGGTCCAGCTTTTATTATTTCACTTATACTTTTTAGCATTTTGGGTTTTGTAAATTCAGCAGGACAGGCAGACTTAAACTCTGTTGATGAAATTTTAACTATTTTAGACTCAAAATTTAATATTACACTTTGGTTATTCACATTACCGATCTTAGTTGTTGTTTTAATAAAACTAAAGGTCTCTGCTTTACCTGTTCTATTTTTAGGGACAATAATTGGTGCTGTCTATGGAATTATTTTTCAAGGAGAACTGATAAGCTCAATGATGTCGGAAGGACAGAATACATTTGTTGGTTATTATAAACTAATTTTAGCAACTGCTTTTGATGGTTTTAGTATTGAGTCTGGTAATAAAATGATTGATAAGCTTTTAAATAGAGGTGGTATGAGTGGAATGCTAAATACTGTATGGCTTATTATCTCAGCAATGTTTTTTGGTGGAATGCTAGAAGCATCAGGGATGCTTCAGAAAATTGCAGAGACTATTTTGAAAGCGGTGAAAGGAACAGCTTCGTTAGTCGCATCTACTATTGGAACAACATTATTTTTTAATATCACGACCTCTGATCAATACATAGCAATTGTTATGAGTGGAAGAATGTATAAACAAGCTTATCAAGACTTGAATCTTCATCCTAAAAATTTATCTAGAGCGGTTGAAGACGGCGCTACTGTGACTTCAGTTTTAGTTCCGTGGAATACTTGTGGTGCTTATTTTAGTTCGGTTTTAGGGATGTCGACTTTTACTTATTTGCCATTTGCATTTTTTAATTTGTTAAGCCCTGTGATTTCAATTTTCTTAGCAATGAATGATTGGACAATGGAAAAAATAGATGAACAAAAGAGCGCCTAAACTTATAGACGCTCTATTTTTTACTATGGTTTTTTAGAGTCTGTCTGTCTTTGGTTTTGACGTCTTGATTTTACACAACGAGAAAAATCAAGATTTCCATATCGATTAAAAATTGGGTATTCAAAACAGATAAATTGGCCGTTATTAATCTGTCCTCCAGTATAATTACCACTTAAGCCGCTTAAACTGTTTGCAAATATTGCTCCAGTAAGAAGACCATTATAAAAGTGAATATCAGCTTTTGGTGCAAAAATACTAGCAGGGATGCCAGTTCTAGTATCTCCCATTCCTGTACCTGAAGTTGATAAAGTTAATTTTCCTGGGTTCAAATAGACTAATAAAATGTTTTCAGCTTTTGCGCCATTTATTAGTTTAAAGTATTTATTTTTAATTTGAGTTTCATATGCATTATTTAATAAAACAATAAAGTATTCTCTTGAATCATTACCAGCATCAAAAAGTGCATTTCCAACTAAGTTATCAGCTTTAAAAACATTAATAAGCTTTCCATCAGTTCTTGCAGAAAAAGATTGAAAACTTCCAAACTTAGATGGTCTACGTGCAATTGTTTCTAAACTTTCTAACTCGTTTAAAGTTTCATCCATTTGCTCCGAGTAAAGGTTAAGATTGGGAAAGTTATAATTGGTATTAGCATATGGACCTCTTGAAAATCCACCTTGCTGAATATCAATGTAACGTGAGTAGATTTCTCCATTAAGAACTTGAGCATTAGTTAAATAAGTTGAGTCTTGAGCAACAACATCCCCATGAAATACATTTCCATTTGTAAGCTCAAAACGTTTTGTCACGACTGACGCTTTTGATTTTGTAGGCGCTTGTTCCAATAAATCTAAAATTGAAAAACTAGTGAGTGTTATTGAGTTTCCTGCGCCAGTTATTCCTTGAAAGTCACTTGAGCTATAAGCAATAGAGTCTTTAGCATATATATTAAAATCTGTTACGTATTGAGGTAATAGCGGTCTTGCCTGAAGTACGCTTGAAAGTACGAATGTTAAGGTAGCGATAAACTTGAACATAATATTCCCTTTTTGGTTAAATTAAAAAAAGTTTATATATTTTAAAGTACAATTTAAAAAGTTGATTTGTAATTACTATTAACGCGTATCGCTCTTGCTTAGCGTTGTGTAAAGCTCTCTAAATACTTTCCTTTAATCACTATGACTGAGGGCTTAGGAATTTCACGATTGGGCCATGTACTTGTTGGTGACTTTAAATCCTTAGTCATTTCACCTGGGTGCTGTACTGATAAGAACAATTCTTTTTGATCAGGGGAAAAGCATGGGCCCGTGAACTCAGCATCGATAGGTGCAGAAGCTACTTGAATAACTTCTCCTTGATGTTCGCCAGAGCTAGGAATCACAAAAAGTCCGTTGTTTCCAAATTTTTTATATTTTGCTGTGCCTAGGGCTTTTCCACTTATGTCTGTTGTAATCCATAAGTTTGCGTTTTGATCAAAAGCCATATTATCAGGACAAGAAATATTGCTCTCAAGCCCTCCAAGTAAAAATGTTTCACTCTCAAAAGTAAGTGATCCTGGATCATTATTATTTTCTTGTATTTTTAATATTGATCCATGAAAGTCACCCTTCTTTTTATTATTAGTTAGAGCGACAAAAATCTCTCCTGTCTTTGGATGTATTTCAATATCTTCAGGCCTATTTTGTGGTGTTGCTCCTAAAATTTTTGCTGATTCTCTGGCATAAGTGACAACATCAAGTTGAGAATCGAAAACTTTTTTTAGCTCAGGAGATAATTCTAAATCTAGGGGGAGCCATCGACCATTTATCGTATCTGCGCAATAGAGAACTCCTTCATCTAAACTATCATTTGTTTTAGAAATAAATTTATAGATAAATTCATCCTCTTTATCATCTCCAGAATAAACAACAACTCTGCCATCTTTTGTTTTGTGGCATGTCGCAGATTCATGAGCAAACCTTCCAAGTGAAATGAGCTTCTTTGTTTCATCATTAAATGGGTTAACCTCGACAACCCATCCATAATGCTCTGGTGGGTGTGGGTAGATCGAATTCCAGCCTCCGTTCTTTGGAGGAGTGAAGCTTTTTGTCTGGTAATGGTAGTCTCCATAAAAGAGGTGATAATTCTCTTCACAAGTAAGAAATGTATTCCACGGAGTTTTTCCTCCTGAGCAGTTTGCAATCGTACCAATTGCATTCTTAGAGCCTTTAATTTTAATATCATTATGAAAGGGAATCTTAGTATCTCCACGAACACCTTTATTCATAGGGTCATTTAAAACAACCTGCCAATTATTAGCCGCTTTTTTGAGTTTTAAAATACTACCACCAACTAAAGCTCTTTCCATATCAATATTTTCTTTAGTTCTTTCCCATCCTCCAACAAAAAGAGGGTGATGATACTCATGGTTTACCCACATGATAACTTCTTTATCGTTAAGAGGGATAAGATTAATATGGTCATTATTGAAGCCAAAAACTTCAGATTGATTAATAGGATCTCCCCAAGAAATGAGAAGGTCATAACTGAGCTCATCGGCTAGTACTACATCGTCTTTAAATGATGGAAGGTGAGAATTTTTCTTTTTATTTTTAATCGTTTCACAACCAGTCATAAGACTTATTGGAGAAAGAGTACTTAGTGTTACACTAGAGCCTCCAATAAACTTTAATAAATTACGACGTGATAGATGTTCTTTATTCATAAATTCTCCCTAGGCTATTCAGGGCTCTTATACACAATGCGCATTAACTTGGAAAGGCGCAATATTTTTATTAAAGGCACTTCAATAATGGTGGGTATTATTATATGCTCTTGTTGTTTAACTTTTATTGATTAGGATTCTTTATGACACAAGGAAAAATTGTTTATACTAAAACAGATGAAGCTCCAGCACTTGCAACTCAATCGTTCTTACCAATTATTGAGGCCTATACTAAAACGGCAGGGCTAGAAGTTGAATTAAAAGATATCTCTCTTGCAGGTAGAATTCTTTCTCAGTTCCCTGATAGACTCACTAAAGAGCAGCAAATTGAAGATCATTTACAGTGGTTAGGGCAATTGGCCAAAAAAGCTGAAGCTAATATTATCAAGCTTCCAAATATATCAGCCTCGGTTTCACAATTAAAAGCTTGTATTGCAGAACTGCAAGAGCAAGGCTTTAATATTCCTGATTACCCTGAAACTCCAGAGGGCCCTGAAGAAGAACAAATCAAAAAACAATATAGTAAGGTCTTAGGTAGTGCGGTTAACCCTGTACTGCGAGAAGGAAATTCGGACCGAAGAGTCGCACAGGCGGTTAAAGAGTTTGCAAAGAAAAACCCTCATAGACTAGGAGAGTGGTCCAAGGATTCTAAAACTCATGTTGCTCATATGAGTGAAGGTGATTTTTACGGTAGTGAAAAGTCACATATTATGCAAAGTGAAGATACTGTAAAAATTGTTTTAGAAAAACAAAACGGAGAAGCAGAGGTTTTAAAAGAAGGGCTAGCGTTGTTGGATCAAGAAATAATTGATTCAGCGGTGATGAGTAAAAAATCTCTTTGTGCTTTTTTTGATAAAGAAATTAAAGAGGCAAAAGAGCAAGGTATTTTATTATCACTACATCTTAAAGCAACAATGATGAAAGTTTCTGATCCAATCATTTTTGGTCATGGACTCAAAACTTTTCTCTCTCCAGTGTTTGAGAAGTTTGCGGCTGAGTTAGATTCAGTTGGAGTTAATCCAAATGTTGGGCTAGGAGATTTGTACAATAAAGTAGAAAAACTACCTAATGACAAAAAAGAGCAAGTTTTATCAGAAATTAGTCAGTGTTTTGAGAATGGGCCATCACTTGCGATGGTTGATTCAGACAAAGGGATTACAAACTTACACGTGCCAAGTGATGTGATTATTGATGCCTCTATGCCTGCCATGATTAAAACTTCAGGAAAAATGTGGGCTAAAGATGGTAAGGCCTACGATACTAAGGCATTAATTCCTGATCGAAGTTATGCAGGTATTTACCAAGAGACAATTAGTTTTTGTAAAGAGCACGGTGCGTTTGATGTTACTAAAATGGGTAATGTTTCGAACGTAGGATTAATGGCCAAAAAAGCTGAAGAATATGGCTCTCACGATAAAACTTTTGAAATAAAATCAGCAGGAACGGTAAAAGTTTTAGCAAGTGATGGATCTTGTCTACTTGAGCATAAAGTAGAAGAAGGTGATATTTGGAGAATGTGTCAGACAAAAGATATTGCTATAAAAGACTGGGTAAAACTTGGAGTCACAAGAGCACGACTAACTGGAAATCCAGCAGTTTTTTGGCTTGATAAAAACCGAGGCCATGATGCTAATTTAATTTCAAAAGTTGAAACTTACTTAAAAGATTTAGATACTACAGGACTTGAGTTAAAGATTTTATCTCCGGTAGAAGCCTCAAGATATACCCTTGCTAGAGTTAAGGAAGGTGTTGATACAATTTCTGTCACAGGAAACGTATTACGAGATTACCTAACAGATTTATATCCAATTTTAGAGCTTGGAACTTCTGCTAAGATGTTATCAATTGTTCCTTTACTTGCAGGTGGTGGATTATTCGAAACAGGGGCAGGTGGTTCAGCTCCAAAGCATGTTCAACAATTGGTTGAAGAGAATCATTTACGATGGGATTCACTAGGAGAGTTTTTAGCATTAGCAGTTTCTTTAGAAGATTTAGGTGAAAAAAATAATGATCAAAAAATAAAGGTTCTTGCAAAGACTCTAAATTCTGCGAATACTGAATTCTTAATGAATAATAAATCTCCATCAAGAAAAGTGAACGAGTTAGATAATAGAGGTTCACATTATTACTTAGCTCTTTATTGGGCCAAAGCACTTAGCGAGCAAAATGAAGAAGAAACTCTAAAAGAAGTTTTTACTAAAGTTTATTCGGAGCTTTCTTCTAATGAGAATAAAATTGTATCTGAGCTGACTGAATGTCAGGGAGTTAAAGTAGACTTAAAAGGATATTACAATCCAAGTGTGGAAATTCTCGCTAAGGTTATGAGACCATCAAGTACTTTGAACTCGATAATAGACTCTATTTAAAAGTTATTTTTGTGTTTTTCTAATATGGCCGTAGTTAAGTACACCAACGAAAACTACGCCGCCTGTTAGGTTTCCTAGCACAGCTGAAATAATAAACTTAATTGAGCCAAGATAATTGGGAGTGGGGGAATGTAGGAGTCCAGAGAAAATCTCTGCTGATCCTACAATCGAGTGATGTAGACCGCCCAGTCCTATAATGAAAGTAACAATATAAATACAAATGACTTGGCTACTTGCAGGAGGAGTTGACATTATTAACCAACCACCTTGTGCCATCAACCAACCAGCCAGAATAGCACTTACGAATATTTGCGGTGCTGAAAAATGTGTTAAGTGGTCTGCTATTTGAATAAAACCTTCGCTTGCAGTAATAACATCATCTGCTAAAAAGAGAAGAAATGAGCTAGCAAAACTTCCTACAAAGTTTCCAGCTAGAACCAGTGACCATAGTTTTAATAACGATCTTTTAGAGGCCTTTCTATCTAGTACAGGGTAGACCGCAGTGGCAGTTTGTTCTGTAAATAATTGAGTTCCGCTCATAACACAAATGATAAATCCTAAAGGATAAACAATGGCTAGAGCTAGCCTGTTGACTAATTCACCATATTTGTCTGCAGGAACCAATTGAGTTGCGAGTGCAACACACATAGCTGCAAAGCCAAGTATTAAACCTGCGGCTACAGCAGATAGAAATAGAGAGAAATTAGATTTTCTATGTTGATCTATTCCTTCATGAATAGCACGTTCTAAAATATCATCAGGATGTCTAGTTGCTTGATCATTTCTCTTAATAATAACAGGTAAAAAACTTTCATCTTCCCTGTTTCTTTGCCGGGCCCTTCTGGTTGAGTTTTCTTCTTGCATACAAAGCCTTCTCTTAGATTATTAAAATAAAATTATAAGTCATTAAAGCGTACATTCATAGGAATATAAAAAGTATAACTTATTAAAATAACTAGTTTTTTTAGTTATCTTTTTAGTATTGGTTTGAAGTCTGTCCATCTTTGTTTAAAAACGAGTGCCATTAAGACACAAAGAAAAACCGCCATAGGAAGTCCAGCGAGATCAACAAAAAGATGAATTCCCAAAATATTAACAACAATTGGTGCTAATAAAAATAGTGCTAAGTTTACAAACTTGTTTGAAAGTAAAAATAGTCCTGCGATAACTTCAATAATTTTAACTAATGGAAGTAGATATTTCATGGCCATAATTCCGCCCATAACAGTCATCATCTCGGGAGCAGGAGGAGGCATAGGAATAAAGCCCTTTCCTGTAAGAGACATTAAAACTCCATTTGTTCCAAAAATAGTAAAGATCAGTCCTAGGATTAGACGTGCACCCGTAGTTACTTTATTTAACATTTTCATTCCTCCATGAATTAATTTGATGATGTAATTTTAAAGCTTCTTCTCTCGCGGCTTGCGCGAAGTTTTTAGAACTATCTGCATAAATGATCGATCTTGATGAGCTGATAAATAGTCCTTCATTATTAATTAAGCCGGATTTTAAAACCGATTGAAGGTCGCCTCCTTGAGTTCCTATTCCAGGTATTAATAAAGGTGTATCACCAGCGAGCTTTCTTATTTTTTCTAGTTCGTTTGGGTTGGTTGCTCCAACGACAAGGTTAATATTTTTATATTTGTTCCAATCATTAACGCATTTTCTTGCAACATGAAGATAAAGAGGTTCATCATCGATAAGTAAATCCTGAAAGTCGCTTGAGCCTTTATTGGAAGTTTTGCAAAGAATGATAACACCTTTATCTTCACGCTCTAAAAATGGAACGAGAGAATCATGGCCCATGTATGGGTTAACTGTAACGGCATCAGCTTTAAAACGGTCAAATGCTTCGGATGCATATTGCTCAGAGGTTGCTCCAATATCACCCCGTTTGGAATCAAGAATGACAAGAATCTGAGGGTGATTATTTTTAATATATTTTATTGTTTCTAATAAGTCTTTTTCAGCGTTTTGAGCTGAATAATATGCCATCTGAGGCTTAAACGCACAGACAAGATCTGCTGTGGCATCAATAATTTGTTTATTAAATTCAAAAATAGAATTGATATGGGAAGGAAATTTTTTTTGGTTAGGATCGAGTCCGATACAGAGTAAGGAGTTATTTTTTTTCCAAGCATCCCTGACTTTTTGCTGATAGCTCATCGATTGTCCATTGCTAATACGTTTGTCTAAAATTTTAACAGTTTATTATCAAAAAGTAAGCTTTTTGGATTAATTTAATGGCATATCCTTTGCTCTTATATTTATATGAAATACTTTATTTCAACAATATTTCTATGCTTAACTTTGTTATTTTCGTCAAATAGCTTTGGCCAAAGTTTAGAGTTCCTACTTGTTCCACCTAAATCAGAACAAGCGGGTAAGGCCGTTAATTTAATATTACCTGTAAGAGTTTTAGATAATAAATGTCAGTATAAAATAAGCACAACAGGGCAACCAAATTATCCTGTGGAAGCTCCTGAGACCTTATCACCATCAGAGGGAAGCTCGGAAGTTGTCTACTTACCTTTTCGGGTACAAATACCTAGTTCTGCTCCAAGTGGTCAAATCTATCAATTAGATATCTTATTTACTCCAAATGAAAATTGCTCAGACACTCAAGAGTATAAACACTCAATGGCGATAAAGATTCAGTCTTATAATAACGTTTCAATTGAAGGACCGCGAGAGAGAATAACTCAGACATCTCAAGTTGGAAATCTTGATGTATTACTTAGAAATTCCGGTAATACAAATCTTGACTTAGATGTTCTTGTTCAAAACTTAACGCCAAATGTGCGAGTCTCATTAAATCAGACTAAAGTTTCGATCGCTCCTGGAAGTTATAAAAATATTAAGGTTAATATTGATTTCTCAGCAAGTGGAGCAGACTTTGCGGCTTTTAAAGTTATTGCAAGATCTAATGGGCAACGTTTTTTATCTAAGAGTTATCAAGTAAGATTATTAAAGGGACCTCAGTCAAGTGGGGATCAGCGAACATTACAATCTCAGTTTTATTTGACCAATGAGTTTTTCTCAGAGGGTAATCAATCACAAAATTATCAAAATATCGGGGCCTCTATTTCAGGTGACCTTTCAGACTTTTATGCTTTTAGTTTATTTGCTCAATCAAATTATTTACAGTCTGAAAACGAAACAAACCATTATGAATTAGACTTAACTAAATATGATGATTTTAAAGTGACTTTAGGAAGTAATTTAAATCCATTGAACACAAGTATTCCGGGAATTAAGCAACTGAAGGGAATTCGAGGGGAGAAGACTTTCTTAAAAAACCTTAGAGTTGGAATGTATCAAGGTGAAGATTTTGAAGGCAATAACCATGTTGGAACTTATGTCGATTTGAATCAAAGTTATAAAAATAGATGGATTGTTTTTTGGGATAGAAATACTACAACAGGGTTTGATTCAGCAGGGCTTTCTGGAGAAAAATATATCAGAATTAATCAGGCATTGGCGATCGCACCGAGTTTAATAGTTGCTCAGGATGAATTAAGAGGTGATTATTCAAGAGTTGGTATGTCATTGAGTTCTTTTATTGCAAACAAGGCCCCTCTTCAAATGGAAATCGCGCGCGAGGAAGATGTAAATTATTTTTTAGAAAGCATGAATGGAAGTATTAGTATTCCATTTAGAAAGACAAATATTGAATTTGGTTTTGATGTTGATGATTTAAAAGCTAAAAATAGCAATTATTTAAATAATGAAGGATTGTATTCAGAGAGTTATTTTAGAGTACTATTTCCTATTTTGAAAAATTTAAATGGGCAGGCCACTGTTCGTTATCAAAAAACGATTGAAGGTGACTCAGGAGTTGCTCCAGAACTTTTTATTTCTGGTAGCAAGGGGCAACTTAATGGATGGCTCAGAATTGGAAAGCAATTAACACAAAATGCCCAAGAAATTATTGAAACAAATATAGTCGAAGGGCTTGGGGCAGAAAATTATGCGCAGTTAAATATACAGTATCTTCCATTTGGAAAATATGGAATTTATATTGGTGCGGAGACATATCGTAGTCAAGAAAGTTCTGATTATAGAGATGAGTTTTCCTTAGGACTTCAACGAACAGTCCATAATGAAGATTCTTATATGAGACTTGGATTAAGATCTGCGAGAAATAAAAACTTTTTACAAGAACAAAAAACTGATTCAGTTGATATGCAATATCATTGGCAAATAGATAATAATTGGAGTCTAAGATTTGCCGCTTCAGTAGATCATTTAAAAGAGATTGATGAATATGACTATCAAGCAAGCATAGGTATTCAGTGGACACCACAAATACCAGTATCAAGAAAAGTTGAAAATCTATTTGGTGGTAGGAGCACTGGACAATTAAGCGGCCAAGTTTGTATCGACTATAATGAAAATCATATTTGCGATGGGAATGATAAATTATTATCAAATGTTGAAGTTAGGTTGGGTGGATTAATTAGTACTACCGATGAAAAAGGATTTTATCAGTTTAAAAATATTGCACCAGCTGAGTATACGCTTTTGGTTATTAAGTCTACATTGCCAGCAGAAGGTCGCTTAATAAATAATGACCGAAGATTAATAATTAAAAGTAATGATCAAAAGAAAAATGACTTTTTACTTCGTTGGAATGGACAGGTTAAGGTTATTGTTTATGAGGATGTAAATGAAGATGGTAAATGGCAATCAGAAAGTGAAAAGCAGTTACCAAATGTAGAAGTGCAACTTGTAGGAAATGAAATAGATCTTAAGAAAACTACATACAGCAATAGGCCATTAGTATTTAATAATTTGAGTCGAGGTGAATATAGAGTATCAATTTCAAAGCTTTTACAAAATTCAAGAGCAGCTAATCAGGATGGTATTAAACTGATTGTTCCAAACCCTGAGGGTAATTGGGCATACTTAGGTTTAAGTTTTACAGGAGGGCAACAAGAGGACACAGAAGTTGTTGCAACACTTGAGAGTAATATTATCTTTGAAGATGATCTTATGGCCAATGTTTATATTGATGATCCAGAGCTAGAGGTAAAAAGTTTTAAGTACTCATGTGAGGGATTTGAATCTTCTAGTATTCCTAATGATAATGAAGATAGTTCTTATATATTAAATTTGGATTTAAGTTCTTGTGAAGTAAATCCAAATACTTCAACAATTGGCCTGAAATTGACACTTTTTGATTCCAATACTCAAAAATTGATACTCTATGTCTATGAAATTATTATAGAATAGAATATTAATTATTTCTTAATATTTACAAAGTAATGCTATCTTGCTATTTATCTTTTCATGATGAAAAAGATAATTTTTATTATATTTTTAGTTTTTATATCTCAGATTTCAAATAGTTGGAGTTGCGCGAGCTTTTTAGCCGATTCGAAAAATCTTAGATCAGGTGGAAGCGTTAAACATTTTTTTTCAACTAGAGATGAAAAAAGAAATTTGATCATTAAAAATGAAACCAATAAAAGATGTAAGATTAAGTTAGAAGTGCTTGATATGATCCAAAGAATTGATGGGTCTTATCGCTATGTGAATTTTGTACCTAATAGAAATATTAATACATCTTTGGCCTCTTATTTATCTGTCGTTTCAGAAGAAGGTGATGATATTTTATGGAATGAAATTACCTTAGCGCCTAAAGCTGTTTTGAAAACCAGAATTGGTATTCAGTCTGAAGGTTTAAAAGAAGGGACTTATTTTTCAGCGATTAGGGCCTACTTTCCTGAAGAGCCAACTCATCTTTTACTAACAGAGCTTTATTATTCTCATGGTGAATATCATGCACCAGAGCTTATTTTAAAAAACTTAAAGTATGACTCAAGTAAGCAGACGGTTAATTATACTTTAAAAGGAATTGGAAGTTTCTATTCTTTTATCTATATGGATATTGTGTTGGTTGATCCTATAACTGGCTTTGAAGTAGATGGGTTTAAAAATTCTCAAGGTGAATTTATTCCTTTTAGAAGCTATATAAGAAATTATTGGAATACAGGGGCTAGAGGACAAAGAATGATATCTTCAAAGTTCTCTATAAAAGATTTTAATCGTTACTTTAAAATTGAGTATACAAAAAAATATCCTGATACTGACTGGCAAACAAAGTCATGGGTTATTTCAATTAGACTAAGATATGGAATTGATGTTGATGGGTGGCAGAATCATTACTATCTGGCGCTCCCAACTAAATTAATAGAAATAAAAAACAATTAAGGTTTATCATAAGGGGGAAAAACAATGAAAACTTTAGTATTACTTTTTGTTACAATTTTTTCTGTAAACATCGCAACAGCGGATGATCAAGTTACAGGAACAATCACTCTTTCAGGTGTACTTGCACCTAAAGCATTAAACATTCAATTTGCAGTAAATGATTGTGGTGCTGGAACAACTTTAGCTGCGTGTGTAGCTAGTTTGAATGGAGCAGCCTTTGCTGGACATGCTCAAGATGTATCATTGAATATTGGAAATATTGCTGATGGTGAATCAAATGTTAGATACGTGCAGTTTGAAGCAAAATCAAAAATGATTCTTTTTGCAAATGATTATCTACAATTTATTGCTGCTTTAACAGCTTCTACAAATGATATTGACGTTGCATTACAACAGTTAAACTTTGTATCTGGCGGAAAATCAACTTTTGGCCAGACAACTTTAGGTGCTGTTGGTGTTGCTGACTTAGCAGCAAATGAGCCGATGCTTGATGCAGTTGACATCGATTTATCAGGTGTTTTAACTCCACTTTGGGATCAGACTGCAGATAATCCTGCTCAACCGAATGATAAAGTATTTCTAGCAGTTGCAAATGGTGACGAACTTGTAATTAGAGGTGTTTTAGAAGTTGCCTTTGGTGAAGACGCAACTTCAAGTGCTTATAATGCAGTTATTACAGCTGGGTTTATTGCAAAAGATAACTAAGAAAAAAATAATATGGAGTGGCCATGGGTCACTCCATATTTGTGTGAATTAAATGAAAAAACTTATTCAATTTATATTTTTCTTATTTCTTACAACGATGTCTTCTTATTCTGCGCCTGTTTCGTTAGGTAGTTATGGTTGTGAGAATGGTTCTGATCGCTTTGATAATAATCTACAAATAGAATTTAATTTCTTTGTTTCAGGAAGGGCATCTTGTCGAACAGATAGCAGAATATATTATTGGAACTTTTCTACTCCTCAAAATATCACAAACAGCACTTTTACACTAACTCTTCATATTGAAGGAAATAATAAAAATTTAAATATTAAAGGTAGGCTTCTTCTAGGTCAGCTTGTTAACTTTACACGGGTTTCATCAACAAGAATAACAGGTGGAGATGGAAGAACGTGGAGAAGGCAAGTATATGAATATGTTGGGTCTAGTTCTGTGGGGCTAATGACAAGATTAGAATTTGATTTTAATGGTACTGACCGCTTAGATGATTTTAATTTAGTAGTTGATTCTCCATTAAGTGTTTCGAGTTATTTAGAAATGAAAGATGGGGATGAAGATGTAGCAATTAACTTTGATACAGAAGATGTTTTGTATGAGAATGAAAAAATAACGAACTTTATTTTGCAAGGGCGCTTTACAAATGGTGAAGAAGGAGTTGTTTTTGCACTTGATCCTGGTGTCGGTGCAGATGTCTATGTGGAATGTAACAGTGTTACACTTGTTAGAACTCAAATTAGTCCTGTTGATCAAATCGGGGCAGGTTATGAGGTTGAATGTTTACCGCCCACATTAAGTAATGATCAGCGTGGTTTATTCAAGATTAGAAATATTGGATCTACTCCTTTAACGGCGGTAGAGTTTGAAGTTCAAATGAGGTCTGTTCCTCGAATTCTTGAAACAGCTAGGTCAATTAATTTTAATTATCAATTGTTCTTGAATACAGGGGTAAGGCCCTAAAAATCAATTTTAAATATTAGCTCCACGACATCATCATCTTCAGTTAAGTAGTTGTCTTGAAGACTTTTTAAGTGATTAGGAATATCACTCGGTGTATAATAGGTAAGGACCAGATTCATATTTTTTTTAGAAAGAGAAACTGAGGTCGAAGGTACTGTACTAACGATATGACTCTCGTAAAGTCTTGTATTATGTGCAACTGAAAAACTTCCAGTTAAATTAGAAGAAGAGATAACTCGGGAGATTAAAATCTCACTCTTATTACTGATATTAGTGGCATCCTCAATCCCTGTTATTAGCGCAACAGTTTCATTTTTTAGTTCTAATGTTGTGTCCTTTCTTTCAAGTAGTTTTGCATTTGCATTGATTGTCGCATTTACAAAAGGGCTTACCTGATTTTCACCTTCAAAGTTAGGCGGTAGTATGTCTTGAAAGATATTTTCGTCTCTATTATCTTCGCAAATTGTAGACATGAAACAAGGTCTATCTTTATCTGTTTCGTTAATTTCATGAATACCAGCACCGATATTAAAATTAATAGGTCCATCATTATTATTTTGACCAAGCATAATAGAGTACAAGTTTTCTTCTTTAAACTCTTGAACAGAATGTAATTTACCGGCCATATCTCTATCAAAAATAGTTGATTGTTGAATGTTTTTATCACTTGTATATAAATCAGTTGTATACTGTAGAGTTACTAAAAAGTTATTTCCAGCAATTGGGTCAATATCAAGTTGAATTCCTTTTTGTAAGTTTTGTGGATTGTTTGATTCATTGATAACTTTAAAAGGTTCTGAGTCACTATCTTTAAGATTCATCTGAAAATTATTATTATTGATATCATCAATTAAGCTTGAAGGAAGTTTGTCTTTTTCTACTCCAGTGATTCTCGAAATTAAAGATAGTAATTCTTCTTCATTTTGAATTTCAAGTTGGACATTATTAAATGCTTCCTGAATGTCTTCTGGCATTATTTGTTTATCACAACTTTGTGAATCAGTGGCGGTCGGCTCAAGACTTTCCGCTTTAGCTATGACGTTTATAAAGTATGCAGTTGAACTCATTGCATATGATATTTGAAGTGCTTGTGCTTTTTCACAAGTAAAAGGTCTAAATCGCGATAGATTATTTTGATTAACACATTGATATCGGATACTAAAACTTTCAGAACTTGAACAAAATGTTTTTCTAGAAAAATTCAAAGCAATATATTTGTTAATTTTTGTAACACAATCATCTGCATTATTTTGCCATGAATGAAAAAGTTCATCTTCGCCAAAAAAAGCCTTACATTCACAGCGAGCGTAAATATTAAAACTTGTTAATAAAAGTAATAGTGAGGTAATAGTCTTTGCCACAAATACTTTTCGGCTAATTATGGGCTATTTCAAATTTAAATCATTAATTTTTAATACATTTGAAAAAATTAAAGGATATCTTTTTAGTATACTAAATATAGCACCTCTAAGTCTTGGAAATCGGCTGAGCTTTAATGCTAAATACACCCAAAGTTGATAGTTGGAGTATAGTAATATGATTTTAAACTTACAAAACCATAACGGTTTTTCAAGGTTATCAGCTATGAGTTTAGAAGATTTGAATCCTAAAGATAGGCCCTCTCCTGTAATACCATCCAGAAATTTATAGGCATCTCCCAAGAAAAAAATATTATTTTTTTGTATTTTTTTAGAATGATGAGTGAATGGGCCATAGGCCTTAAAATCATTTTGAAAAGTAGCATTTTGAGTTTTATTTTTTAGTATAGGGAATTGATCTAATAGCTTTTCTTTAGGAGAAGGACCTATTGAAAATAGATCTTGATACCAGAGGAATGCGATCTCAATAAGTGATGAGTCCACTGGAGTCACATAGGCCTCTACTCCTTTATTCCAATAGACTTCTACATTATCACTCCAAGGCTTTATTTGACAGTGAAGGCGTGCTCCCATTCGATAGGGAGCTTTTCGAGATGTTTTGTTCATTGCAAGCTTTTGCATTGTTGAGTGTAGGCCATCACAAGCAAAAATATAATCAAAGTCTGTTAGTTGTTCTAGATTATTAATTCTCTGGTTTTGTGTAAGAGAAATATTCTCTAGCTTAGATGCAGCTTTATAAAGGGCCTTTGATAAATTAATTCGACGAATACCAAAGGCTTTGGTTTTTAATTTCCCTGAGAGTTGGTTATTATGATCAATATATTTAATACCTTGAAAATTATGTCCGTGAACAGAGCAGTCAATTCCAATCTCTTCTAAAAGCTCTACTCCTGATGGCATTATTCCTTGTCCGCATACTTTATCTTTAGGCCATGTGTTTTTTTCGAAAACAGTAATCTTATGACCTTTGTTTGCAAGTATAATACTTGTATACAGTCCGACTGGGCCGCCACCAATTACTGCAATTTTAAACTTTTTCATTCTTGAAGATTTGGTTGTAGGAAGAGTATTTATTCAGGTAGTATTCTTCAGTTTTAATCCTAAAAAAGAGAATGATAAAATTAACAATGGAGAAGAAGAGCGCTGGTAAAAATAAGGAAACTGCAGCAGGAAGAGTAAAAATCTCGATACAAACTCCAAGATAATTTGGATGTCGAACCCATTTGAAAAGACCCTTTTTGATCACTGGCTTTTCAGGTAAAACAGCTATGGTTGTTGTCCATCTATAACCTAAGGTTTTGATTGTCGTTATCCTTAAAATCTGACCAATTACAAATAAGAAAAGACAAATAGGCGTGATCATTGGAGAGTAAATTATAGGTGAAGTAATAGCATGGTAAAGTAAATAGCATAGCCATGAACTATGTAATAAAACCATGGCAATATAGTTTTTTTCAAAAATAATCTTGCCACCTTTTGCTTTGAGCGTTCTTTCGTTTTTCTTAGAAACATAAAGTTCAAAGACTCTTTGGATAATGACAAAAATGATAAGTATTAAGTAAAGAGTTGGGAATGTTATTGCCATTGTAGTAATCCAAACTCTGCACTAAATGATGGACCCATTGCTATTGCAAGAGCGTATTCTTGCTGACGGTGTGATTCTTTAATAGATCGGTTTATGATATCGAGTACTGAGACAGAACTCATATTTCCGTTTTGTTTTAGGCTCTCCCAGCTATGGCCCAGATCAGCAGGAGCTTCTTTTAAAACATCAGAAAGCGCTTCTAAAACCTTAGGTCCTCCAGGGTGAGCGAGTAATGATTTGATCTCACCTAAAGATATACTTTGTCTGTTTAAAAAGTTCTCTAGAGGTTTGGGTAAGAGATTTTTAGTGATTTGAGGAACACTTTTATCTAAAATAACTTTAAGGCCTTTTGAGCCAACGTCCCAACCCATGACTGTTTCAGTTTCAGGGAAAAAAACAGATTCGGAAGCGAGCCATTTGAGTTTAGCACTCTTGCTGAGGGGGTGATCATCGCCAACCATTAAAACTGCAGCTGCGCCGTCTCCAAACAAAGCATTAGAAATGATAGTTGCAGCATTTATATTTTCAGTTTGAATTGTTAAAGAGCAAAGTTCAACGGAAAAGAAGATTGCTGCTTCTTGGGGATGTCCTTTTAAGTAGTCAGCAACTCGGTTAATACCTGCAATCCCCGCCATACAGCCTAGGCCCAAAATAGGAACCCTTTTAGTATTAGAAGAAAAAGAAATTTTATTCATTAGTCTTGCTTCTATACTAGGAATCGCAAAGCCTGTGACAGTATTACTCCAGAGGGATTTTATTTGGTGTGGGGATAATTTATTGTTTAGAAGAACTGACTCTACAGCTTTGGTTGAAAGATCAACAGCATTTGTAATGAAGTGGGAGTTTTTTTGGTCAAAGCTATCAACAGAAAAATATTGCTCTAACGGAAGGACTGTGTTTCGACCTTTGATGAAAAGATTTTCATTGATTCTATCAATCAGTTTATTTTGGGCCGGATTATTTCCCATTATTTTTTTTAATGCTGTGATGAGTTCATCTTGCGTGTAATAATAATCCGGGAATGCTGTTTGAACATCAACAATATAGGGCATAGTATAGTCTCCAATTTATAAAATTATGCCATTGTTTTCTAGACTTGCCTAATAGATGTTTGCATCATTTAATGGAATTGTATATTCAGGAGCATATATTGTTTTTAAGTCAAAAAAAATCCGTTTTTTATATAGTAACGACAGTCCTATTGCTAGTTTTTTGTTTTGTGTATTCAATGGATTTAGTTCAAAAAAATAAAGAGAGTCTTTTTTTAACAAATTCAGGTAAACAGGAATACGCAAGCTTTTTAAACAATTTTAAAGAGTCTACTTACCTTGTGATTCAGTCTGATTCTCATCTCCAAAACATATCAACTTTTCTAGATGAGAAACTAATAAGTTTACCTGAGTTGAAGGTATTAACTAGTAACAATACTCCCAAAGAGTTAAGTCAAATTATAAAACTCGATCGAGCAATTATCCTGTTTTCAGAAAAGGGTGATGAACAGCTAAAAACTATTATAGAACAAATTTTCTCGAACGCTGAATTAGGAAAGATTGGAAAAGAGTATCATCTAATCGGAGTCCCTTATACAAATTTATTATTAGATAGATATTCAAAAGATATTAAAGATAAATTATTTCCTGCAATATATCTTGGTATTTTTGTTTTATTATGTATTTTGTTGAGGAGTTTTTTTAGCACTATCTGCTTATATTTACCTTGTGTCTTATCTTCTTTAATCAGCTTGAGCTTTATAAAGTTTTTTTTAGGTAGTAGTAATCTTGTGAACTCAGTAGTTCCTCTTTTAGTTTTCGTTGTAAACCTTGCTTTAGTGCTGCATTTATATTTTACGGCAATTGAATTTAAAACCTTCAAGTCGGCATTGCTTGAAAAACGTCGTCCTGTGTTTCTTACAATCTTAACAACAGTAATTGGTTTTTCGACTCTATACTTATCTGATTTGTCGGCAATTAGTGAATTTGGAATCTTGACTGGTATTCTAATAGTGGTAACGAGCTTAATCAGTATCGGTTGGCTTTTGGCGATTGACTCGCTTAAGAGATTTTGTTTGGAGTCCTATGACATAATACCTGAGAGTATTTTATCAAGGCTTAAAAACTTTTTTTCAATTAAATCTATTATCTTTTTATTTATTTGTTCGATTGTTATAGGTATTTGGAGTTATGGCAAGATTCCCATTTTGACCGATGCTAATCGTTATTTCCCTCAAAGCTCTGGCATGTTATCAAGCATGAATAAAGTTGCGAGTGAAGTTTTAGGTATTCCTCTTGTGGAGATTGTTGTAAAGCGCAAAAAAGAGAATAAGATGCAGGACTTACTCATGCTTGAGAAGTTAGAGCGAGACCTTATTAAAGAAATGCCAGAGATGAAAGTTTTGTCTTTAAATCGTTTAATTCAAATTGCGAATTCAAAGTATATAGGAAAGTCTCAAATACCAAGCTTTTTAATTTCTTATAATACTTTACGTTCTCAAATTCCAAGTATCTTGCGTGAAGGTTATCCTTTGGCAGATGATTATAGAATAACTCTTACGGGCTCACCGATTAATGTTCATGAGTATGAAAAAATAATTTTAAAATTAAGAAAAACTTTTGAGCAATATGGGTATGAATATGAAGTGAATGGACTTTATCATCATTTAATGGTTGCTCAAAAAAATATGATAGCAACGCTTTTTAAAAGTTTTTCCGTTAGTCTGCTTTTAATCTCTACAATTGCGCTTATTGTTTTTAGAAAAATAAGGGTTTTTGTGATTTTTATCTCGGTAAATATTATTCCAGTTTTTATTTCTTTTGGATTGTTTTATATTTTAGGCTTAAGCTTTAATATTGCGACTGTGATGACTTATAGTATCTCATTAGGTCTCATCGTCGATAGCAGCTTTCATATATTAGAAGTTTTAGATAAAAAAGGTTTAAGGCTAGCGCTTTATTTAAACACTGTTGTAAAGCCGATTCTTATTACGAGTCTTGTCCTTGCAATATGTTTTTTTATGTTTGGTTTTAATGACTTTCTTCCGATTAAACAATTTGGTATCGCTTTAGGAACAATTATACTAATAGGACTTGTTTTTGATCTTAAGGTATTACCGTCACTCTATTTTTTCTCAAGGCCTAATACTATTAAAAAATACAAATGAAAGAATATTGGAAAGAGCTTATAATTAAATCACAAGAAGGGGATAGAGAAGCCTTCGACCAGCTTATGCAAGAGCTTTATTCATTTGTTAAAGCAATCGTAATAAAAAATACAAAAAACATTGTTGACTCCGATGATATTACTCAAGAATGTTTGATTGGAGTTTATAAGTCATTGGCGACATTTGAGGTAGATAAAAGTCTTAAACCCTGGCTTTATAGTATTATTCGATTTAAATGTTGTGATTACTTTAGAAAGATGGCACGCAAAGAAGTAACCATATTATTCGACGAGAATATTTATGTCACAAGTGATAGTTCACAAACGAATATTCTTGAAAGGGAAGAGAGGAAAAATGGAATTTTAGAGGTTGTAACTGCTCTTCCTGATAAGCTAAAAAACGCGATTATTTTAGTGAAAATTGAGGACCTTTCCTATAAAGAAGCTGCTGCCAAAGAAGGAATTAGTGAAGCAGCCTTGAGAAAAAGAGTTTCTAGGGCCTATAAAGAGCTTGGAAAAAATTTTAAATTAATGGAGATGAATCTAAGTGAATAAGCAAGATGATTTTTTAAAAAATTTATCTCGTGACTATGTGAGGCCAAAAAAATTGTTAGCTCCAAAGCTAAGGGCCGTGCTATTTTTATTTATTATTTCAATTTTTATAAGCGTATTTATTATTTTGAATGGACCTTCATTAAAGTGGAAGCAGTTTACTGAATTTGGCTCATGGCCTGAGTTCATCTTTGGTTTCTTGGCCAGCTTTTATGGGCTTAGGATTGCCTTTTTAGAAATTATTCCAGGAGAGGTTGTTTCTATAAAAAACAAGATCATTTCAATTGCTTTATTGGCATTATTTTTAGTTTCAATAGGCCTGAGATTATCAATATTTCCTCACGAGGTTATGATTATGCGAGCTCATTGTGAAGTAGAAGCTCTCGTGTATGGTGTGTTTACTTTTGGATTGTCATTTTGTTTTTTAAATAAAGGATTAATTCAAGAAGTCTATAAAACCTTATTGATTTCTTCTATCGCCTCCACAACTATTGTTGGAGTATTGATGCAAGTTGTTTGTCGTGGGGATTTTTGGCACGGATTAGTGTTTCATTATTTTTTTATGTGGGGATTTGCGTTGGTCGCTTCAGTTCTTTTGGCTTTTTGGTATCGTAGAAAGCTAGTATGAATACAATTATACAGTGCCCTCCTTGGAATTTTTAAGTACTTACAGATTTTTTTATTTATTATGGCCACACAAACTCTTCTATTGATATGCTATACTGGTTATAGGGAGTTTTTATGAGCAGACTTAAAAAAATCGATTGGACCAATTTATTATTCTTAATCCTAAATCCGGCAGTGACTTTTATTGCCCTTGGTTTTTATCTTTATTATATAGATTTGAGCTTAGCTACAATTGCTTTTGCTTTAGTTTTTGCAATTGTTACTAATTTAAGTATTACCGTTGGATATCATCGTCATTTTGCTCATAAAAGTTTTAAAACAAATACTTTTGTACAGTTTTGGGTTTTGTTTTTCGGAGCATCGGCATTTCAAGGCTCAGCTTTAAAATGGTCATCTGATCATCGAATTCATCATCGTCATGAAGATACTGAAAACGACCCTTACAGTATCACCAAAGGTTTTTGGCATGCTCATATTGGATGGCTTGTAAATAAAGACTATGTCGATAAACCAATTCATGCTCCTGACCTTCAAAAAAACTTTCTTGTGAATATTCAACATAAATATTATGTTGCTTGTAGTATCGCCGCTGGATATTTATTTCCAGCTCTTGTGGCATGGGCGTGGGGAGATTTTTTTGGAGGGCTAATTATCGCTGGCGGCCTTCGTATCTTTTTAACTCAGCAATCGACGTTCTTTGTAAACTCGATTTGTCATTTTATTGGAAATAAACCTTATTCGACAAAAATAACAGCGCGAGACAGTTGGTTTGTAGCGTTCTTAACTCATGGAGAGGGGTATCATAATTTTCATCATAAATTTCAATATGATTATAGAAATGGAATCAAATGGTATCACTGGGATCCAACAAAATGGACGATACAAATTTTAGAGAAATTAAAAATGGCCAGCCACTTAAGGACAGTTTCTCAATTTGATATTTTAAAAGCTCAAATGGCAGTCAAACTCGAAATGTTAGAAAAGAAAAATCAAGCAATCGATCCAATTGTTTTGCAGCTTAAAGAAAAAGTTTTAGAGGCGCAAAAAAAAGTTCAAGAGCTTAAAAAATCTATATCTGTTTTGAAAGAAGAGTATGAGCAGAAAAAAGATCAATTAAAAGATCAAGGCGCTCAATACAAAGCTCAATTAGCAGAATTAAAAGAACAAATAAATCTTGAAATGCAAAAACTTCAAAGAAGTCTTAATGCTTGGAACCAATTAGTTTTGGCCTAAGCTTTGGAAATTTGCATAAAGTTCTTCCGCTGTAAAACCAATGGGATCATAACAGCTACAAAAACAATACAATAAAAAATGGCCATTATTAAAGTTGTATCGCTCAGCCCTTTTTTATCAATAAGGACACCAATGATTGGGCCTATAATTGTAAACAGAATACGAACACCCATTTGAGAGATACTATTGGCAGTCGCTCTAAAATCAGCAGTAACTCTTTTGTTAAGAGCGTCTTTGAGAATAACTTGTCCAAGACCTCGACAGACTTGAAAACTCAAACAAATAACGACTCCTAAAAAATGATCAATAAAAGAAATACCAAAATAGCCTGCAATAGGAAAAAGACCGATTAAAATCAAAGTCACTGAGCTTCCTAGATGTTTTTCTATTTTATATGCATATCGACTACAGATAGAAACAACCAGATTGTAAATACCCCATAAAAAACCAAAATAAACTAATGGGATATGAATATTTTCCCAGTACTTTTGAAACATCCAAACGGCAAAAAGGGTAGAGCTAAAATAAAAAATAGTATTGAGTAAAATAAGGTTCATTAAAGTTGATTGTTTAAATAAGCCTCGATAAATGTATTTAAAATTTTCTTTGTGGGTATTATTCATTTTAAGCCGTGGGGGCTCAATAATACTGAAGGCAATAAAAAAAGAGATCCAACTAAAAATCGCAGAAATAATCGAGAGCTGATAAGGATTAAAACTTACAAGCATTAACAAACTTGCGATCAAAGATGCACAGGCCTCGCCGAATGTGCCAGCAGAAATACTTTTACCAAGGATTTTTATCTGCGCCTTTTTAGAGCCCATTGCCTCAAGAGTGTCATAGATAATTGCAGTATCTGTTCCTGAAAAAAGTGAAACACTAAATCCTAGAATTATCTCTGCTATAATCAATAAAGATAAGTCTTGGGCGAAAGGGAATAAGCTAAAACCTAAACCTTTAAGAAAAAAAGCAACAATAAGGGTTTTCTTTCGTCCCAAAAGATCTGAAATATATCCAGAAGGAATTTCGCAAATAAAGACAGTAACTGCAAAAACTGATTGCAATATATAAACGCCTTCCATCCCAATACCGACTGATTGAAAGAAAGGAACAATCACTGGCATTAGTACCATAAACATGGCAAAAAAACGTATGAGATATACTTTTGAAATATTTTTTTCTAATTGAGAATTTTGCATTTTATGCCCTCGTTTAGGTTAGGGCATAAATTATAAATTGATTTGGTTTTGGTTGTCTGTATCTGTATTGTTAATGTTAAGATTTGTTAGATTCTCTTGATCAGCTTTAACTGTGTTTTGCTCTTGAAGCTCAAAAAGTTTTTTAAGTTTTTCTCTTTCAATATTCAAATCATTAAATTTGAGAAGATTAAAGTACGACTTGAAACCCAGAACTGCAAAAACAGTTGCGGCACAATAAAGTAGAGCAATTAGTACTTCACTATTTGCAAGTTGCATCGTTTGAATATTTTGAGTTAATAGCCCTGTCACACTTAGAACAAAGCCAATACTAGTTAAGATCACAAGTTTAGGAATAAAGTTTTTAATCATAATAATCTCCCTACCAATATTGAAGCAAAGTCTATGCCAGTTGGAAAGGAGAAGAAACCTCATGTTTTTAGATACTTAGAATCGTAAGAGTGTTTAAAAAATAGACTGACTGACAGATTTGTGACTTTTCTCATGTTTTCAGAAAATATGAGTCATTAACAGCGACGATAGTGATCGATACAAATATTGCATTAAAAATTTAAACAAAAGAGGAAGTATGAAGTTTTTAATATTGTTATTTATTTTGCCAAAGATTGTTTTTGGCGCTTACGAACTAGAGACTTTTTTACTGAAGTTTCGTGAAAAACCTAAAGCATATTTACAGCGAGAGCTCCAAAGATCTTTAGAGGATAAGTTTCAAATAAGAAAATTATTAAAACAAAGAACACCAACTATAAAAAGTGAGTTTGAAGCAAATGATTTAGCAGAGGTTTTAGTTGGTGATTCTGTTTTATCCAATATAAAAATTATGGAACAAAAGAATCTGGAAAATTCAAAAGAACTTTTAACTAGGCCATGGTCTGATAGTTATTGGCCTATTAATCAAGGAATTTTAGGCAGTCGCTATGCAGATCAAGACTTTTTATATTTAGAAGGATGGAAAGAGTCATATGATTTTGTTCAAAACACGACAAGTGAATATGTTTTAAGTCAAGATGACACCGAGCTAATTGATTCTCTCTCTCCTTCAGAAAAGTATGATTATGTCTTAGGTCTTTCAGGTAGTGATAGCTTAACTCATGCTATGTGGAATGAAGGTAGATATTATTTTGAAAGACAAGGCAGAGTTGAGTCTTGGATGGGAATTTGTCATGGTTGGGCAGCAGCAAGTTATATGCTAGATCGACCTCAAAATAAAATTTCTGTAACTGCAACTGATGGGAAAAAAGTAAGCTTTTATCCAAGTGATATAAAAGCACTAGCCTCTTTGTTATGGGCAAAGGCTTCGGCAAATATAAATTTCATTGGAGGACGCTGTAATGATCAATCTCCAGAAAGAGATGAAAATGGACGTATCATTTCTCAAAATTGTCAGGATAGTAATCCTGGTACTTGGCATAAATCAATCGTAAATATGTTAGGCGTCCATAAACGTCCCTTTATTATGGATGCGACTTATGATTATGAGGTTTGGAATCAACCTGTTTTGTCTTATGAGTATACTTATTTTAATCCGCTTGTAGATGAAAAGGTGGCTTTGCTTGATGAGGCAATTATTTCAAATGAAGATTATAAGAATGATCCTTTTAAAAAGTATCGATCAAAAAAAACGAAGTATATTGTTGGTATTGAAATGATGGTGACTTATTTAGTCGAGACTCAAGCGACCCATAGAGATTATGATACAGAGGAGTTTGATCAAAGTAACCGTGCTTTTTATGTTTATGATCTAGAGTTAGATGAAAATTATAATATTATTGGCGGAGAGTGGTATCGTGGCGGACATCCTGACTTCTTATGGACTCCTGTTACGAATGCCCGGGCTTTATCAAATGGAGACTTTTTCATCCTCGGCGATAGTCACTGGGATGGTAAAAATATTATCTCAAAAGCATGGAAACAGGCTGGAGCTCAGTCTGCAAAATACGGTGAACCACTTGCTCTATTAATTGAGAGTCTTATCAAATTGAGTAATAAAAAACAGGAGAATATGTAATGAAAAGAAAATTAGTAATGTCATTAGTAGTGTTAGTTTTTAGTCAAACAATATATGGGATGAATAAAAAAGAAATCACTCTTGAAAATTTATATATACCTCCAGTCGGTTATGACAATAACGATAGGGTTGAGGTTGTTTTGACTGGAAAGATTCCAAGCCTTTGTTATGAGTTGGGTAAAACATCAATTTTTTTTGATAATGTGAAAAAGGTTTTTACAATTTCTCAGTCAGTGAAAAATCGAGAACTAATTCATTGTGAGAATAACGAGATAGTACTTGAGTTTCAAAAGACTATTTCTTTAGGGCAATTGGAGACAGGGAAATATAAAATAGTATCAGGGGATCTAGAAAAAAACTTTTTGATTAAAAAAGCGACTATAAGTTCGGCAGTTGATGATGAGTTGTATGCACCACTCAGCTCTGCATTCATTTTAGACTTAATAAGTACCGAGCAAACTCCTAGGGTTATTTTAGGTGGAAAACTAGATCAGTCTTGTTTAAGTTTTAATCAATCTGATGTGGAATTAAAATACTATGATGATGTAATTGTTTTATTACCTAGAATGATTCTAAAAGATATACCTTGTTTTAATCAGCAAAAAGTTTTACAAGCAGTTATTCCACTCCAAAAAATGGCCAAGGGTAAATATCTGATACATATCAGAACAATGTCGGGACAATCTATCAATAAGGTATTTGAAATTATAGGAAATACACCACAAAACTCGGGGCTTTAATATGAGTATCATTATTTTCTTTGATCAATATCATGAATTTCAGAGATGGCCCATAGTATAATTTATTGAAAAGGAGTTACTATGAATGCATTTTTTCAAAACAAAATTAAATTAAAGTTAGAAAATAGACGAAATGAGCTCGAAGTAAGAATCAGCCATTTAGACGCCGATAAAAGAAGAGTATCAGGAGCAATCCCTCAAGACTTTAGTGAACAGGCGATTGCAATTACAAATGATGAAGTGATTGATGGACTTGATGAGCTTGAAAGAAATGAACTTAAAAAAATCAATAGTGCACTTGTACGAATTGAACATGGAACTTTTGGGACCTGTGCTGCTTGTGGTGATGAGATTGAATCAGAAAGGCTAAATGCTATTCCTTATGCATCGATTTGTATTAATTGCGCTAGTATTGATTTGGACTAGACTTGTATTTATCAATAGATTGCTTAATACTTTTATGCTAAAATCGAACATTATCACGGGGGTGCACTGGTTTCGACAGGGGCACTGAAGGATTAAGCGCGTGTCTAGGTTGGTCGGCAGGCCTAGTAAAAAGCCGCCCAAATTTACTCGGAAACGAAGTAGAATACGCAATGGCTGCATAGTCCAAAGACTATTTGCAACATTTGAGGGGCCTACACCGATAACAAAAAGTAGGTAAAGACCTCTGAGGGAGGTCGGAAAAATAAGCCTCACAGGCCCGTCGGGACTGCCTGTAAAAAGCCACCGAGATTTGTGTTTTTGACAAAAAACTCACAGCCGTTCCTTGCTCTAATGGAACTACACACGTAGTGCTTTCTGCTGGACTTGCTTTTGGACGTGGGTTCGATTCCCACCACCTCCACCATCGGATTCCGGTGGTGGAAGCCCTCTTTCCTTAAACATTATTAAAATCAGCTACTTAATTACAGTAACTTGTGTTTGAATCGGACGTTGAGACTTGTCTGAACTTGTCTCGAACAGTCTTGATGTGGCTATTTGTGGCTAACTTTTTGGCTAAGTGAATTTTTGCAAGACTATACAGTGTAGCAAAATGGCAAAAAATGACAAAAAAGCGCAGTTAAGTTTCTGATTTTAAACAACTACTCAGTGTATCGGTTTGAGCAAATTTAAAAGGCAATTTACATCAAGGAGTAGTTTATGAAAGCCACAAAAAAGAAGAACAGAAGATGCGATTTAAAGATCGAAACGAGAGAAGGAAAACTTCTTAAGTACCTTCGAGAATCACGCAATTTATCAGTTAGAGGTGTAGGCAGAATCATGGGGATGTCAGAGTCTACAGTTTGTCATTCGGAAAATGGTAGGCGAGACCTCACTAAACAAATCATTATAAGTTTTCTCGATGTCTATGGTTACAGCTATGAAGAATTCGAAAAGATGCTTCAAGGAGATATCATTCTTCCTGAGAATATGCGTGGAGAGTGTGTCGAAATAATTAAGAGGCTTGAACCATCTAAACTAAGAGCAGTTAAGGCTTTTTTAAATACCTTCATAGGTTAATTGGAGGTCGCAATGGGAATTAAATATGACAGAGAGAAAAAGTATTATGTGGTTACGTATCACAGAAGACACCCTCTAACGCGGCAGTCAAGGGGCTTAAGACGTCAAGGAATAAAGACTAGAGCTGAGGCAGAGAAGGTTTATAAACAATTAATAATTAAGCTAGCTGAAAAGTTTAATGATGCTCCTTATATGAAATGGCCTGAACTTGTTGAAAAGTTTTTGGATTATTATGCTAACTGCGGAATCGCGAAGAATACACTTAAAAATTATAGAGAATGCATAAAGGCAAATACATATTATCTTTGGAGCAATAAGTATGTCGATCAATTTACAACTTCAGAAATTAGAGAATTTATAATGGAGAAGTGCTCCAAGTTTTCTGAAGCACATCGAAAAAATATGCTTAAGTATTTACGAGCGGTATTTAAATATGCAGTTGAACAGAACATATTGGCCACTAATCCTTGTCCTAAGCTTAAATTTAAAAATAATGAAAAAATCAAAAAAATGTTAAAAGAAGAAGAGGTAAAAGTTTTTTTAAAAGAAGCAAAACAAAGAAATCATGAATGGTTTCCTGTATGGGCAGTTGCTTGCTATACGGGATTAAGAAATGGTGAATTATATGCATTAAAATGGGAAAATGTAGACTTCCAAAACAGACTTATTTATATCACTCATTCTTGGAATAAGGTCAATGGGTTTAAAAGTACAAAGTCAGGGGATGATAGGATTGTTGTAATTGCTCCTAGTTTAATGCCAATAATTAATGATTTATTTTTAAATAGAACAAGTGAATATGTACTTCCTCGTATTCGAGATTGGGAAACAGGTACTCAAGCAAAACCATTGAAAGCATTCCTTAAAGAGATCAATCTTCCTTTAATACGTTTTCATGATCTTCGGGCTTCATGGGCTACGATTATGCTTTCTAAAGGAATAGAGCCGATAAAAGTTATGTCAATGGGCGGATGGAAAGACCTAAAGACTATGCAAATCTATATAAGAAAGTCAGGAATTCATATTAAGGGAATTACCAACGATTTAAAATTTTTATAACGGAGTAGCGAAGATGATATTACCAAGTTTGCTAGTAAACTCAATAAAAGAAATTTCATTTAAGATTTTTTATATTTTTAGATTTTATTTATTGATTTATTTTGTGTGGATAATATTAAAAATATTTGCATGGTTTGTTTAAATTATAATTTTGCCTTATTTATTCGGCACATATTATTTATTTAGTTCAGCTTATGAGAAAATAATTAAAGTAGAATGATCTCCTTTAAAACACCTTTAAAAAGTATTTAAAATCGTTATCAGGCGTTAAGATATTTTTATTTGAGTTTTAAGTCTTCATAAGAAAAATGTTCCAAATGATAAAATAGATTAATGATTTTTTCGAGCCCTTATAGAGTACATGTTTGGGCCAAAAGAAGATAAAGAATAGTTTGTTTGAATAAAACTTTCTTTATCAGAGAAGAAATCCTTAATAGTTGTAAGGAAAGTTTTGAGATGTTCCGATAATTGAGCATCTTATCATTAATTTATACATTGGAGCACGTTTTGTTAAAATGTTTACTTCTCATTGTGGCAATATTTTCCACTTATTCTTATTCTCAAAGTTTTATTCAGTACATTCCAAAGAACTATGTAAAAAACGGCTCTTTTGAAATCGGACATGATCTAAACTTGGTTGGAGATAATAATAAAAGTTATTCCTTTATTGAGTCGTGGAATATTAGTAATGGTGAACCTAATTTTAGGCTTCATTCAAATTTCAGTGGAGGAGTTACAGCTTCAAATCAAGTCGTAAAAATGGAACTAGACTCCGGAGGAAATACAGAGGTATATCAAGATTTGCAGTTAGATGCCGGAGAGGATTATCAGCTAATTTTTGATTTTAGTGCTCGTGATGGAAACTATTTTAGCTCTAGAGCAAGAGTATACATTGATGGCTCATTAGAAGGAACATTTTCTGCTTCAAATGCATATTGGTCAGAGAAAGTAATAAGCTTTACAGCTCCAAGCTCAGGAACAGCAAGAATAAGCTTTGTTGGGTATGGTAGTGCTAATGGTGTAGGAGCTTTCATTGATAATGTTAGGGTATTTAAAGACCAAGAATATCTATCTCAAAACTTATTACAGTCTACTTTTGTTCAAGATTTATTTAATATAAGTCTCCAACAAAATTATGAGAGACATTATGATTCTTATGGTGGCTGGGATGCTGTCCCTAATGAAATAGCGCTTCCATTTATTCTCGACACTAATTCATCAATTGTATCAGCTCATGATGGTAATTATAAGATAGCCCTTGACGCTGGTAAGAATACTAATTTAATTCAAGAGCTAAAAGTAGAGCCGGAAGATATTTATCAATTAAAAGTTTTTTATAACTCAAATAGTTTACTTGGTAATTCAAGTCATGAAATATCTGTTCGCATAAATGATGAAGAAGTAGGAACTTTATCTTCAATCGGTTTTGATTGGAAAGAGTTTGTATTTGATGTCTCATCATTAACCGAAGATATGAAAGTAGAGTTTCGTGCTTTAGGTGCTGAAGATTCTAATCATGGGTTTATTGATTCAGTTAGTTTAATTGATTCAGAAGGTTTAGATATTATTCAAAATGGTAGTTTTGAAGAAGGGCCTGATCTAATTTTTCCAAATCAAGATCAAAATCTTAGTGTTGCAATAGATGATTGGTATAGCGACTTAACAACAACAGAAACACATCCTATAGAAGTTCATAAAGGAGAAATCGCTGGTGAGGTAACTCCAAGACTTTCGGACTTAAAAATTGAACTTGATTCAACAGGTAATTCAAAATTTACACAAACACTAGATACTAGTTCTAATGATAAATATCTTGTAAGTTTTAGTTATACACCACGTATCTATAATTCCTTAACTAATGGTGTAGAAGTGCAATGGAATAATGTCGTTATATCCCCATTGTATGGAGATATAAAAGGATGGCAGGATTTTAGTTATATAGTTGAGGGTGGTAATGGTGAATCTACTTTAAGTTTTATTGGGAAAGGTATTAGTGATACAGTTGGTGGTTTTGTTGATAACGTTAGAGTTCAAAGAATTACAGAGCCATCACCTCCAATAGCAAAGTTTGATTATACAATTTCTGGTGATTCTACGAATGGCTTCGTTTTAAACTTGGATGCTTCTAGCTCTTTTGATACAGCAGAGATCGTTCAATATGACTGGCGAATCGATGGCCCAACATTAATATCTGAAGCAGATCCACTGCTTAGTTATAACTTAAGTTCATACGATAGAGTTTCAATTTCATTAACAATATATAATGAATATGGCCTATCAGCTTACATTTTTAAAGAGATTGAAATCAGTGAAGATGGGGAATCAGATGTTACTCAAACATATGAAGGAGAGCATGGCTTTAGTGATGAGCCTCAAGAGCCTTTTGCATTTGCTGAAATAAGTAATAGCACTGCTAGAAAAAATGAATCAATAGGATTTGATGCTAGTTCATCATTTAGTTATGGTTCATACATTACAAGCTATAACTGGGATATGGGAGATGGAAATTCATATTCTTCATCAGTTGCTACACAGACATATCAGTATACTCAAGCTGGTGAGTATTTTCCAACCTTAACAGTTACTGATTTTGATGGACTAAGTTCAACATATATAATGGAAAGTGTAACAATTGAAGATTTAGAGCAAATAGAATCAATTGTGACTCCTTCAGAGACTACAGGAAAAGTACCTTTTACTGTTACATTTGATGGGACTCAATCGAAGCCTATTGGTCAAATCGATTATTTTGTTTTTGAATTTAGTGATGGAACAACTGTTATATCGGAAGAATTAACCTATGAGCATACATTTCAGGAAGCTGGAAATTTTAATGTTACAGTAACAGCATATGATAATACTGTAGAGCAAAGATCAGATTCAACCACGTTAAATTTTGTTGTTAATCCAAGAGATGATGCTCCAATTACGAAAGTATTGGCCACGGCCATAAAGGGAAAAACACCATTTAGAGTAAATTTTGATGGAAGTTTATCTAGTGATGACAATGCTATTGTTGAATATTCTTGGGACTATGGAGATGGGGATACATTTGTAAGTGCTAACGCTCAAAATGTAGAGCATATATACAATAGTGAAGGAGTGTTTACTGCAACATTAACAACAAAAGATGGACTTGGACAAACATCATCAGAATCAATTGAAATAGAAGTTTTAGAAAACCCTGTTCATTTAGGTGATTTTAATATTATTTATTCAGGGACAACTTACCCTCAAACTGTTGTTCTTGATGCTTCATTAGATAATGATGAGATATATAAATACGAATGGACTATAAATGGAGAAGATTCGATACAGTATCATCCTGTCAAATATCATCAAATAACAGAGGCGCAAACTTTATCTGTGACATTAACTGTAACGAACCTAGTTTCAAATGTATCTCATTCTAAAACAAAAACAGCGATATTTGATACTAGTTTAAGTGATTTAGGCTTAACCTTTTCTACAAATTCAACAATTGCAGAAACAATAATTAATTTTCAAGTATTAAATGATCAACTATATGACAAAGTAAGAATAAACTTTGGCGATGGAACTATTAAAAATCTAGATTCTAATCAGAGTGCACATAAATATAAATCTGCGGGGCTATATAATATTACAGTTGAGGGATTTTCAAATGGAGGGGGAGCAACATTAGTAAAGCATTATGCCTTAGTTGTTGCTGATGATAAGTCTCCAGTTATAGGTTTTAATGTCAATAAACTAAAAGGTATTGTTCCACTAACTGTAAATATTGAAAACGAATTAATTTTAGATGATAGTGATTTTTCTCAGATCCGAATTGACTATGGCGATGGAAGATCTGAGAATGTTTCAAATACTTTTGACTTGGATAAAGTATATAATGAGCCGGGCCTGTATGTTATAAAGCTTACAGCGATTGACAGTGATGGGATTGAAGTAAGCTCTCAAAAATCAGTTTTGGCAATAAGAGCAAATGATGATCCTAATGCAAAGTTTTCTGTTGATAAAGATTTTGGAAATCCTCATTTGGATGTAAATTTTGATGCATCATTATCTAGTGATGAAACAGGAATTGAGTTTTATCTTTGGGAATTCGGTGATGGCTTCTCTAAGCAAATTGAAAGTCCTTATATTAAATACACTTATACTGAGCCGGGCTTTTATACGGCAAGACTAACTACAATTGACCTTGATGGACGAACAGATAGTGTTCAAAAAACAATTAGAGTCAATTCAGGACCTCAGGCTAATTTTACGGTTTCCGTAACAGGAGACCAAAAACCATTTACTCTAAATTTAAATGCAAGTGCTAGTAGTGATGATGTATCAGGACTTACTTATAGATGGTATATGCAAGATGGTACTGAGCTTTTAACTACCACTGATCCTATTTCTCAAGTTGTTCTCGATAGAGATGGAAGCGACTCAGTTTTTTTAGAGGTGACAGATTCAGATGGTTACAAAGATAAAACATCAAAAATTATTTCTTTGAATCGTGCACCAGTTGCAAGAGGTTATGTTTCTCCAATGCTAGGAGATTATCCTTTAAATATAAATTACAATGCTTCAGCTTCAGTTGATGATAATTCAGGACTAAGTTATAAATGGTCTTTAAATGATGTTCTCTTAAGTTCAAGTAAAACAGGTCAATTTACTCTTTTAGAGAGTGGAATGAATCTATTAAGACTTGAAGTAACAGACTCACATGGTTTAGTTGATAGCAAAGAATATCCAATAACTGTTTTTTCAAATCCAAATCCTATTGCAAATTTTACGTTTAATTTAGCTTCAAGTATTGTTCCTGCGAAGCTAGAGTTAGATGCGATAAGTTCGAGTGATGATAAAGGAATAATACAATATCAGTGGCAAGTAGGTAGCGATTCTCCTTTTATAACAAATAGTCCAAAAACTGACTATACGCAGATGAGTTCAGGTATAATTCCTGTGACTTTGACAGTTACGGATACTCAAGGAAGTACAGCAAGCTTTACTCAGAATATTACATTTACTGAAAACCAATTACCAATTGCTTCGTTTACAAGTTCACTTCAATCTGGCGAGAAACCACTTAAGGTTGTATTTGATGCTTCTAGCTCAACAAGTGATGATGACCTTGAATATAGATGGAACTTTTCTGACGGAACACAAGTTATTAATGATTCAAGTACCATTAGTCATGTTTTTACGAGTGCAGGCTCTTTTGACGTAGTTTTAGAGATTGTTGATACTTTAGGACAATCTTCAACTAGTACAGATACAATTATAGTAACTGATCCAACAATAACAGACCTTGAAATACCTCAAATTGTTTCAAATATTCCGGAAAAGTTTATATCTCAAGACGAAACAAGTATTATGTTTACCTTTTATGATAATGAAGGTGTTAATTATGATACTTTAGAAGTTTATAGAGATAACACACCTTTGGATACATCTCTTTATTCGTTTGAAACAACAGACACAATCAAAGTTGACTTCTTAGATCAAAATGCGATTTCTCAAAATCAAAGATTAAATCTTTCTGTTAGAGTGAGTGACATAAATGGTAACTATTCAGCTAAGTCATTTATTTACAATGTTGTTGAATCGATTCCTGAAGATATTTATGGGCCTATTTATAATTTTCATCCAGAAGGTGGAGTACTTTCTTCTACCACATTAGATTTAGATATATTTACTTCAGATTTGAGTGGGATTAATTATGCAAGCTTAATTGTTAAGCTCAATGATGAAATAATCACAAGTGATAAGTATAGCGTCGATACAAATTTAGGTAAAATTACTGTTCATTTTAATGGAAGTTATCCTTTGCCGGAGAGTAATTATAATATTATTGAAGTTTCTCTAGAAGATACTCTTGGAAATATTGGAATAGGAAAATTAGGACTTGATACGATTGAAGATGAGGTAATAGTACTAAGCGCAGGTAATGAGTATTTGGGGCAACCTCTCTCTGGACTTGGGTACGATACTGGCTTTTTTATAACTACAACTGGCGATGTTAAATGTGTCGGAGGTAATTATTTGGGTAAATGTGGTGCTGGTATTTCAGGAAATGTTGGAGAAGGAATACCAGTTGAAAATGCTCCTGTCGTTGGACTTGGAGCCAAGGCAATACAAGTTTCGGGAGGTCTTCATCATGCTTGTGCTTTGTTAGTAAATGGAACAGCACGATGTTGGGGTTATGGATCATACGGTCAACTTGGCTTACCTGGTTATACAATAATTGGGGATAATGAATTACCTTCATCTTTACCTGCATTAAGCTTAGCAGAACCTATCACTAAAGTTGTCGCTAATTATAATAAGACTTGTCTTATATATGGAGAAGGTAAACTAAGGTGTTTTGGTGATAATCGTTATGGGGAGCTAGGACAGGGACATCTTAACGACTTAGGAGATGATGAATCCTTAGGCCAAATACCTGATATTCAAGTTGGTGGGCTAGTTAAAGACGTAGCAATTTCAGTTACCAATATTTGTGCTGTTCTAGAGGATAATTCGGTTAAGTGTTGGGGGTATAACGGACCAGCGATGGGACAAATTTCATCTGAAATTATAGGCGATGATGAAACACCCTTTGGGTTAGGCGCAATTGATTTTGGGCGAAATGATCTTGTGAAAATATCGTCTATGAATGGAGCTTTTTGCGCTTTATTCGCAACTGGTGATGTAAAATGTTGGGGAAATTCAGATGGTTATGGGACAATAGGGACAGGCTCAACTCAAACCTTTCCAACTGTTTCACAATACCCATATGTAAATTTAGGAAAACCAGCGAAAGACTTATTTTCTAAATCTTATATTGCTTGTGTCTTATTTGATGATGGCAACGGAAGATGCTGGGGGAAAAATACGGACGGCCAGTTAGGATTAAGCCACACAAATCATATTGGAGATAATGAATTTCCTAGTTCAACAATAGAAATTGATTTTAACGAGAAGATAGTTTCTTTTCTTTTAAATGATAGTAGTACTTGTGCGGTGTTAGAAAATAAAAAAGCAAGGTGTTGGGGGAGAAATGATAATGGTCAATTAGGTTTTGATATTACAGAACCAGTCATTATTGGGGATGATGAAACGTACTTAAGTTCTGTATATGTCGGAATTCCTGATGATATAGATATCAGCTTATACGGAGCGCAAGAAGGGGTTCCTCAGAACTTACTAGCTCCAGTCATTAACGCAGACAAATATTTTGGACAAGCACCATTAGCAATAAACTTTGATGCGAATAATTCAATGTCAGCTCATGGTGAAATTACAAATTATGCATGGGACTTTGGTGATGGAAACACGGGGTCAGGGCCTCTTGTGTCTCATACGTATCAAAATGAAGGTGTATACAAAGTTACACTAACAATTACAGACGAATTAGGTAATCAAGATTTTACTGAAACTCCAATAAATGCTACAGGTGAACAAATACTTCCACTAGCATCAATGAGTGCTAGTGATAAATTTAGCATAATAGGAAGTTCGGTAACTTTTGATGGTTCAGATTCAATTTACTCAAAGTCAAATATCGCATTTTATGAATGGTATGTTAATTCAAGCTTGCAGGACACAACAACTGTTGACTCATACACACATACTTTTAATCAAGAAGGTGCCTATACAGTTGAGTTAATTGTTGTTGGTGATGATGGAGCAAGGTCAAAACCTTATTATTTAGGTCATGTTGCAAAACCTGAGAACTATCTTCCTGAAGGACAGATAGATTGTACTCAAAATTTAACACAATTTAATTGTTCAATAGCTAATTTAAGAGACCGTGATGGTAAAATTACTTTAATAAATTGGAGTATGGATGACGGTAGTGAATATACAGGAGAAAGTATTTCACATTCTTATTCTCAAGGTGGGAATGGATCATTTTTAATCAAGGCTGAAATTTTTGATGATAAAGAAGCTAAAACAGTACTGACTAAACTTGTATCTATAGACGAATTATCTCCCGTTATTAGTTCAGATATTCAAGATGGTGATCGTTTACTTGGAGCAAGACTAGACTATAATATTACTATTAGTGATGATAGTGACACTTTAACTGAAGTTTATGTTAGTAATGATAAAAGAATTTCCACTAATGATAAAAATTTATCGGGTTATTTATTCTTAAATGAGGGAATGAATATTGTAAAAATTGTATCAACTGACATGGCGGGTAACGCATCTACAATTGTACAATATAACGTAGAAGTAAGAGACGATGCTCCAGATATTTCAATTTTAACTTCAGATAATCAGCTAGTGAATAATGGATCTTTTCAATTAGATGTAGTTGTAAATGATGAGACACAAACAAGAACCTCTATCGTTTTAAATAACCAAGTTGTGGCCCAAGACTTAACATCTCCAAGCTTATCAGAAGTACTAAACTTAGAAGAAGGAATTAACTTTATTGAAATCATTTCCTTTGATGAAATCGGACAGATGAGTAGAGAATCTTTAGTTAATATCACTTTGGATACAACTCCTCCTGAGATTACATTAGAAGAACCTGATAATACGGCATTTATTATTGGAAAAGATACTGTTAAGTTTAAAGGTTTTTCTTCAGAGCAATTGTCATCTTTGATGATAGGAGAGGATGATGTTCCTTTATCTGGAAATAATTTTAACTTTAATAAAGTATTCACAAGTGAAGGACAGAAAATAGTTGAAGTTCGTGCAGTAGACCTTGCAGGAAACGAGACAGTTAGAACCGTTGACTTTGAACTTGCTACAAGGCTTTTATTTGCAGAGCTTATGACTATTGAGCCTTTTAATAATGGACTAAAAATTAAAGGTAAAGAAGGGGCCACAAGGTTTCCAAATCAAGAAGTTGAAATAAGCACAGGTTTTTTTGGTGATAAAACCATTACAAGTGACCATCTTGGTCGTTTTGAAGTTGTTATATCTTTTGCCAACGAAATAGACCTATCTACAAGATATGACCTATGGGATTATGATGAAGAAATAACGCTAGACTATAATGCTGACACTACTTTTGCTGGTGCTGTTCATGATGTAAATGGGAATCCACTTCCGGGTGTTACTGTTACCATTTTAGATTCTAATCAAGAAACAGTTACAGGTATTGATGGACGATTTGAAATTATTGATCCTGTTGTTGGTAATCAACAAGTTCTAATTGATGGAACAAGTGTAGATGAGAGTTATGATACAAATAAAAGATTTTCAAAAATTGTTATGGATTTATCTTTTGGGCATCAACAAAGAAATGCTTTAGATCGAATTATTTATCTTGCGCCAATGAAAATAGATGAGTCTTTTATTGTTGAAGATGGTGTTGATCAAACTGTTACTGTTAGTGATCCTGAACTTGCAGAGTTCTCTTTGGAAATTAAGGCCGGAAATGCTAGTTTTCCGAGTGGTACACAGATTGACGTTAATGGTGAGGACAAAAATATTATATCCGCTTCTGTTGTCCCTATTGATAAAACATCAATTGAGGTTCATGAAGTTGCTCGTCCTGACTTTGTTTATGCATTAGAGCCTTCAGGAACAACCTTTACTGAGCGTGCACCTTTATCTCTTCCAAATGTAAATGAATTTGAAGAGGGAACAAGACTTGCTATTTTATCTAAAAACTCTCAAACGGGTAAGTGGGAAGTTGATGGTTCTGCAACAGTTAGAAATAATAGAGTTGAGACGATCGAAGGAGGGGGAATATCTCACTTTTCTGAAGTATATGTGGCCCCATATGGAACTGAGATTTCAAAATTTGGAGATTCTGACAAAGTTGGAATTAGTGAGAGTGAAGGTGCTGTTTCAACTAGTATTGCACTTCCAAGTTATAAAAGGTTTGGACAAGATATTACTCCAAATTTTGTGTATAACAGTACTTGGGCAAATCCAAATGCAGTCGTGACAAATATTTTTGATTTATCAGAACAAATGATTAAAAGTGATCCTGAAACTGAGGTTGATAACACTTTAGTTTTTGGAGGTTCGACCTCGGAGGTGAGCGTTAAATCTTGGACTACACCGGAAGAGATTGAGAGTAATTTTTATATAAGTAATCTTCAATCAAATGCATTCTTTAACATCGATAAAGCTCCAGAAAAAGCAGTAGTATCATACGCTGTAAATCTTGATTCATTAGATACAGGACTTTATCCGGCAAGAGCGGCTTATAAAATTACTTATAAGCATATGGTTATTGTTACTGTTAAAACTCAGACTTCATTCTTTGGGATTAAAGGCTCAAAAGGTAAAAAAGAATTAGATCCTCAGATATCATTTTTTGATATTTTTCCAGAAGATGTAAATTCTGTTTTATATGTTCAAAACAGAAAACAATCTGAATTCGGAGCAGGGTGGAAGTTAGGGCTTAATGAAAAAATCGTAAACCCTGAATCTAGTAGAATAGTATTAGAAGAAGCAGATGGTAGTACTTCAAATTATGTATTAGATAATACAATTGAAACTTTATTTTATGATAAAAATGGCATTGATTCAGCTAGTTTGGATTCATCTGAGCAACTTAAATATTACTCAGGGCATGATCGTTTTTATGAATTGGTTGCTTCTAATGATGGTAAATATTCAAAAAGAGAACTTTATAGACCTAGTAAGTATGTTGCAAAAATGGGTGCAAACATGGCCTATTGGGAAGGTATTAAAACAGTAGATAAAGACTTTCCAGATACGAGTGATACTTATTATGAACATAAATATAGATGTGAAAAAGGATATTACAAACTTGATACGCCAAAGCAAGTTAGAGATATCTATGATATTGATGGTATTTATTATTATTTAGACCGTCATGGTGCTATTTTTCAAAATAATGGTACAGAGACTCATATTGCAGGTAGAATTACTGCTCCACCGACCTATTTTAAAGACGGACATAAACACAGGCCTCCGTTTGATGCTTATTGTGAAAAACATAGTTTTATAAAAGAATGTACAAAATATAGAAAAGTTACCAGTGGTTATGAAAGATGGAAAAAGTATCATAGGACTAGTAATACAAGTAGTAGGAATTATCGTTGGAGACCTACATTTGGAAAATGTGAAAGAAACCCTCATGTGTATTCAACAGGAAGCATTCCTAGAAAAGGCCATGCAACAGGAACTTTAAAAAATACTCAATTTAGAGACCCAAGATCAATGGCATTTTCAAAAACAGAAGATGGTATAGTCTATATAGCAGATCGTGGAAATAATATAGTTAAAAAACTTGATTTAAATGCAAATCAATCTTCGATATTTGCTGGTAATAGAAAGGTTCCAGGGGATCAACTTCATGCTGATAAAGTAAATCCAACGTCAGTTGCTATTTATAATCCAAGAGCTGTAGAAACAGATTTAGCAGGAAACGTTTATATAGCGTCAGCTGATGGTATGATTAGAGTTGTTGATCCAAACGGAAAAATTAGCATTCTTGCTGGTCGAAATAATCATTTACAAGCAAATGCTGAGTTAACTAATACTCTAGACCGTGTAAAGCTGAGAAATCCGTCAGGACTTGCCTATGATGAGGATCATAATTTCTTATATGTTTCTGATAGAGAGAATCATAGAGTAGTGCGACTTGATTTAAATGAAGGTATTTCGGTTACAATTGCAGGAACAACAATTTGTTCTCCGGGAATTGCTAGTGCTCAAAGCTCTAAAATAGCACTTAATGCTAGTATTTGTCGTCCTGAAAAAATCGGATTAGATGAAAAGAATAATCTTTTAATCCTTGATAAAACTAATAAGATGATTAGAAGAGTAAACTTTTCTTTTGGTAACGGTGAAAATAGTAGCATTGCTTATGTCTCTTTAGATAATGATGGTTCGAAGCTTAAAAAATATAATAATGGAAACTTTGATCGTATTTTCAGAGATGGAAGAGTGAATGTTTACGATAAAAATGGATTACAATTATCAGCGATTGATAAATTAGGAAATCAAGTAGACTTTTTCTATGATCAAGATGGAAAACTAATAGAGTTAAAAGACTTGTCAGGAGATTCTTTAGTTTTAACTTATAGTGGAAATAGATTAAGTTCTATGACTGATCCAGCAAATAGAACTACAAATTTTACTTATAATGGGAATAAGCTTGATAATATTTCCTATCCTGATGGAACAAGTGAATCTTTTACTTATTTTAGTGATGGAAGATTGCAGTCTCATTTTAATAAAAGAAGCTATGAGACAAGGTATTCATATAATAGTCAAAAGAGATTAAAGGAAATTAAACGTATTGATCATGATTCAGGACGAATTATTACAACAAAATATAAGAACGGAGTAGCTGATACAATTGTTGATAATTCAAATGGCATTCCAACTGTTCCATCTTACGGTGATGGAAATGAGGAAGGGAATGAGCTTACTGATATTTTAACAGATGCGAATGGAATAGAAACAGAGCTTAAAAAAGGCTTTGATGGATATGTTGCTAAAATTACAACTTCGGATGGAAGATATGTTGAAATTGATCGAGATGAAGAAGGACGCCCCGTTAGCATAACTAAAGATGACGGAGAATTCACGAAGTTTCAGTATAACGATTTAGGGGATTTGATTTGTAAGTATGAATCTCGAACAGAGTTAGAAGAGAATTATGTTTATAATAGCGATGGAAATCTTTTAGAAAAAAGAAATGCCCTTGGTGTACAAAACTTTGAAGATGCTTGTAGCTATGATGAAAATGATAATTTTATTGGAACATTAATCGTTTCAAATTTCTACGATAATAACGGACTACTCATAAAGTCTGTAAATGTTGATGGGATAGAGAGTAATAGATCATACCTAGAGAATGGATTATTAGAATCAGCTTTTGATAAGTATGGAAATACAACTAGATATAAATATGACTCTAAAGGTAACTTAATTAGAAAAATTCTTCCTAAAGGTGAGGTCGTTGATTATCAACGTGACCTTGCTGGAAATATTATTAATCGAGATGACTCAAAAGGAATTGAAAAAGCATATACATATGATGATTTTAATAGATTAACTTCTGTTTCAACAGGTATTACGGCAGATGACCCAGTTGGAAAACTCACTACTTATGATTATTCTCAGTCTGGGCAGCTTTTAAAAATTATCGATCCAAAACAAAACATAACTGATTTTGATTATGATGGATTTGACAGACTTGTATATAAGAAAACACCATTAGGCCAAGAGACTTTTTTAGACTACGATGGAAATGGAAACGTTGTTTATCAAAAAGATCCAAATGGAAACGAAACAGATTTTGAATACAATTTTAGAAATCAGGTTACTAGAAAAGTTATGGTTGATAACACTTACGATCTTGATTATGACGATGACGGAAATCTTGAAATGATAACTGAAAATGACACTCGAATTGATCTTACTTATGAAGAAATTCGAGGAGAGTTTTATGTTAAAACAGCTAAGACAACTGGGGTTAATGGATTAAATCTTCCAAATCCAACTTTTACTTATTTTTATGATGATTTTGGAAACCGAACAAGTATGAGTACTCCATATGGAAGTGACTTTGTTTATGAGTATAACGAAGCTTCAAAAAGATTAAATAAGATCACCAATCATAAAGGCGAGGTATTTAGCTTTGAATATGATGATGCAAATAGGATATCAAAGCTTATTACTCCATCTTACGAAGCGGATTATGCCTATGATGTAAATAGCTTTTTAGAATCAATAAGTTATTCAAAAAACTCAAATATAATGAACTTCTTTAATTATCAACGCGATCCCAACGGAAACAGAACTAAGATTACGACAAGTTCTGGGGAATTTAATTATGGATACGATGAAGAGAATCAATTAACTTGGTCTCAAAACCCAGAAAATAATGAGGAAACATTTAATTACGATGATCTTGGAAATAGACTTAATGATCAGCTTGGAAGTTATACCTATGATAATAAGTCCCAGAGATTGACAGAGGATTATAATCATATTTATTTTTATGATACCAATGGAAATCTCACTTCAATTCAAGAAAAAGGGATGGTTGGAAATTATAGAAATCTAAATTATTCGAGTGAGAATCAGCTTGTTAAAATTGATACTTATGAGAATAATTTTTTAATCAAGGAGGTTGCATATAAGTATGATGGACTTGGAAGAAGAGTTGCAAAAGAGATTGTTGATCATCAAGTACCTGTAAATTCTTATGTTCGATCCTATGTCTATGACAATCAAGAAATTTTAGCTGAGTATGATGAGAATAATACAACACTTGCAGTTTATACTCATTCAACTCAAAGAACGGATGATACCCTAGCTATAGATGTTAAATCAACTAAGATAGCATCTAATCTTCAAAGTTACTTTTTTGTAAAAGACGCTTTAGGCTCGATTATTGATATTACTGATTCAAATGGAAATGTGATTCAGCACTATAGTTATTCTAGCTTTGGGAAACTTCTTAAGATTACAGACAGCAGTAATGTGGATATAACAAGTACTCCGACAATCAAGAATAGTTTTACTTTTACAAATCGTGAATACGATGAAGAATCAGGGCTAATGTATTATAGGGCACGTTTTTATATGCCGGAGATAGGGAGGTTTGTTAGTGAAGATCCGCATTCAGGAAAATTATTGTTACCGAAATCAGTAAATAATAAGTTCGCATATGTAGCGAATAATCCGATGAAGTTTGTTGATCCGTCAGGTAAGATTTTTGTTTCATTGTTGATTGGTGCAGTAATATCTGGTGCAGTAAATGCTGCTTTTTCTGGTGGGCCGTTCTTGGAGGCTTTCGGAAGAGGGTTTTTACAAGGCTTGGGAGCTGGTCTTTCAGTAATTACGGGAAGTTATTTAATAGGAGGAATTGCTACATTCCTTGGAGCAAGTAGTAGTGTCGCTACTTTAGCAGCAGGAGTTGGTGGTGCGATTGGTAGTTACGGATTTGCATACAATCAAGGAGCTCGTGGAGCTGGGTTGTTTGTTGCAACAGCTTTTGGTTTTGGTGCTGGTCTGACAATAGGAGCGGGAGCATTTGGAGGTTTTAAGGCAGGTAAGGCTGCAGATTATTTACAGCAGTCCGTAAAGTCACCAGCAGAGGGGATTTCAAATAATGCATTGTCTCCTAGTCCAGAGGCTGGTATCGAAATGTTGCCTACGGAGTCTAGTCAGGGAGCAGGTATTCCTGGCTTAGGCGTTGAATATCCTAAAGAGTTATGCGTTTATGTAAATGGAAAATATATTTGTACAAGTTATTAATTGGAGAGCTGTAAGTGAAAAAAACATTTTGTGCTAAAAAAGACTATGCTAGTAGAGCAATTTATATGCTAAATGTTGTTGCATGGAAGTTATTACTGTCATTTATCATCGTATGGTGTGCAGTTGGTAGTGGGATATTTTCAGGGTGGTTTACCGCTAGGATTTCAACTTTTAATCTTTTACTTATTTTATTTCCAATACCTTTCGCTATTTTTCTTCTTGCAAAGATTTTTATGAATTATACGAAGTGTATAAGCATTAATTTTGATGATGGGATTATTTTTGATTATGCTTGTCGCTTATACTTTAAAGAGATAAAGTCTGTACTATATTACAAATCTCTTGGAGCAATAGTTTTTTCTAGAGGATTTCGTTCGATTACTATTTATTCAAATAACGAAATGGAGTTAGGTGAGTTGTTAAAAGCCTTTCTCCAAGATAAAAGAGTAAGCTGTAGTTACAGAGAAATTTCTTTTTAAACAATCTTAAGCTCATTGCAGTGAACCGAACTCGCTTCGCTTGTAAATTCATGTTACATATTTTGGATAGGCCATACGTCCTATAAGAGGTTATTCTATGAATAAGGTGTTATTATTAATTGTTAGCCAGTTTATAATATATTTTTATGGGGCATTTAATTTTTTTTACAATACTATAAAAGAACCCTCTTTTTATCTATTCGAAAGCTCCATATATACTTTTAGTCATTTTATAAGTATAATATTCCCTATATTTTTTTTGATTTGTCATAAAAACAAAAAATACAGGATAGTTCTATTTTCGATGATAGGCTTTATTTTTATAAAGTCGTGTTCAGATATACTTTATTTTTACTTAGAATATTTTAGATTTGGAAGGTTTTATAATGTGGCATTTTATTCTGTCATCTTTAAAATATGTCTTTTTATTTTTAGTATAAAGCTATACTGTTCAAAGTATATAAATGAAAACAAAGTGATGAATTAATTTCATTCCTTTATTAGTTTTATATAATAAATTTTAGCTATGCTGTGGTTTGTATTTTTAGAATAGCTATTTGGCGCAACCAGTCGAGTCTTTTTAGAATAATTTTTCCTGACAGGAGTTCTTGAGTATTGAGTCGCTCTTAGAAAACAATTGTGATTATTAAAAAATGATTTAAACTTATTGTTATATAAAAAAATAAAAAGGAATATTATGAAAAAATTATTTAATCTGATTTTAATCATTACGTCTGTTTTCACTTCAAAAATATATGCTGGTGCGTTGATAGAGCCTTTTGTTGGTACACATCTTAGTTCAGAAATAGCAGATGAGGATGATAGCTATGCGGTAACAGGTTTGTTTTATGGTTTAAAGGTGGGGTATCAAGCAAGTAAAGTAGGTGTTGGACTTGATTATAGAACAGGTACGTTTTCAGTTGAAGATACTGATGACGACTTAGTGTCCAATACAGCTGACTTATATTTATCATTTATTGCCAGTGATGCAGTACGCTTTTGGCTTCAATACAATGTTTATAAGGATATATATATAAATCAAAGTCCAAAGTATGAATATCTAGCAGACCCTCAAATCCTTTTAGGACTTGGTTTTAAAGTTGCTAATCATGCAAGTTTAAATTTGGAGTATACTAAAACGAATGTTTCAGAAACCAAATTAGGCTCTACGGAATATGACACAGACTTTTATTATCAGTACATAACATTATCTTTATCTTTTCCATTTATGCTGTAGAAGTGACTCTACGACCTGTAAGTGAGTTCTTATGGGTCGTAAGTTATGTATTTCCTCCGCCGCCCATCTCTCCTCCAGTGGCCATTACTTCAATTCCTTTTGAATTTAAGATATCACCATTTTCAAGAATGAACTTTGTAGCAGTATTTTCATTTAGATCAATCTCAAGCTTGCTTGTGTCAATATCAAGGCGAATTCCTTTTGTATTAACAATACCCATTTCAAAATCTATAGGCCTTGCATATTCGCCATTATTCATAACAACAGCTTCTAGTTGATCAGCTTTAAGTTCTATCATTTTAGAATATGTGTTTAGAGAAAAACTAACGCTTGCGATTAATAGTATTGCTTTCATTGTAAAACCTTTGATTCTTTTTCATTTCCTGTGAACGAGTCTGTAACAAGTCCAGTCCATACAACATCGGAACCTTTGTTTGCTTTATCCGCTAATATCATTCTTATTTCACTATATGCAGTAGACATTATGTCTTTAATTTTTGGAAGTACTTTTTCTTTATTAACTGATTCATATTGAACAGATAACCAATTAGGTTTATTTCCAAAAGATTCTAAATCATAACTTGATGTAACAAGATTGGATAATAATTTCTGAACAGTTCCTTGAGTTGCATTTATTTTTTTATCGCAAAATATTTTATCCCCGTTAAAACTTAAGACCTCGTTCTCAACTAGCATATCGAGAATTTCAAGGCCTTTTCTTCCATACTCATAGGAAACATAATCTTTTGTCACCCCTGATTCGCTTGTTGCAAGTAACATAAGTTCATAAGTTGTCGGGTCTTTAAAGTAAATTTCAGCATCGGGCTTTATAAATTCTACATCTGAATTACCAGCATAGACCTTATTAAATGTTTCGAACATATTCGGATAATGCTCTTTAATACATTTTTGAATTGATCCTTCATCACATGATGCTTGCATAATCTTGAGAGAATTTAAAAATGATGGTTTTTGAACTTCTGCTTTAGCTATTCTATCAAGTGTAGACTTTCTTATATCAAGCATATTAGATATTTGATTTAAAGAATAATTCGGGTACTTCTTTTGAATCTTTCCAACACATACTTTCAAAAAGCTTGGAAGATCCTCAAAATCATTTGTACTAATCATTTATCACACCTTTTCAATAAACTTTACTTACCCAATTGATTCTCATTTTGCAAATACGTGCCTTTTCACGTGGGTATTTAGTTCATTTTTGAAACAAAACTTTCCCACGATGGGAAACTCTCAATGCATTTTTAGTAAGTTAGAACTTTTGATGCACCGTTATTTCCCACCGCGGTGGGAAACATTCTGTCCCATCATGGGAAATCGTTGAAAAAGATTTTTTTTATTTTTAAACAAGCTCTCCAATTAAAAACAAAAGGGAGGATAAAATTATGAATATCTCATTTCAAAATTTACTACATCAAACACGAGAAAATATCCGTGAGCTTTTAGGATCAATGCCTGTTGAGGAGCTTATGGATAACCAACAAATTATTCAAAATGCTGATGCTATCGAAAAATATTATCAACAAAAGCTCGAAGATAATAAGTCGAAGTCTTCAAGTTTAGCAAAGCACATCAATAAAGATTTACTTCTAGGATAAAGGAAAAAGAATGCAATACTTAATATTATTATCACTAACACTTCTAATTCAAAGCTGTGCTTTTATTTCAAATGACAAAGAAGATTCAAATAAATCTAGCTCTAGTACACAGGCGATAAACCCTCTCGATGATTTTGACGGCGATTTCATATCAAATAAAAATGAGAAAGCTTATGGTACAAACCCTTATATAGCAGATATGCCAAACCTTAATATTAACTTTATACAAGATTATATTATTGAAGTTTCTTACGAAAATATTGGAGATGGTTCAGGCGGTATTTTTTATATAAATCCAACTGTAGATAATGATGATCCTGCGTTTAAATATAGAGTAGGATCAAAATTAATAAGAGACGTAAGCTACAAAGATGCAGCAAGCGTCGGAAAATTCTCTTCTCATTCGTGGGGAGACTTTAAAAATGAAAATATTTTCTGGACGAGCTATCCTAAAATATCGAACTCTCTTCATTCTAATTATGTACTTAAGTACAAAAAATATTTTAATGATGAAAATTATAAAATCACTGATATTAAAATTTATATTCAAAGTTCAGTTAAGTTAGATAGAAATCCTGTATACCAACAAATTAATGATCTAGAGCTTAGTTTTTATTATTACAGTTATAAAAATGAGAGTTATGAGCTTTTAGATAACATCATAATAAATAAGCATTTTAATCAAGGATCATTTGAGCAATTTGAGTTAACTATTAATAATCCTCCACTTGAACTAATTACTGAAAATTACTTTAAACGTGGCGAATTTTTATTTTCAAAGCTCAATGATTACAAAGTTAACAACACAACTTACAAAAACCTATATAAGAGCGTAAGTGATAATACAGTACCTGTTGTTTTTAATACACCTCTTGAATCTAAGACTTATTTTGTAGCAACAAAAGAGAATAAATCAAAATTTAGCGATATTTTAAAAGAGATTTTTGATGAAAAATTCAAGGTTCAAGATAATAAATTAATAAAGGCACAACAATTTGAAACTAATCTTCCAAACTTTACATATTTAAATGAATTAAAAGAACTTGATAAGAAGGGAAAATGGTTTGTTTTTACAAATAAGCTTAAATCTCATTATCTAGAGCATGATTTTGATACAAATGATTTGATATCATTGTCATATATTACAGGGAGTGAACTTGCAGCGCAAGAAAGTGAAAAAATCACAAGCTATCAAGAAGCGATTTCAACTCCACATGGTGCTTTATATCTTTTAGGTAATATTACCCCTAATTCTCAAATTTCTTTTCAGATAGAACCTAAAAGATTATGGGGACAAAGACTTGAGCACTGGAAAGATGAGATCCATCATAAGCACTTTGATTGCTGGCACGCTTTTAATCTATTTCATAAGTTGGATACAGAACTTAAATTTAATAAAAAACTCAATAAAAGATTTAAGTACATAAACCTTCACATAAATGATGAGGTTTTTAATCTTAAAAAACTTATAGATGAAAAATTAGCGAGCGCTTCTCTTATACAAAATAATGTTCATGTCGATATTTCATCGATATCAAAAATTTCAAAGATTAATAATTTCGAAGAAAATACTCTGGCATTAGAATTTAAATCGTTTTCTAAAAAAACTTTTAATGGTGTGAAGCTTTTAAAGCATAAGGGACGTTATCGAGGATATTGTTTTGGAGGGACAGCTAATATATGTGCTAAACAAAAATGGCCGTTATCTGTCGAATCAAAAGATTTTAAAGAATGGAAATCTAATGTTAATTGGAAAAAAGTTAAAAAAGGCCATAACAAAACCTATGAGCAACATTTTTCTGTAAATCTATCTAGCAAAATAACTAATTTTTATAATTAAGGAGCATGAAATGAATTTAAAAAAGATTCAGTACTGTATATTTATTTATTTTATTTCATTTTTAACTAATGTGAATACTACTTATGCATTCAGTAAACTTAAAAATGGATTTGAAACTATCACTACAAGTTATTTAATTCCTTTAGCCGGCGCAGTCGCTGGCACTGCTTTTATTACATACGTAACTCTTTCATTTGTTAAACAAGATGAATATCAAAAAAAAGCAGGCAATGTTGCGATTTTATCAGTTTTTGCAGGCTCTGGAGTTCATCTAATAAACAGTATTATTCAAAGTTTTAGCTAGAGGGTAAAATGAGCAAAGATCAGTTTCCAACATTACTAGATAAAAGGGCCACTTTACTAGGCCCTCTGACAAGAATTGATTTAACTATAATCGGTGTTACTTATTTAGTTTTGTCTTGGTTAAAAATATCAGGCCTATATTCTTTAGGGATAATAGTACTTGTTCTAATTAGTCTTAAATTTATAACAAAATATTTTAAAAAAGGTTTTTTATCAAAAATTAATGATCCTAAAAAACTATCTTGGAGTTACAAGCTAGGAGGTTTTAATGAGTAAAACTATATTTCCTATAATAGAAGTTTTGAACAATAAGATCACATCAATTGACGGTGACGTATCATACTTTTATAGGCTTTTAACTCCAGACTTAGATCATATGGATTATATTCAAAAAAATAATTTTTATGAATCAATCGCAAATGGATTAAACAATATTGATACAAATAGTTATTTTAAGTTTTATCGAATTAATAATAGTAGTTTCGTTAACACAAACTCAAGAAATCTACCAAACTTCTCAGAAGTTACCTATAAGAGTCAAAAGAACGCACTTAATATCTTTTTTCAAACAAATGACATTTTTTCAGATGTAGGCATTTATGATGATTATCTATCATATAATGGACAATATTTAAGAATTTTTAGTACCTCAAGTTTTTCAGATCAAATTGCACATGAAAACCTCATCCCAACAGATATTGACTATGTTCTAACCATTAAAAGAAATCCTAAAGATAAATCTGTCAATAAACTTGAGAAAATAAGATCAGGTCATTTATCAAGCTTTTTAAAACCGAAAAGGGACATTTCAAGTGAAGGAACTTACGCTCAAGCAGA
>CATLVU010000005.1 GCA_950061135.1 uncultured Oligoflexia bacterium
CCAAAGAGAATATTCATCCTCTTATTCTTAAAACTTGTAAAACCACATCGGATTGCCAACTTTTCAAAAAAGACATACTCGCCTCCAAAGGTATAAAAAGTTCTAATTTTGAAGATGCAATATTTAATATTTATTCGGGTGGGGAATTTGCAATAATTTTTAAAACTGGATTGGTTCAGATATTAAACACCTCCTACCTAAAGTCTCTCAAAAGAAAAGACTCCGACACTAATATTCAAAGTTGTTTTTCCTTAATAATAGACTCATCAGCTTTAGATATTTTTTGTGATGTAGATAAAGCGCTGTTTTCCAGAAGTTTATTCAACTTCTCGGCAACAGAAAATTTAAAAGCTGTTTCATTTGGCTTTCATGAGCGACTTAAACCATCTTTCATTCCCAGTAACCTATACACTTATCCATTTGTTGTGTTATTAATTTTTCTAACTATCACGGTTGCAACTTCTTATTGGTTTTATGTTAATAGTAAGAAAAACTACTGGCTAGAAGTTCAACAAAAAGAACTTGAAATCCAAAATACATTACTAGAAAAACAAAACCTTGAAATTAAACAGTTTTCATATATGGCCGCACATGACTTAAAAACACCTCTTGCCAATATTTATTCATTTGCAGAATTATTAATAGACGATTACTCAGATTCTCTACCTCAAGAGGGTGTTGAATATGTTGAAATCATTGAAAAACAAATATCCAAAATGATAAAAATGGTTTCTAGCTTACTTGAGTATGGCCAAGCTCAGAATAACAAAAACTTTTTGAGACCAATAAGCATTGCAGATATATTCAAAGAAGAGCTTAATATTCATCCTCAAAGAAACATCTTAGACTTTAAGGTTCAAGTTGTACCCAACATCATTTTCTTTGATCAAGACAAGCTGATCAGGATAGCTCGAAACCTTATTGACAACGCAATTAAATATCGAAAAGGCGATTATAACCAGCTTATTTTACACTCTGTTAATGATTCAAATTTATTTCACCATTTTATTATTACTGATCATGGAATTGGAATAAATAAACAAGATCAAGAAAAAGTTTTTGCTCCATTCAAAAGGCTTTCCTCACAAAATCCCGGAGTCGGAATGGGTCTGGCAATAATTCAAAAGTTTATTGAATCTCATGGCGGAAAAATTTGGGTTGAATCTACACCTGGGATCAATACTAGTTTTCATTTTACCATTCCAAAAATCAAGTTTAAAATAACAAAGCAACAAAAAAAGGTTCCATGGAAAAGCTAAAAGAAATCCTAACACAATCTCCCTTACGTCCAATTATTCATGTGGACGATGATCCAGTAACCCTGAAACTAGTCAATGTTTCTTATCAAAAATCAAATTTAAAGAATCCATACTTGCCATTTCAATTAGCAAAAAACTGCCTCGAGCACATGAAAAAAGTTAAGCTAGGAACAGAGTTAATGCCAGCACTTATGCTTATTGACATTAATATGCCCGAGATGGATGGCTTTGAAATGATCACTAAGCTTAAGCAAGATCCATTTTTTAAATGTGTACCTATTTGTAAAATGCTAACAAGTTCAGACCTGCAAGAAGATAAAGATATGGCAAAAAAACTAGGAGTAGACTCTTATCTTATCAAGCCCAATACCCCCAAAGGTTATGTAGAGTTATTTAACAGCTGGAGTAAATCCTAATCTGTTTCTCTTATTTACTGAAAGAACTTCAGCCAAGCTGTTTAAGTCAACAGGCTTCTCTAAAAAACCATCCATTCCAACACTGAATCCTTTTTGTTTATCATCATTAAAAACATTTGCTGAAAAACCTATAATAGTCGCTTGATAGGGCGCTTTATCCTTAATTATTTGCGTGGCTTCATAACCATCCATCTCTGGCATTTGTATATCCATCAAAATTAGAGAATATCTATCACACAATGCCATTTTGACAGCTTCTTTTCCATTTACTGCAAAGTCTATTTCATTTATCCCAAGCTTCTTTAATTGTTTTTTAACAACAAGTCTGTTTACTGCATTATCTTCGGCAACTAATACTTTATTAATGTCTGCATCTACATCTAGATCTACATTCGAGGTACTTTTATTCTCTTTAGTGATTACTTTTTTCCCATTCTCAAGTTGAAAAAAAGCCTTTATCGTTGTTCCTTTGCCAACAACACTATCAATCGATATCTTTCCTTCCATGGCATTAACAATCTTTTCACAAATTGCTAAACCAAGCCCTGTACCTCCAAACTCTCGTGCATTAGAAGAATCTACCTGTTCAAATGGAGTTAAAATCTTTGTAATGTTTTCTTTTTCTATTCCAATTCCGGTATCCTCAATACTCATCACAATGTACTGTCCATTTTCAGAGCGCCTCTCTAAATCAACTTTTAATTTCACATAACCATGATTTGTAAACTTCAAAGCATTTCCGACTAAATTATAAATCAACTGCTTAATCCTGGTTTCATCACCACGACAAAACATAGAAATATTCATATCAACTTCATAATCTAATAAAAGTCCCTTTGATTTAGCCAGTGGATAGAAAATTGCAAGACTTGTTTTTACTAAGTTTTCAAGCTCAAAGTCTTCTTTTTTAAACACTGTCTTATTTGCTTCTAACTTTGATAGATCGAGCACATCATTTAAGATATTCAAAAGGCATTCACTTGAAGAACGAATATGCTCAAGATTACCCTTAACTTCTTCTGTTAACTTTTCATCTAGTGACAAACTCGCCAATCCTATAATTCCATTTAACGGTGTTCTAATCTCATGACTCATATTTGCTAAAAAACGTGACTTTACTTCAATCGCTTTTTTTAATTGGTCTGATATTTTTTTATTCTCTGTAATATCCTCAATTTGTGAAATAAAATATGCTGGTTCATTATTCGCATCCCGAACTAACGAAACACTAAGTTGAATCCAAATAATCTCTTTGTTTTTGTGAATATATCTTTTTTCTAGTTTATATGTTTCTCTTTTTCCATCAAGGATTTCATGTAGCAAGGATAAATCTTTATCAAGATCATCTGGATGGGTTATCTTTTGGAAATTTATAGCAAGCAATTCAGTTTCCGAATATCCAACTATTGTACAAAGTGATTTATTTACTTTTAACCAATTTCCCTCTTTGGAAACTAGGGCCATTCCTATTGGTGCATTTTCAAAAGCATTTTCAAATAATGATTTCACAATTTCTCCGACAAGTACTTATCGGATATCATAGCACAAAATTAAGGCTTTCTTAACACTTTTTTCAACCCTCTGTATTTTCAGGCACTTGCCTAGTCCAGAAGATCATTTTTTTTATCGATTCTTTATTTTCTCCAATATCAGGCCATTTATACTCAGCAATTAACTTGTCTTGCCGCTCATATCCTACCTTTGTCCACAAACTATCATTTGCTCTGTAAGACTCTGCTTTTTTATTATCATAGCTTTTATCCCTTACAACAGAACAAAAGGTCGTTATTTGTAAGTCTTTTGTCGTTTTCAGTGCATGCTTATGTCTTTTTTCAAAGAAGCTTTTTCCAATTCCTCTGCCTCTATAATCTTTTAGCACGATCGATTCTCCCAAATAGAATATTTTTTTTAATTCAAAATTATTTTCTAAAAAAGGCTTTTGTAATTTAGTCTCTTCGTCCAAAAGTGGAATACAACTTGATGCCGCTATATACTTGCTCTTATCTTTCACCAGAATAAAAAGAGACCTTGGTGAGTTTATATAAGTCTGTAAATATTTTTCTTCATATGCGAAACTGCCTTCATAAAGGTAAGGGTATTCTTTAAAAACATTTATTCTTAAATTTGCAATCTCTTGGATATACGGATTAATTTCTTTCCCTCTAAGTTCTAAAAATGTATATCCCATCAATTGTTGATCCTTTTTTTTTGCGGTATGTTCGTTAGATGAGTGATTTTATTCAATTAGAACAAAGTTGGCAAAAGGCTTTAAAGTCCGACTTCTCAAAGGATTATTATAAAACCTTAATGCGTTTTTTAACTGAGGAGTTGAATGCTAATAAAAACATTTATCCCCCAAAAGATGATATCTTTAATGCTTTTAACCTAACCCCCTTTAACAATACTAAAGTTGTAATTCTAGGCCAAGACCCTTATCACGGGCAGGGTCAAGCACATGGACTATGTTTTTCTGTTCAAAATGGTATTAAACCTCCTCCTTCTTTAAAGAATATTTACAAAGAAATTGGTAATGATTTAAGTATTTTACCTCCATCGCACGGCAATCTTTCTTCTTGGGCAAAGCAGGGAGTATTACTTCTTAATACTGTTTTAACTGTTGAGGAGGGCAAGGCTGGTTCTCATCAGAAAAAAGGATGGGAGATTTTTACAGATAAAGTTATTGAATTGCTAAACGAGAAAAAGAAAAACCTCGTATTCATTTTATGGGGTAGTCCTGCACAAAAAAAAGGTCATTGCATTGATGAAACTAAACATCTTGTTTTAAAAAGTGTTCACCCATCTCCTCTCTCAGCTCACAGAGGCTTTTTTAATAATAACCATTTTTCTAAAACAAATGAGTATTTAATTTCTAAAGGGATAAAGCCAATAGATTGGAAAATCCCTGACATCATAAATTAATAACTCGATCAATTTTAGACGGATCAATCTTATCTAAAGGATTTACTTCTCCTGGAAAGACTAATACTTGAGAAGGGTTTTCAGGGTTTCTAAGATAAGTAGTAATCACAGATCCAAACTCATCAATTGTTTGAACAACTTGAATTGCATCGGGATCAGCTAGGCCGATTCCCATTACTTCTTGTTGTCGTCCATAGGCATAGGAAAACTTTGAGCGCACTTGTTTCAATGTTGTTAGATCTACATCTTTTATTGATTTATATTGGCCGACCAGGACTCTACTAGACAATAAGTGTTGATATTTTAGTTGTTGCCCATAATCAGCAATCACCATTGCACCCATCGCAAATGCTTTACCAACTTTTCTATTTTTAGAAGTTGAGTACCCATAGCTCGAATCATACAGAGGACCCGCTTCTGAATGATCCTTCGCCATTTTTACAAGCTCATCTCCTTCTGAAAAAAGATCTGCATTATATCTTTCAAAGTCCTTCATTGCGTATCTCAGTAATGATTTTTGAGTATTACTCGCTCTATTTAAAATATTATTAGATGCCATATGGAAAGTTAATTTTCGAAAGTGATCTAAAATATCATTTTCAGTAACAACATATTGTTCCTCTGCAAGGCCCCTCCAGAGAATTGTATCTTTATCATAGAATCGACGCATTTTTTCTTCATATACTATTCGGTCTTGATATCCTTTTTTAGTAAACCAAGTAACGAAATCATCAGACGCAGGCTCTAGGGCCACTATACTTTTACGCTTGCTATTTGTATTTGTATAAACTACATGATCTTGTTTAAACAACTTAAGCGCATCTTCCTTTAGTCCAGTATAAGTCTTGTAAAAATCAGTTGAAAGTCGTTTTAAAATCGATTTATCCTTCTGAATTTTCTGACTAACAAATGCTCGAAAGTAATCTGCTGACATATATTCATATTCTCTTGCAACTGTTCTTTTACCAGAGGTCGTTTTTTTAGCTTCCAATTGAATAACTCGTGAAGGAGGAGGTAAAAAGATATGACCTGAATGGTTAAACTTAAGCCCAAAATTAAGCCTATATATCATGTCATCTTTAAGTCTAACACTTGCGATCAACCCTTCCCATATTAATTCTTTATAAGACTCTAAATCTAGAAATATATCTCCATCTGGATATAAAACCCTCGGGGCCACAAAGCCTTCGGTTTCAAAAGCATAGTATACAGCAAACTCTCTAACACTTCGTCCATTGCCATCTACAAAAGGATGAATCGAAATCAACTTTCTCTGATATTCTGCCACTAGACCTGCGAAGGCTTTTAGTTTTTTGTAATTATCAATTTCTCCAATGTCATCTCTTTTTCGTACAAACCACTCAAATGCCTCATCAGTTAATGACTCTACAATTTTTTGATTATACTTATACTCACTTTCAACAAACTCATTGTATTCTTGCTCAAGCTTACTTAGCGTCTCTTTACTATTTTTGCTATTCTCTATCTCTTTTTTAACAACATTAAAACGTTTTAATTCTTTAGCTAGATCTGGGTTTTTTGCTTTTATCAAACCAATCACTTTCTCGTTTAAAGTACTCAGTGAAGGGTAATAAACCTCTGCAGAAACGCCATTGGCACGCTCTTTAAGATTGTGAACATATAGATAAGGATTTTCTTCAAGGATTTTATCTAGTTTTGCTTTAGATATTGCATCACTTGCAGCAAGATTGAAATAAACCGTATCCTCTCTATATTTTCCAAGGTGTGTTTTTTTGATACCATCAACACCTCCTTCCATATATCGCGCATGTATTTTTTTAAACGTATCAAGTGTATAAGGAGGTGAGTGTCTTTGCAGATATAGTCTTGTAGAAACAAAATTATTAAATGACTTTCGTCCATAAATACGACTAAGTCCTTTCAGACCAACAGAGCCATTTGAAATTTTATATAAGTCTCTAATTAAATCAGGAAAGTCTATAAACAGAAAAGCATTTAACGCTTTATCAAATGTATCAAAATCTAAACTCTCGGACTCACCCTGAATTTTTCCTTGCTTGAAAAAATCTTTCAAAATCGTTTGTCTTGTTTTAAAGCTAAATGTTTTTACACTCTCAAAGATCTCCTCTTCAACTTCAGAGCGAGTAGGGTAAGTCTCTGTATTTTTTCCATGAGATGCTGTAAGTGAATCTAAATAATCTTCTTTGAGCTCTGATATTTTCTTTCTAAAAGTATTCTTACTATAAATATCCTTACAATCTACTGCATGAGTAAAGCTTGTAAAAAGTATCAATATTACAATTACGTAATTTTTAATCATTTACGAGGTCTGTTTCTTTGATAAAGTCATCCCGACATAAGCCTAGACCATTCCAGTCTTTGGACTCATCATATACATCAGTATCATTGATTAAACCTTCCCAGTCATCTCTAAAGTCATCTATCTTGGCGGACCACGTAGCCTGATCTGCTTCACTCATAAGTGCCAGTGCACACCATATGCCTTCTCGTTTATCATCATTGATTTGCAATTCGACCTGCCCCAAAGATCCTCCGAACTGTCCAGGAATTCCTAGTATATCGCCAGCCTCAATTGCGTCTCCCACGCTAACTGTTAAGTTTCTAACGTGATCAATTATTACAGTAAAACATGAATTTTCTTCTGTTTTAATGAATAACTCATAACCTTTCGTTGCCGGTGTATTTTGTGCAATACTTTCAATATAACCATCAACAGGAGATCTTACTTGTGCGTCCTGTCTTGTGTGAAATTCTATGTTTCCAAGCTGTTTAGATTCAGAAATAAACTCACCAAAAGCATAGATATGCTGATCATAAGTATACGAGCTATCAAAAGTAAAATCTCCTGCAGTTCCCGGATCAGAATTATCCCATGAATCAATATCAATTAATAAGTTTTTTATGACAGGCTTCGCATCCACGCAAGACTCTTCAGCCTCCCCATCGTCACTTGACTTTTTCTTGCTTGAAGACTTTTTATCTTCTTCTTGGCAGGCAAGAAATAGGGATAAGAATAATAATATAAAAAGTAGTCTTTTAGTTTTCATGTTTGATTCATCGGCTATATTACATTTTTAAAAAATTAATACCGGAGCAAAGTACTTTATTGCCGAATTTATCTTAACGTTAAATAGTAATTAAATCCTCATAATCTTTCTTATCGTGCGACCTATAGCTTGTTTCCGTCATCTCGTTGACATCACCCAAAACGGCAAAAAGTGCTAAAAAAAATACGGCCCTGCGAAATGAAAAAAGCTCTTTAAAACTAACACCTTATTTACGCATACGCTGTGCACTCAAAATATCTTGATGTAAGATCATCACTTCTCGAGAACTAGGACTTAATTCAAAAATCATATTCTTATACTTTTTTGCGATTGATAATTTTCTTTTGCTCGCAAAATACCTACCACATACAAAGAAAAAAGTTATTGCCTCTGTAACATGAAATTCATCCCGACTAGGATAAATCGATTTGAGGTTATATTTACCATCAAATACTTCTTCAAATTTTGAATAATCATTTTTACTCATCCAATAAGAAACATAGCCTGTCTTAGCAAATAAGTAGTTCGGAAATCTTTGGTAAGTTTCAATAATAATTTTTTCTAATGAATCACTATCACCCAAAATCTGGTAACAAATACCAATGAGATTATAAATTCTTTTATGTTCAGGATATTTCTCTTTCAATTTTAGCAATTTTGAAAGAGTAACCATGTAGTTATTAACTTTATGGTGAACAAGGCTTGAGCTAATTTGCATAAAATCTTTTTTATCAATTTCATTCATTAACTTGTTATCGGTGTCCGGAATTGGAGTTGTCGTAATTTTGAAATCAGATTCCATGATGCTTGGATACATATCTTAAATCTCACTAACTTTTGAACTTTTTCATCACTCAAAATCACTTCATGCTATAAAAACACTAATAATTTCAATGGCCTACAGAGTAAAAAAAGTTCAAAAATGGCGGAAGCGGCGAGATTCGAACTCGCGGAACGCAGAACGTTCGGACCCTTAGCAAGGGCCTGGTTTCAGCCACTCACCCACGCTTCCACTGAATTCTGTAATTTTAAATGGCGGAAGTGGAGGGATTCGAACCCCCGGAAAGCGCAAACCTTCAACAGTTTTCAAAACTGCCTCCTTCGACCACTCGGACACACTTCCATTTAAAATCTAGGTGAATAAGAATATAAACGTTCTATCGCTCTAAATCAATGAAATTTTTAGAAAGAGCAACGCATTATTTATTGTAAATTATTAATATAGGTTTGAATTTTATTTTTAAACGGACTATTTACCTCAAGCTCTAAATAAAACTTATAATTTGTAATGGCCAATTGGCTTTGTCCTAACTTTCTATATACATCTCCAAGTAATCTATAAATCTCGGCCCTATTTGGGTCTAGCTCTTTTGCTTTAATATATTGATCTAGCGCCATGTCATACTTGTCACTATAAAAATCTATAATCGCAAGGCCAAGAATAGAGTCTACGTTTTTTGAATCAATTTTATTTGCTTGCAAATAATATTTATTCGCTAATATATACTCTTTCTTTTCTTTATAGATATCGCCCAATAATAAAAAGCTATCTATGACACTTGGGTTTTCTTCTATCTCTTTTTTTGCAAGCTTTATCGATTTATCAATTTCTCCAATTAACAAATATAATTTTGCAAAGAAATATTGCAAACGAGGGTAGGTTGAGAACCTTTTTTGAATTTCTTCTAATTCTTTTAAAGCTTCTTCATACTTTTTTTGATTAATATAAATCTGACTTAAGCTAAGTCGTATTTCTAAATTTCCAGGATCAAGTTCAATCATTTTTTTACTATATTTTATGACATCAGCTTGATTATCATCTAGCCTTGCAGCTTCAATCAGAAACTTGTATAAAGCCGAATCATTTCTTGGCAAATTAACAAGTCTCTCTTTCATCCGATTAAAACTCTTAATTTGACCACTCTTGTAATAATAAATACCAATCGCCCCAATAATTCTTGGGTTGTCAGGAAAGTCTTTCAAAACATCAAATAAATATCCTATTGCAGAGTCTGTACCTTCTTCTTCGTAAAAAATTTCTGCATATAACAATCTATAGTCGAGCTTTGATGGATCTAGTTCCATTGCCTTTTTTAAATGAAACTTTGCTTTATTAAATCGTTTATAGCGAACCAATAACTTAACCATTTCAAAAATATTTTCATCGTTAAGAGGATTTTTATTTATTGCTTTTTGTATCCAGCCAACACTTTTATTGAAATCATCTTTATAAATAAAGTATCTCGCTGTTAAACTCTCATAGGCATCATCTTCATTTCTACTCAGGCTCACGATTAAATTTAATAACCTCTGCGCTTCTTTAAATTTATAACCTCTTATATAAGCATCGGTCAGGCTATATAACACTTTATTGCTAGACTTATTTTCTTTATACAAGGCTTCGAGTTTTTTTATAGCATCATTAATATATCCTTGCTCAATTTGTAATTTACTTAAAAAAAGTTGTGCCTCAATAAAACTTGGTAGCGTGTTTGTTGCTTCCAGAGCATATTTAAAAGCTTGGTTTGTAAAGCCTTCTTCATAGGCTCCCTTAGCAAGAAATAAAAACTTCTTGGCACGACTTTCTAGTATAAGATTATTTGTTTCTGTACTGTTCGAGCCTTCAAGTTCAGCAAGCTGAGATACTAATGATAAATTCTCATATAACTCTAACGACTTTTTTAAATCTTTTGTTCCGTCTTCTACTTTCCCTGTCGCTGTTAGATAAAAACCTTTTAGGCGCAAATACTCTGCATGATTTCTTCTAGAGTATCCTACACTTTTGCGTTTCATTTGAAGTAGTACATTTTTTAATTCTTTCCAGTCTTGATTTTTTAAAAGTAAGTTACCCTTGGTAATCATCCAAAACATATCTTCATTATGTTTTTTTAAACTTTGCTCAAGAAGCTCCGAGATTTTATTTAATTCACCTTGTGATTCATAATAATCAATAAGAGCTTTATAAACATAAATTCCTCTCTGGGGTTGGCCCTCTAATTTTTCTGTAACTTTTTGGGCCTGTATAAAATTTCCTTTTCGAACCAAGCTTTGTAAATAGATTGCAAAAAGCTCTAGGGTAGGGCTATTACCCTCAAGTGTTAAATAATTTTCAATTAACCTAATCGCAGCACTGTACTTTTCATTTGCATAATAAAACATTGAGAAAGCAGCAGCATAGCTAGGATCCTGTAAAGCTTTAGAACTAAAAATTTGGACAAGCCTAAATATTGTATTTGCATCATCATTCTTATCTATTGAGTTTTTCAAAACTCTGGAGTAAGTCGAAATTAATTTTGCTGTCGCAGGGTTATTTTTAAAGCTGTTCTCAGATGATACCTTGAATAACTTTGCCGACTTAAGCAAGTTCTCGTAATTACCATTAGCATAGTATTTAAGGCCTTCCTTATATAACCTCTGTGCTTCTGACTTGTTTTCTTTATCAAACTGGATTGGAAATGAAATATTAGGGTCCTTTATCGTTATTATGTATTCTTTTTTCTTCTTTTTTTCAGGTAATAAAAAAAGTAACAACATCCCTAATACAGCAATCACTAATATTTTCTTTTTATTATCCTTCTTTTTTTCAGGCCCTTGACCCTTTGATTTATCAGAATTCTTTGCTTCTTCTTTTTTAAGCTCTTTTTCTTTTTTCTTTTTTTCTACTTCTATTTTTTGTTGTTCTTTTTGTTGCTTTACATCTTCTTTAACAGCTTTAAGTAAGTCCTTTTTTACTTCTTCAAGATCAAGCATCTGTGTTGCTTCATTATTAAAGTCAACCTCAGTAACTTCATTTTCTTTTTCTTTCTTTTCAAGTTCCTCTTGCTTTCTCTTTTCAGCCTCAAGTTCTTTTAGGTATTGTTTGGTAAGTTTATTAATTTTTGTTTTTTCCGTATTGTCTTGCTCTGTTTTTGTTATATCTTCTTTCTCTTGATCTTTTTCCTCTTGAGGTGTTGGTTCTGGTTCTTTTATTATAGATTCTTCATGCTTTGTTTGAGTGGCTTCCTCTATTTCTAATTCTTCATTTTCAAATGGATCAACATGATCAAAAACAAACTCTTTCGGACCCGTTTGATTCTTCTTCCTTAGCTCGTTAATATTTACAATGAATGTAGCATCTAGTTTTTTTTCTTCTACACTTTCCCAGCTTCCGTCTGGAAGTTCTTTGATCTTAAGAGAGTAGTCACCTTTTTTTTCAGAAATTATCTTATCTGCTTCTTCTTTTGTTAAAGGACCATCAATCTCTTCTCCGATCTGAAGTAAATACTTTTTAGTCATGACATCCATCCTTTACAACTTGAGAGGATGCTAAATAAAGCATTAACCAAGCAGCATATGAAATTGAAACTGTAAGATCTAAAGCGAAAAATTTCATCATTACCAAAAACAACACAGCTGTAAATACAGATGATTTTTTGAGAAGCTTTTTTTCATAGATGCATATAGAGGCAAGCAATAACATTAATACGTAAAAGGCATTCTCAATCACAGGGCTAAAGCTTAATACAAGCAAGCTTAGAAAAAATCCAATTTTCTGGTAAAGGTTTTTTTCTATTACCGCCACACTTATCAATGCTACAACACTCATAAGAAGCGTAAAATATACATATTGAGGAATTAGGTAATCAAAGCTTTCAACAATCAGTATCTTATTTATACTTAAACAAGCAATCATTGCACCAAAAACTTTTTCTTTAATTTCTCTTTTACTTGATTCATAGAGTGAGAAAATTGCTATGTACGAATATAGAAAGTAGACAACTTCCTCATTCACATAAGCACTACTCAAAGAAACCATAATCGCTGGAATCATATAAAATACAAATCGGTTACTTATTAGAAGTCCACCAATAAAAGATAAGCTTACAACATCAATATATCCCGACGTCTCCCCAAATAAGAGTATTAACAACCATGGCACTAAAACATTAATGATTTTTTTATCAAATAGAAGCATGACAAAACTAAAAATCATACTAGCTATAAATAACTCTGTGTTTGCTTCTAGGTTATAGCTATATGAGTTCAGCGATATACACAAGATGGCCCATATCCAAGAGATCATATTTAAAACATAATATGATTTTTTCTCTGACAGTGCAGACAAAGACCCAATGAATGAAAAACCGATCAACCACGATGACATTAAATACTCCTCATAAAAAAGTATATCATACCAACGATTGCCATCGGCGAATGCCACTTATTAAAACGTCTAAAATAGAGCATTTTACACAAATGCCAAAATGGTATTAGTAAAAATATCAAAATGCTTAACTCGACAATAGACTTAATGTTTAAAACACTAAAAATCATAAAGAACAAGACTATAAAAACAGGTGATAATATTTCTGAATGCTTATTACTATTTATCTCAAGGCAAATAGAGTCATAAAAAAGTAATATTGTAATTATTATTATTTCTGTAACGGGCAAGACTTTTAAGGTTCCAAGTAAAAGAAGGACAAATACACTTAAAAACTTTGGAATACTTTTTTCTTTAAGAACAAACAAGCTAGTTACTAAAAAACTTATCATCACAAAAATAGGCAATCCCGTTTTTTCTAGCCCAAGCCATAAACTTATAAAACACACCAATATTACCGAAACTAAATCTAACCTTAATCTTTTATCCAGTTTGTTTAGAGTATATAAACCTATAAAGAATACAAGAGATTGATATATTTCCCATGGCAGGCCATTAAAATATGAGCCAAACAATAAAAATATCCCGGCAACTCTTATTTTTGTTGAGTTATTACCGATCATCACTTGAGTGCAAAGAATAGCTCCCAGATAAAATCTTAACTCTTCAATGCTTGGGACAAAATAAACAAGCGCGATAGAGAGACAAGATAAAAAAGCAATAACAACACTATTCAAAATCTATTCTCCATATAAAAACCTAGCTTTTGCAATGAAGTTAACCTTGTCTCAATTTTCACCTTGAAAAACTTATAAGCAATTAGAAGAAACAAAATACACACCAAAGCGGATAATTGATTACCTGAAATAGCCCCTATCGAAAAAGATGAAAATGATACAATTAGCATAATTACTATATGAGAAACGCTTTTCTTAAATGCAATTATTGTGCTGCATGCAATCGTTAGAGTCATAATGCCAATACCAAGATAATTACTTTCATAATTTAGAGATGCTGCCATCATAATGACTAGGGTAATTAGCATCACTCTTATCTTTTCTGCGCTTTGATTGATCATCAAACCTAAAGCTAAAAATAGTTTTATCTGACTAAAAGGTAATGCAAATAAAATTAATAAGTTAACAATCTGTCCTTTAAATACTGGAGGAACTACTTTTTCTCTCTGTAGGTAATAGTATAGGCCGAGAACAAATATAACGATGTTTTCAAAAAGGTTTTCAGTGAAAAGATAGCTTGTATTGGTTATTATTATCGATCCTATGAATAATCCCAAAAAAGCAAAAAGGTTTAACTTAACCCATGGAGATTCTATATATAATTTTTGGGGATTAATAAAAATTAAAGAGAACAAAAAAGAAAGTATCATTCTTGGCCCCCACTTAAAAACAAGCCTGAGTATGACAGCGCTCCTGCAATCAACAACAACTCGACAGAGTTTGCACTTTCACTTAAAGAAAAAAATAGAAAAAATACGATACTAAGTTGGGCCAACAATCTCTTATTAGAACTTATTAAAAAATATAATGATCCTAAAAGGTAAATCATTGCTTTTTCCCTTTTAACAAAATCACTGAATATCCTGCAACCAATACCGCAACTATTAATTCTTTCTGATATGTAATATCTATTTTAAATAATTCAGAATTTTTCAAAGTTATTACAATCAATCCAGTAACAAATAAGTACAAAGGAAATGTTTTTTTCAGCTCTTTTCTAAATTCAAGCCTTCCAACTGGTTCAGGGTTTAAAAATTTATTGTGATATATAAAATATAAACTGATTGCAATTAACGAGGCTACAATTTTCCCATTTAAGATGAGGGCTGTTATTCCAGCGAATACAATCAATGTGAATAATATATTTTGATGTTTATTAACTAATAACAAACACAGAACAACTACCGCATAGATAACTAAGTCTAAACCTAGCATAAAGCCCCCCCAACAGTGAGTGCTATAAATATAAAAATAAAGGTCTTCGGGTTCATTTCTTTGGCAAATTTTAATTTTATATTATTTATGGTTTGTATTTTTAATCCCAAGATAAAAAGAATTAACGTTATGGTACTTATAAAGATCTCTTTGTTTATTTCTATTAAATATTCATATCTAGTGAACATAACCGATACAAAAAATAAAATTCCACCCAAGTTTAAAATATCACTGAAACATGTCTGAAAAAAATTATCCTTAGATACTCTTAACTGAGTTGTAAGTGTTAGCCAAAAACCGAGTCCCATTAATAAAAACACAAGATCCATAAACCAAATATTTCCAAGCGTTAATATTTTTGCAAACAAAATATATACATAAAAAAGATAGAGAAATATTCTTTGAATAAATGCTTTATTATCAATTAAAGAAAGCTTTTCATCGATACTAAATGCTCGTCCCATCATAAATAAAATGATTAAAAAAATCATTAAACTCAGTGATGGCCCCAAATAAATTTTAAACGTTGTTAGTATTCCTAAAAAGACAAGAAATGATTCATTTAGATCCATTTCTGCTTTAAACCTTTTCCATTTTCTTTTGTTAATAATTAAGTTTCTTATAAGCATTACACATAAAAAAAGAACAAATACTGGCAAGTCGTTTACAGCACTAAGAAAGTTCATTTTTTTCCCTAAGCAAGTATAAAGCTATAATAATGAATATGGCATTCATGATCAAAAAACTCTCACTAATATAAAGTTGTAATATTGCGAGAAGCATTATTAGAGAATAACGATTTATTTGTAATCGGCTTGCTTTTCGCTTGATATTTCTGTTACTAAGTTTCACTTGAGAAAAAAGCTTTGTGTATAATACAAAGCTAATTAAACTAAAAATTAATATATATTCAATTTCCATATACGCTATAATCTTTTTTTGTTAAACAATAGATTATCTAATCAAAAGCTATAATTAAACATGAATTTAAAATTATTCGATGAAATTTCTGTGAACTCTAAGCAAAACCAGATCGTTGGTTTAGGGCCATACCAATGGAAGGTTCTCTACGAGCACCATACTACAAAGAATAAAAACGTGTTTGTTTTTCCAAGTACAGAAGAAGCAGAGGAGTTTTATGACAACTTACTGCCAAATCAGAATATATTATTTTTTCCTGACTTTGATGAAGCAATTTACTCTAGTATTGCACATTCTTTCTCTGATGCACTCACAAGATTTAAAACGCTATCATACCTCTGTAATGAAACAGAAGCACCTATAACACTTGTTACTTCAATAAAGGCACTCACTTTATATGTTCCAGCCTTTGAGTTTTTTAAGAAAAACACCTTAGATTTAAGTATTTCAGATATTATTTCTCCAGATGATTTAAAAAAACAACTTGTTTCACTCGGTTATCAGTCGGCCATAACAGTTGAAGAGAGAGGGTATTTTTCACATAAGGGTGAAATTTTTGATATCTATCCCACGATAGGTCCGCCTATTAGAATAAATTATTTTGATGACATGATTGAAACCATCAATGAGATTTCTACAGAAAGTCGTAAAACAATAAAAGATTCTCACTTCGAAAAAATCACAATTTACCCAACACCTTTAATCTTCTTAAATAAAGAGTATCACTCCAACTTAAGAGCAAACTTGCCACGGTTTGGCCCAGAAGAAAAACATCTTAATTTAGAAAAACAGCATTTATTTAATAGGTTATCTGACGGAGTTACATTCGAAGACTTCTTCTTACTAACCTCTCTTTTTGTAAAAGAAAAGTGTACGCTCAAAGATTTGATTGAACGCTCTGGTTTTAAATCACATTTTATAAACCTTCTTTCATCTAAAGAATTGTTAGAAGAAAAGTTTGATCAATTACTATCAGATGAAAAAGCCTGTCAGAATGAAAAAGAACTTATAAAGCCTAACCTAGAACGGATCTATAAACTTAACTCCTCTTTTGAATGTCATTTTGATGTCTGTCCAGTTCAAATACATCAAGACTTAAGTTCTGAGAATTTAAATACCTTTTTTATTAATAGCGAAACTTTGCTTCCCGGTAACTTTAAGCATCAAAGTGAAAAAATTGCTAAGCTTAAAAACTTTTTTGTTAAAAACAATATTAAAAATATTTTCTGCTATTATCTTGGTGAAAAAAATAAAGAGTCATTGACCAAAATTTTCAATGAGTTTTTTAACGATATAAGGATTGATTTTGTTCAAGGCTTTTTAGATAAGGGTTTTTATTACAAAAACGAAAAAACAGTCTATCTATCTTTTTTAGATCTTATCTCTCAGAAAAAGTACAAAACCAAAAAGGCATCTATTTCTCAGTCTTTAGATTTATTTGCAGATCAACTTGCTACCCTAAAAGAAGGTGATTATGTTGTTCATAAAGATCATGGTGTTGGAAAGTATTTAGGTATAGAAACTTTGGAGCTTAGTGGTATCACTAACGATTATTTGGTAATCGAATACAAAGATCAAGACAAGGTATATCTTCCTGTCTATAAAATGAATCTTATTCAAAAATATTCTGACGACAAAACCTCACCGCAGCTTTCTAACTTGAAAACAACAAAGTTCGATCAGGCCAAAACTAAAGCAAAATCTGCTATTAAAAAACTGGCTTTTGATTTACTCGAAGTTCAGGCAAAAAGAGCAACCATTCAAGGTTATTCTTTTTCTCCTCCTGATGATGAGTTTCTGGAGTTTGAAAACCAATTTTCCTTTAAAGAAACCATTGACCAGCAGCAAGCTATTAACGATATTCTCTCTGACATGCAAAGTAGTCAGCCGATGGACCGATTAGTTTGTGGTGATGTTGGTTTTGGAAAAACAGAAGTAGCTATGCGTGCAGCTTTTAAAGCCGTACTTGACCATAAACAAGTTGCAATCCTAGTACCTACAACTGTTCTGGCTTTTCAACATTATAATTCATTTATTGAGAGGTTTAAAAAATTTGCCATTAATATAGAATTTATATCCCGCTTTAAAACCACAAAAGAATCTAATGAAATTCTTAAAAAAACAGAAGAAGGAAATGTTGACATCCTTATTGGGACCCATAAAATTTTATCTCCTAAGTTAAAATTTAAAGACTTGGGCTTAATTATCATTGATGAAGAACAAAGATTCGGAGTAGGGCATAAAGAAAAACTTAAGCTTCTAAGAGAATCAATTGATACCTTAACACTTACTGCGACCCCAATTCCAAGAACATTACAAATGTCATTTTTGGGAATTAAGGAATTATCATTAATAAAAACTCCTCCACCCAAGCGGCAATCAATTAAATCCTATATTATAAAAGATGATCCAAGCACTATAAAACAGGCCATTGAAAAAGAGTTAAATAGAGGAGGGCAGGTTTTTATTGTTCATAATAAAGTTAATGATATTGAGCTCTTCACAGATAAAATTAGACAACTTGTTCCAACAGCACGAATAATATTTGCTCACGGTCAATTGCCAGAAAAAGAACTTGAAAAAAGAATCATTGATTTTTATCAATATAAATACGACATACTTATTTCCACTACTATTATTGAATCTGGAATTGATATTCCTCGTGCCAACACGATGATTATCGACCGTGCCGACCATTACGGTCTATCACAACTTCATCAACTACGTGGAAGAATAGGTCGTTCTGATAAAAAAGCTTATGCTTATTTTATGCTACCAAGAAATTTTAAGCTCTCAGAAATCGCAACAAAAAGACTAAAAGCAATTCAAGACTACGCCGATATGGGATCAGGTTTTGCTCTTGCTACAAGCGATTTAGAGATTAGAGGTTCTGGTGATATTCTTGGACCAGAACAGTCAGGTCATATTGCCACAGTCGGTCTAGAGCTTTACATGGAGCTTCTTCAAGATGCAATTCAAGAACTTAAAGGTGCAGAGGCTGAACAAAAACTTGAAACAGAAATTCTAACTAATTTTTCTAGTTTTATACCTAAAGAGTATATAGAAAACTCTGGCCTAAGATTAAAATACTACAAGAAGCTTTCACAGGCTAAATCAAAAGAAACAATTGAAGATCTAGTTGAAGAAATTCAAGACCAATTTGGTAAACCTCCTGTAGAGTTCAAAAACCTAACAACAATTTTAAACGCCCGCCTCTTCTTTGCTCGCATGGGTATTAAGTCAGTAAAAGTACGGGAAAACTATATTGATCTTTATTTTAACCAAGATAAAGTTGAAAAAAATGAGTCGTTGCAAAGCGCAATTTTAAACTTTTTTATGAAAAGACCAAAAATCTATAAATTTAATCAAAACTATTCTATTAACTGCTACTTTAAAGAAAAAGTTACGACTGACACACTGCTTGATTTCTCGAAATATATTGCAGAGCAGATTCTTCCATGTTAGCGTTTTTACTAGGATAAAATAAGTTTAAATTCACTCTTAAGGAATAGTATGAAAATTTTATTTACAATAATTCTCTCTTTTAATGTCTCTTTAGTATTTGCAGATAAACCTAAAGATCCTGTTGTTGCAGAAGTTCTTGGAAAAAAAATCTTATTATCAACTTTAAATAAATATCATGCGCAAAATTTAAAACATGTTCAAACGAAAAAAGTTTCTAAAGAGAAGTCTTTAAATGATCTTATCAATAGAACAATTGGAGTTGTTGAAGGCAAAAAAGCTGGAATAGACCAAAAACCAGAAGTTGCTAAAAGAATGAACGACATTGTGTATCACGCTTATATTTCTGAAGAACTAGTTCCACTATTAAAGAAAATTAATATCACTGACTCAGATATTAAGGATTATTATAAAAAATATCCTGAGTATAAAACACAGCAAATTTTATTAAGAGTTAGGGCCCTGCCATCTGCTGATGAAGTTGCTCAGATGTTTGATAAAATCCAAGAGATTTATTCACAAGTAGCAAAAGACCCTGAGAATTTCGAAGCATATGCAAAAAAACACAGTCAAACTGTTAACTCTAAAAATGGTGGTAATTTAGGATTTTTACCAAGAGCTCAAATGTCACAAGAGTTCTTTGAAGCGATTCATAATAAAAAACCAGGAACTATTGTTAAGCCTTTTAGATCACAATATGGTTTTCATATTGTAAAAGTTTTAGAAGTAAAAGAATTTAAAGATATCGACCTGAATCTTTACCGTAAGTTTGTTTATGATATGAAAAAAGATGAAATACTTGATTCTTATTTTGAAAAGAAAAGAAAAGCCGCCAAGGTTAAAGTAAACAAAGAATTTCTTTAAATGAAAAAACTCTTATTAGCATTTGTCCTTTTTTCTAATTTTTCTCATGCAAAGCTAATTGATAAAATTGCAGGAGCAATTAACGATAATATTTATACTCTTTCTGAAATTAATAGAGTGCAGGCCACTCTACCTATCAGAAAGGAAATCGCTCCTTTTATATATAAAAAATCTAAGTATACAAATATTGAACTTCTTAAAATTCTACAAAACCAATTTATAATAAGAGATAAACTTGCCGAGATAGGCTATGTTATTGGTGATGATAGGGTAGAGCAGAATATTCAACAAACTGAACAAAGACTCAGACTAACTCGCTCTCAATTATTAAGTTTTCTTGAAAGTAATAAAATTACTTTTAATGAATATTTTGAGCTAATGAGATCTGCAATGGAGTACAGTACCTTTCTTCAAAGAATTATCTCACCGCTTGTTATTATTACAGATCAAGAAGTTAAAAATGCTTATTACAATACGACTCAAAACAAGAAAACTTTATCTTTCAAATATGAACTTGTTAACTTCGTTATAAATAGAAAAGGATTATCTCAAAAGGATATTGATAAACTACCTCAAACCTTAGAAAGATATAGAAAAACTGGTAGTATCCCAGAGAAATTTAAAGACCTTGTAACTAATGATATGGGATCTATAGTTGGTGATGATCTTCCAGTTGCATTAAACGAATTACTTAGAGTTACAAACGAAAAAGAATTTTCAAGACCATACCTAGCAGATGATTTAGTTCATCTATTTTACTTAAAGAAAAAAGACTTAGTTGCTTCAGAAGACTTCAAAAAATCCAAAGATAGAATTTATCAACAATTATTTGAAAAGAAATCAGCACAGCTTGTTACTGACTGGCTCCAAAGAGAAGCACTTAATTATTATATTTTAGAAGATTTATAATTTAGGCATTAAAAAACCCCGTATTCACGGGGTTGTTCATTTTAATTATCTTATATGTTAACTATTAAATCTTACCTTGTAGTAAGAATGCAATAACAAATGCGTAGATAACTAGTGACTCGATAAGAGCAAGACCAATAATCATTGGTACAAAAAGCTTTCCTGAAGCTTCTGGGTTTCTTGCGATTCCCTCTAGTGCTGCTGCTGCTGCGTTACCTTGAGCTAATGCACCACCTAGTGCTGCAATACCTAAAACTAATGCTGATGATAATGCTAATAATCCGTTTGCGTCCATTTTAATCTCCTTAATTAATCGTGATGCTCATGATCGTGAACTTCACATGCTAAACTTATATAGACAATTGTTAATAGGGTAAATACAAATGCTTGCATAAAACATACAAACAAACCAATTACATAAAATGGAATCGGTACCAAGTACGGAACTAGATCAGAAAAAATTGTTAATACAAGGTGATCACCTTCCATATTTCCTTTTAATCTTAATCCTAAAGAAATAGGTCTCACTCCGTGTGAAATTAATTCAATAATAAGCATTAAAGGAGCTAGATACCATGCTGGGCCCATGAAGTGTTTAATATGGCCTACAAGACCCTGAACTCTTATTCCGTGCCAATTATAATAAATAAAAACAAACAACCCTAAAGCCAGGGTAGTGTTAAAATTATCTGTTGGAGGTAAAAAACCAGGAATCAAACCTAAAACATTAGACATCAAGATAAACATAAAAAGCATTACAATTAATGGAAAATACTCTTTGGCCATCTTGTCGCCCATAATATTTCTAGTTAACCCGTAAACAAATTCACCTACAAATTCAAAAAGATTTCTAAATGTAAATTTACTATCAGGAACTAGAGCAGCGCTTACATCTGCTGTTTTAAGCCTATAAAGAAGGCCTACTAAAATAAATAAAACCGAAACAAAACCAAATAGCACAACATGTTCAGGTAGGTGTAAAGCAGAAGCAATACCTGATGTCCAAGTGAAACCACCAGCAGCAAAAGCTAAGCTTGGTAAAGTCATCAAAAGAGATGCAAATAATTTCATAGATATATCCTTAAATTTTATTTTCCTTTTTAATACTTAAAACAAGAATAAGCAATTGAAATATATAAGATATTACAATTAGCCACACCGCAACATCAGTAAAATTCATTACCCAATAAAATAATCCTATGAGAATTAGGAATTTTAATAAAAATTGAGCCGTTATTCTTAAGCTTTTTTTCTGCTGTAAGAGCATAGACCTTAACGAATTATAAAGTAGGTAATGATTCCCAAGAAAACTCAAAATACTTACTACTGCTACAATATTATTTTTTGAAAAATACATCAAAAGAACTAAATTGGTACTTGTTAGGCAAAAATATGCAGCTTTTCTCATTCTTTGGCCTTAATAATCAAAAAAGTGATACTGGATAATAAAAAAACCAAAAGAATAATTATGCCTTGTACTAAGCTTATATAGTTTTTTTCTATTGCTAAATATACTGCGTATGAAATACCCATGATCGAAGCAGAAAAGCTCATTACTATTCCTAAAACCAATAATGCTTTTTTCCCTTCTGAGCTCATCTTTTTCTTGCAACTCTTCTGTTATATAAAGATTCTAAGCGTTTCTTTATAACTTCATTATTTGGATAATTTCCAAGTAGGGAGTAATACATATTGTAAGCCTCTCTTAGCTTTTCATTATTTTCAAAAGAGTTTGCGATTAAAAATTTTGTTTTTTGAACTTTATCCTGCCTTGTCTCTGTCTTGAGATATGAAAACCAATTTTTATTAGCTTCATCCCAGTCTCTTAAATAAAAATGATTCAGACCTATAAAATATAATGATTCATTTGCTAACTTTTTATCATTTGAATTTAAAACAACTAAAAAATTTTTTAATGATTCTTTATACTTTCCAAGTAATAAAAGATTTTCAGATAAACGGTATTGATAATAGACTTTGTTTTTAAGCTCAGGTTTAAACTCTAAAAGTTTAGAATAAACAAATAATGCTTTTTTATAATCTTTTAAGTTGTTTTGATAAATCAATCCCATTTTCTCATATGATTTTATATGCCAAGAAGCTTCATTTGATATTTCTGATAATTGTGAATAATACTTAATTGCTTTTTTAAAATCTGCTAGATAGATCGAATATATTTCAGCTAGTTGATAATGAATTTTAATATTTATTACTTTAGGTAATTTTTGCTGCAAAGTATTTTCATAAATCTCTGCAGCTTTTTTGTAATCTCTATTATCTATATATTCTTGTGCTCTTAAAATTTCACCATAGTAATTAGATGAAAAACCGCAACTAGTAAGTATTAATAATAAAAGAAAGAATAAATTATTCTTCATCATCAGTATCAACAATATTCTCTACTGCTACTACTTGCTCACCATCTTTAAGATTAATTAATCTTACACCTTGTGTATTTCTACCTAATAAAGAAATTCCTGAAATTTTCGTTCTAATAACCTGGCCGTTATTAGTGATGATCATAAGATCATCTTTATCAGACACAGGTTTAATTTGAGTGATATTTCCAGTCTTCGATGTTAATTTCATCGCAATAATTCCTTTACCACCACGAGATTGTTTTCTGTATTCAGAAGTACTAGAACGCTTTCCATAACCTTTATCTGTTACTGATAAAATTTCTGATCCATCATCAATTATTTCCATTCCAATAACTTTTTCATCATCAGATAAGCTTATTCCCTTAACACCTTGTGAAACTCTTCCTTGGGCACGACAATCTGATTCAGCAAATCTAATAATTTTTCCAGAATCTGCACACATCAAAATATCGTGATTTCCATCTGTAACTCTAACACTCAAAACAGCGTCACCATCGTTTATTTTTATTGCTCTAATTCCTGATTGTTTAACGTTTTTATATTCTTCAAGTTTCGTTTTCTTAACAAGACCTTTTTCTGTAGCAATTACTAAGTAACTATCTCCAAAATCTTTTGGTACAGAAATAATTTCTTTGATTTTTTCATCTGCTTTTAATGGAATCAAGTTAACAATATTTCTACCTTTAGATGTTCTTGACCCTTCAGGAATTTGATAAACTTTAAGTGTGTAAACTGTTCCTTTATCACTGAAGAACATAATTTTGTCATGAGTTTCAGCAGTGAAGATCGTTGTAAAAAAATCATCTTCGCTAGATGCACCCTTAACACCCTTACCACCACGTTTTTGCGCTTTATAAGTGTCTGTCGGCATTCTCTTTAGATAGCCTTTATGAGTTACTGTAACGATTACTTCTTCATTTTTAATTAAGTCTTCAATTTGAATTTCATCAGTATCTGCAACGATTTCTGTTTTTCTCTCATCGCCATAGTTTTCAAGAATTTCTGTAAACTCATCTCTAATGATATTTCTAACTAATTCTTCAGACCCTAATATTTCTTCCAGTCTTGCAATTTCTTTCATAATTGCTTCATAATCAGCAACGATTTTATCTCGCTCAAGGCCAGTTAATCGTTGTAACCTCATATCCAATACAGCTTGCGCTTGAATATCAGATAATTGGTAACCACTCATTAATTTCGTTTTAGCTTCGCTTGGGCCTTGAGATTTTTTAATAAGCTCAACAATTGCATCAATATTTTCAACTGCTGTTTTTAATCCTTCTAAAATATGAGCTCTTGCTTTGGCCTTCTTAAGCTCATACATTGTACGTCTTAATACAACTTCTTTTCTATGATCTATAAAGCACTGAAGCTGCTCTTTTAAATCCATTACTTTTGGTTGACCATTTTTAATAGATAAAAAGATTATTCCAAAAGAAACCTGCATTTGTGTCATTTTGTATAATTTGTTCAACGTCACATTTGCTGATTCGTTTTTCTTAATATCAATTACAATTCTAAGTCCTAATTTATTTGACTCATCTCTGATATCTGAAATACCAACTAAAGTTTTTTCAGAAGCAAGTTTAGCTATTTTTTCAATTAGCCTTGCTTTATTTACTTGATAAGGAATTTCTGTAACAACAATTCTTTCTCTTTCTTGTTTTCCATGAACTTCAATATCGGCCTTAGCTCTAATTTGAATAATACCTCGGCCTGTATGGTAAGCAGATTTAATTCCAGATGTTCCATGAATTGTTCCGGCTGTAGGAAAATCAGGGCCTGGAATAATATCTGTTAGCTCGTCCATTGTAATTTGAGGATTGTCCAAAAGACTAATTAGTCCACTCATAATTTCAGATAGGTTATGAGGAGGAATATTTGTCGACATCCCAACTGCAATACCTGAAGAGCCGTTTACTAACAAGTTTGGTATTTTTGTAGGTAAAACTCTTGGCTCTTGTAATGAATCATCATAGTTAGCTTGCCAGTCAATCGTATCTTTATCGATATCCTTAAGCATTTCTTCAGCAAGCTTTTTCATTCTAATTTCGGTGTACCTCATTGCCGCTGCATTATCTCCATCAATGGAACCGAAATTTCCTTGCCCGTCTACAACTTGATATCTCATTGAGAAATCTTGAGCTAGTCTTGCAATTGCTTGATAAACTGCTGAATCACCATGTGGGTGATATTTACCAATAACATCACCAACAACTCTTGCTGATTTTAGAAATGGTTTATTATGATAATTATTCAACATGTACATCGCATAAAGTACACGTCTGTGAACAGGCTTTAATCCATCTCTAACGTCGGGAAGTGCACGCCCAACAATAACACTCATGGCGTAATCTAAATAACACTCCTTCATCTCATCTTGAATAAGTAGGGGAGCAATATTTCCGTGATTATGATCGTTTGTTATATCATCCATTATATTTTCCTAAATTAAATATCTAAGTTTTTAACATTAAGTGCGTTAGTTTCAACAAATTCTCTTCTAGGTTCAACTTGATCACCCATTAAAACAGAAAAGACTTGATCTGCATCAATTGTGTCTTCAATTTTTACTTGAAGCAATGTTCTGTTTTCAGGGTTCATTGTTGTTTCCCATAATTGATCAGGGTTCATTTCACCAAGACCCTTATATCGTTGAATGTAAGCACCTGCTTTTCCATTGGCAATTATATCGTCAGCAAAATCTCTTAAACGAGAATATTCTTTCGTTTCTTTCTCTGTCTTAAAAACAAATCCTGAGTTTAAATATTTTTTGATTCCTTCAAAATGATTTATCAAATCAGAATACTCTGAAGATTCTACGAATAATGTAGATAATTTAAACTTCTTGCTTCTTAAAGTTGATTCAATATTAATTTTGATTAGATGTGCCTCGTGTTCAGGGTCTTCAACAATTTCAAAACTATATTTTTTCAATAATTCATTTTCTTGAGATTTAAAGTATTCAGACAATTCGTTAATAACAGATTGAAGTTCTGTTTTATTTTTCATTGTATTAGTATCAAGTTTTCCTTGCTCTACAATTTGTCTCATTAAGTCTTTATCAAAATGACGATCATAAGAATTTAAAATATTGATAAATGTTTTATACTTCTTCAAGAGAATTGATACTTCTTCATTTGGTTGTGCTTTGCCATCTATCTCAACTGTTGTGTCTTCTAATGCATTACCAATTAAAAAGTCTTCTAACGCTTTCTCATCTTTAAGATATCTTTCAGTTTTATTTTTTTTGTATTTATAAAGAGGTGGTTGTGCAATATAAAGATGTCCTCTTTCAATCATCTCAGGAAATTGTCTGTAAAATAAAGTTAATAATAATGTTCTAATGTGAGAACCATCAACATCGGCATCAGTCATTATTACAATTTTATGATAACGAAGTTTTGAGATATCAAAATTTTCTTTTCCAATACTTGTTCCCATTGCCTGAACAAGCATTTTAATTTCATCATTTCCTAACATTTTGTCAGAACGAGCTTTTTCAACGTTTAAAATTTTACCTTTAAGTGGAAGAACTGCTTGATGCTTTCTATCTCTACCTTGCTTTGCTGAACCACCGGCAGAGTCACCCTCAACAATATAAATTTCACAAAGCTCTGGATTTTTTTCCTGACAATCGGCCATTTTTCCAGGAAGCCCAGCGAAGTCCATTGCTGACTTTCTTCTTGTTAATTCTCTAGCTTTTCTTGCAGCTTCACGTGCTGATGCAGCATCAACAGACTTTCTGATAACTGATTTTCCAACTGATGGATTTTCTTCTAAAAATTGCTTTAATTTTTCACCTACTAAAGAATTAACAATTCCTTCAACTTCACTTGAACCTAATTTATCTTTTGTCTGACCTTCAAATTGAGGATTAGCAAGCTTGGCAGATACGATCGCAGTTAAACCTTCTCTCATATCATCACCAGTTAAAGATAATTTACCCTTTAAAAGATTATTGTCCTTAGCATAGTTATTTAAAACTCTCGTTAGAGCGGTTTTAAATCCAGATATATGTGTTCCACCACCTGGGGTATTAATATTGTTTGCATAACCAGTTAAGGTTTCAGAATAAGAATCCGTCCATTGCATTGCTATTTCTACTTCATAATCATCTCTCGAATGAAAAAAGTAGACAGGCTTTTTATGGATTACATTTTTAGCTCTGTTTAAATATAAAACGAACTCAGAAAGACCACCTTCATAATGAAAAATTTCTTTTTTATCTGCTCTTTCATCCTTCAAAGAGATTTTTAATCCCTTATTCAAAAAAGCCATTTCTCTAAAACGATTGGCCAATTTATCATAATCAAATTCATGTACTTCAAATAATTCGTTATCTAATTTAAATGTTACAGCAGTTCCTGTTTCCTCTCCACACTCACCGACAACTTTCAGTGGTGCTTTTGCAACACCTCTTTCAAATTCTAATTGATGAACTTTATTATTTTTTTTGATCTCAAGCTTTAAGCTTTTACTCATGGCATTTACAACTGCGGCACCCACGCCATGTAAACCACCTGAAACTTTATAAGCACCATCATCTTCATTAAACTTTCCACCCGCGTGTAATTTTGTATAAACAATTTCAGCGGCTGAAATTTTTTCAACAGGATGTAAATCAACAGGGATTCCTCTTCCGTCATCTACAACTGTTATTGAGTTATCAATATGTATTATTATTTTAATTTCTGTACAATAACCAGCAAGTGCTTCGTCAATAGAGTTATCTACGATTTCATAAACACAATGATGAAAACCTCTAGAGGCCGTATCACCAATATACATTCCTGGTCTTTTACGAACTGCTTCGAGTCCTTCAAGAATTTTAATTTTATCTGCATTATAACTGCTGCTGACTTTTGAAATCGAATCAGTCGTTTGATCCATTATGTTCTCCCTCACTAGAGCTAGTATTCGCTAAACTTACCATCTTCTATAAAAAATTTTTTTGCCCTCTCAATAAGTTCTAGTTCTTCTTTAAAATTTTCATTTGCAGTTGTTATAAAAACTTGAAAACTTTTCGACTCTAAGAACTTAATTAAGTTAAGCCATCGTTGCCTGTCTAATTCTCCTGAAACATCGTCCATTAGAACAATAGGGTATGTACCCAATTTATACCTAAAAAGCTCTATATAGGCAAATACAAGGCTAAGAAAGCTCATTTTTTGTTGCCCCAAAGAACAGTACTCTAAAGAATTATAGCCATCAAAATCAAACAGGAAGTTTTCACGATGAACGCCCGTTCTTGTGCGACCAGTCAATATGTCATTTTGCAATTCATTTTTATATAAGCTTAATAATTGATCTGTGTTTAAATTTTTAATACTACTTTCTTGATATAGCCTTAAATTATGTGAATCAGAAAAAATTATTTTAAATGTCTTAGAACAATACTGATTAAGCTCATTTAAAAGTTCTTCTCTTAAGTGGGCCAATGAAATATTATATTTTACAAAATTTTCGTCATTCGAAATTATTTGCTCTTCAAAACGATATGGCTTTTTTTGCAATAAAGAATTTCTGAACTTTAAACATTTTTTATAATTAGATAAGTCAGCCTTATAACGTGGTGAAAGCGCACTAAGCAATTGATCTATCCATTGTCTTCTAAATTGAGAGTCTGTATGAAAGAGATTTGAATCAAAAGGGGATATAACTAATGCTTTGATAGAATTAAATTTCTTAGGTTCATTATTTAAATACCAATATGATTCTTCGGGTAATATTTTAGAACTTACAGAAATTTTTTCATCTTGAAATACAAGAGATGATAAAAATAATATTTCTGGTTTTTCACACTCTACATTGATTATTTGTTGAAAAGTCGTTTTTTTTTTAAATGATTTTCTATGCAATAAATAATATATGGCCTCTAACAAATTTGTTTTACCATTTCCATTATTACCAAAAATGCAGTTTATATGATTCGAAAAATTTAATGTTTTCTCTTCTAAATTCTTAAAGTTTTTAATTTGAATTTTATCAAGATAATTTGATGTCATTAAATTTTTAAAGGCATTACAATGCCAAGAAATGCATTATCTTCATCTGAACGTACGATTACAGGACTTAACTCATTGTTAAAATCAAAAGTTATATCGTTTGCATCTATAACTGACATTGTATCAAGAATATATTTTGCATTAAAACCTATTTCCATTTCTTTACCTGTATACTCAACAGGTATTTTCTCTTCACCGTGTCCTAAAGCATTATGACTAGCAGACACTACCAATTGATTAGAAATAAAATTAATTTTAATTCCGTTAGTTTTCTCATTTGCCAACAACTTAACTCGTTTAATTGCATCAACTAGAATATTTTTTTCCATCGTAATAGAAAAAGAAGTCTTAGAAGGAATAACTGTTTGATACTTTGGATATTCTCTAGCTATTAAACGAATATTTAAGAAGTATTGCTCGTTTGCTGAAATATACATAAAAGATTCATCTACTGAAAAATTCAACTCAATCTCTGGATAAGTTTCAGCAATTCTTTTAAGTTCTAATATTCCTTTTTTAGGAATAATTAATCCATCTGTTAACAAATCATTTTCAAAATTAAAGTTTTCAATATCCAGTAAAGCTAAACGATGTCCATCAATAGCTACAGATCTTAATTTTTCACCTATTTTTTGAACATAAATTCCATTTAAATTAATTCTTGTTTCATCTGTTGAAATAGAATGAATTGTCTTAGAAATAATTTTACTTATATTCTCACTACTTATTGAAAATTGATTTTTTGTAGGAGCATTAAAATTAAGTTTTGGATAATCTTCAGTGTTGGTAATAAGTAATGAAAACTTAATATTTCCACAACTAAGCTTTAATAAATTCTGTTCATTGTCGATATCTAATAAAATTATTTCATCTGGTAACTCTCGTACAATATCAAAAATATTTTTTGTATTTATACAGAATTCACCAACATTATCTACTTCAGCTTTTATTAATACTTTGGCACTAACTTCTAAATCAGTTGAAATTAACTCTATGTAACCGTCAAATGCTCTTACCAAACAATTAGTTAAAATAGGTCTTGAGTTTTTCTTATCAACGACAGATAAAATTTTATTTAATCCATCTCTTAGTAATGTTGAATTGATTTGTATTTTCATCTTAATCCTATTTTAGAACAATTATATCTAGCTTTAAAAGTTTAGTTTATCAAGAGTTCATTCTAATAGAGTTTTAACATGTGATTTATATATTATTATTTATATATAAAATATAATATTATTAAGGGAAAAGTTAGTGTGGATAAATATAAAACATGATTAATTTCAGTAAGTTATGTTGAATTATAAAAGTAAAACTTTTCAAATTTTTTCAAAAAAAAGATAAATCCTTCGTATATCAAATTCATTTTTCGGCAAAAAAAATATTTTCCAGAGATATTTAAACATCTTATCAACACAATAATGTTTATTTTCTAAACAACTATAGAAAATAGGAATGAGTACTCAAGTTTTTCAACATTTTGTTCACATTGTTGAAAAGTATAACTGTTTATAAAAGTTATCTTTTTCAACACTATGTTAATTTGTTGAGAGTTTTATAATCTTGATTCGATTTCGTAAATCTGTTGAGAAAGTTTTGAATTATCTTTAACTTGATTTTGTATTTTTTGAATACTGTATATAACTGTACTATGATCTCTTTTATTAAAATAATCACCGATCTCTTCAAGTGTTTTCTTTAATATTTTATGACACATATACATTGCTATATGTCTTGCTTGAGCGATTTCTTTTTTTCTTGTTTTGCCTTTCAAGTCACCAATTGCAATTTTAAAATATGATGCAACTGTTTTAGAGATTGATTCAATACTGATTATTTTTTCTTCGTTACCTTCTTTAAGGTTGAGTTGTTCTTTTGCTATCTCTAGATCTATATCTACATTCATTAAGTCTGAGTAAGCACCCAGTTTTATAAGGTTACCCTCAAGCTCTCTTACATTATTTTTTATACAGCTCGCAATTAAGTTAATAACGTCGTCTGATAAGTATATGTCTTTTTCAAGCGATTTTTTCTTTAAAATTGCAATTCTGGTTTCTAAATCTGGTTGTTGAATATCAATTAAAAGAGCTGAAGAAAGTCTAGATCTTATTCTATCTTCAATTCCGAGTATGTCTTTTGGTGGTTTGTCCGAAGTAAAAACAAGTTGCTTACCTTTGTTTTGTAATTCGTTAAATATATGAAAGAACTCTGATTGAGTTCTGGCCCTGTTTTTCAGTTCGTGTATATCGTCTATTATTAATATGTCCGTAAGTTCCGTATACTTTCTTCTGAACTCATTTATTTTATTACCGTTTTGAATGGCAACAACCATTTCATTCATGAAATCATTTGCTGTTGTAAAATAAAGTCTTAAATGAGGTTTGTTGTCTATTACGCTATTGCATAAGGCGTGGAGAATATGTGTTTTGCCTAAACCAGAATTTCCATGGATATATAATTGTGGATAAGCAACACCTGGATTATTAGCAACAGCAAGAGCGAATGCGTGGGCCATATTATTGGATGGTCCTATTACGAAATTATCAAAATTTTTACTTCTATCAACTCTAACGTTTTTAGCTGTCCCAATTGTGTGCTGTATAAATTTACTTTCCACTGTATCTTTTATTTCTTCTTGAGATTGCGGAGTGGCCGATAATTTAAACGAAGGTTGATTATTCTCTTGTGATGTTTCAGGTATGGAAACGGATTGATTTTCTGTTAAAACATTTATTTCGATATCTAGTTTGTATCCAAGAACTTTCTGAATGGCCTGTTCAATACTGTCTATATAATAGTCTTGAATCATGGTCTTAATAAATTTTGTAGTAACTGAAAACTGTATTAATTGTTCTGTAAGGTTGCTGACAGTGAAGGTATTTTTAAAAAAGGCATTAAATTTTTGAGAACTTACAATTTTTTCTAATTCTAACAATATCTCTTTAGAAATTGATCCTAATTCGGAAGTAGAAAAAACGCTTTGATCTGATAAATCTTGTTTGTGATCAAAACTTTTAGTCTGTTGTTGATTGCTTGTGGAATTCATAGAGTCAATGCTAATAAAATGTTCAAAAGGGAATTGACTACTCATTCTATGTTCTCCTGTTCTAGATCGAATCTTAGTAGCATTTGAATTATTTTTTTTCAACAATTTGGGAAGAGTTTTTATGTAAAATATTTGACTCAAAGAAGTATTTTAGTGTAATAAGGAAGGCTAAAAAGAATGCTTATATAAACAGGAATTATTTATGAGTAAAAGAACTTGGCAACCAAAGAAACTTAAAAGACTTAGAAAGCACGGATTTCTTAAAAGAATGGCCACTTCTGGTGGAAAAAACGTTATTAAAGCAAGAAGAGCTAAGGGTAGAAAGCAATTAACAGTAACAACTGGTACTAAATAATAATTATTGCAAGACTTTCCTAAAAAAAATCGCCTTTTAAGCAAAAAAGACTTTTCTCAGATGAGAACTCGGGATACTTGTGTCTCTAGGGGCCAAAGCCTGCTAATTATCAGTAAAATTAATAAGTTAGATAATTCAAGACTAGGACTCGCAATATCAAAGAAAGCTGGAAATGCTGTTGTAAGAAACACAATTAAAAGGGTTTCAAGAGAGTTTTTTAGAAAAAAAGAGTTTTCAATAAATAAAGACTATTTAATTATAAACAAAAAAACGATCAATTTTAAGAAATATACAACAGAAGAAATTAAAAAAAGTATTAAAAGTGATTTAGAACGTAGTTTTAGATAAAAATAAAAATTTTTATACTTTAATTATTCTCATTATGGTAAATCAGTTCCACAAAATTTTCGGAGACAAATATGAGCGAAGACTCTAAAAGAGCTTTTTTAGCAGTAATTTTATCAGGTGTAATATTATTTGGTTGGCAATTCTTTTTTGCGCCAACTCCTACAATGACAAAAGTGCAAGTCGAAAAAGCGCAAGAAGTCTCAGAGGAAAATAATGTTTTTACAAATACAAATAACAAATTAGAAATATCGAATACAATTCAAAAACATGAGCTTGGCAATTATGTAATATCGAGTAATTTAGAAATTGTTGAAACTAAAAGTTTGAATTCTTCAAAGACTTTATCTGATGTTTTTTTAACAAAATCTAATAAGGTTTTATTAAAGTTTGAAGGTAGTTCTGTTTTTCAATCAGTTAATTTTAAATTTAATAAATCTTCTGAAAATGAATATAGCTTAATATCTCCAAAAGTAAGTGGTAAAATTAAATTATTAAAAAATGGTTTTTTAGATATTAGTTTAAATAGTTCTACGCCATTTAAAATTAAATATCAGTTAGAATCTAAAAACGAAACTTCTGAATCAAATATAGTTTCATCATTTGCAGTTCGTAATAATCAAGAGTTTGAATTAATCACTGTGGGAGATTCAAATGAAGAAAGTGGTGATTTAAATTGGTTTGGTTTGGACTTTAATTATCACTTGTTTAATTACTTATTGCATGAGCAAAAAGAAAAATTTGCTTATCGTACAACAGAATCAAATATGTTTGAGGCGATGAGTTTAAACAACGTAACGAGCTTTTCTTATCAGGTGTTTTTTGTAGAAAAAGTTTATGATGATCTATTATCTTTTGGTCATAATTTAGAATCAGCAGTTAATTTTGGTATTTGGTCTATTATTGCATTGCCTATTTTGAGAGGTCTTCAATTGTTTTATACCTATATACCAAATTATGGTATTGCTATTATTCTTTTGACGATTTTGATTAGACTTCTAACTTTCCCATTACAATATAAGTCTTTTAAAAGTATGAAGAAGATGCAGGTAATACAGCCTGAACTTACAAAAATTAAAGAAAAATACGCTGATAATCCACAAAAAATCCAACAAGAAACAATGCAATTATTTAAAAAGGCAGGGGCTAATCCTTTGGGTGGATGTTTACCATTACTTGCTCAAATGCCTGTATTTTTTGCTTTTTACCAAGTCTTATTCTCTGCAGTAGAGCTTGTTAATGCTCCATTCTTCTTATGGATTCATGATTTAAGTGCAAAAGATCCTTATTATGTATTGCCAGTCCTTATGTCGTTAGCAATGTTTTTAAATCAAAAAATTACTCCGATGGCGACAGCAGATCCAATGCAGAAAAAATTAATGCTCTTTATGCCTCTTGTGTTTGGTCTTTTTATGAAAGACTTACCAGCAGGCTTATCTCTTTATATCTTAGTTTCAACTCTAGTAGGAATGCTTCAACAGCTATTTGTATTTAAAAAGACTGCATGATTAATCTTGAAAGAGACGCTAATGATACTATTGTTGCTTGCAGTAGTGGAAATCTAGATAACACTGCAATAAGTCTAATTAGAATTTCTGGTAAAAATTTTTTACAAAAAATAAATGATTTATTCTCAATTGATTTAGAATCTATTGAGGAGAGAAAGGCTTATTATTGTAATTTGTTTTACAAAGAACTTGTTAATGACCAAGTAGTAATTGTTTTATTTAAAGGGCCCAAGAGTTTTAACGGAGAGGATATTTTAGAAATATCAGTTCATGGGAACATTTTGAATGTTAATAATATAATTCAATGCTTTAATGAATCTGGAGTCCGGTCTTCATATCCTGGAGAATTTAGTTACAGGGCCTTAAAAAATAAAAAATTATCCCTAACTCAAGTAGAAGGACTAGACTTACTTTTAAATGCAAATTCTAATTATATTCTTTCTCAAGGACAATCTTTACTTGGGGGAAGCCTTAATAGTGATTTTGAAAGTCTTTATTCTTCATATTTACATCACCGATCTTGCCTTGAAATAGGATTTGATTTTTTAGATGACGTAGGTGAGGAGTTATTTACAAAAAATTTTAATGAATCATATGAAAAATTAAAAAGTCTAATTTATTCTCTTGAAAACCGTATTAACAGAACTGATATTGATATCTTAGACCCGAAAATAACTCTTTTTGGATTACCAAATTCTGGTAAGAGTACAATATTCAATAGCCTGTTAAGTTACGATCGTTCTATTGTATCACACATCGAAGGTACTACGCGTGATTATGTTTCCGAAAGTATTATGATGAAAAATTGTCGCTTCAAGCTTGTAGATACTGCAGGAATAAGAACTACATCTGACATTATCGAAGAAGAGGGTGTATCAAGAGCTTTTGAACTGTTTAATTCTAGTTTTTATAAAATTTTGCTTGTTGATATTTCTAAGCTGGAAAGCTTAGTTCTGTTAGAAAAGCTTTTTACAGAAAATAAACAGGTTGATCTTGTTATTTTTACTCATTGTAAACAAGCAGACTTTTGTGAGAAACTCAGAACTTTTTTTGGTCCTATAGAACCAGATTCCAACTCTAAAAATATTGGTCCTATCGGACCAGTTTCTTTTCTAAAAAGTGGTTCTATAGAACCACTAATAAGTTCCTATGAGAGTGGTCCTATGGGACCATGTTTATTTAAGAACGATGATCTTTTGGGTGCTAAACAATATTTGTTTTACGATAATGATGTGAGCTTATCCATATATGATTCTATATCTGATGTCGTACACAATAAGTATTTGAAATCATTAGAAAATAATCCTGTTTTACTCAACAGACACAAGCAAGCTTTACAGAATATTGCAGCAGAGTTCCGTCTGTATGAAAATCTAATAACAGACAAGGTTAGTGATGTTTCTGTTTTATCATCTGAATTAAATATAGTAGGTAATTGTATTTCTGAGCTAGTTGGTATAGTTTCCACCGACGATATTTTAAATAATATTTTTGATAACTTTTGTATTGGAAAATAGTTGTTCTACGTGGAACAAGGGTACGAAATGATTAATTACGATATTGCAATAATAGGCGGTGGACATGCAGGTGTTGAGGCTGCTTATATTGCTTCTCAATTTCAAAACTTAAAAATTTGCATTATTACAATGCCAGAAATAGGCTTGGCTTCAGCGCCGTGCAATCCAGCGGTTGGGGGTGTAGGCAAGGGGCAAGTTGTTAGAGAGCTTGATGCCTTAGGTGGTATTATAGGCAGACTTGCTGATATGTCAGGAATTCAATTTAGGACCCTCAATGAATCAAAAGGGTTTGCTGTTCAATCAACGAGGATTCAGATTGATAAAGAGCTATACTCTGTTAATGCTGAAAAAATTATTGGTGAGATTAATAATATTGATGTTATCCGAGAAAAAGTTCTAGACATAATCGAGAGCGATAATGGTTTCCAAGTAAAGACTAAAAGTTCTACGTGGAACACAAAAAAAATAATAGTTACGGTTGGTACTTTTTTACAAGCAAAAACTCACACGGGCCAAACAATAGCTAGTGGAGGAAGAAACAGCACGTCCGAAACAAGCAATTTTTCATTATTTAACTCGGTAAAGCTAAATGAAAAGAAATTTAAAACTGGAACTCCATCAAGGCTAATTAGAGACTCAATAAGATTTGAAGACATGGAAGAACAGCCAAGTGATAATGAAGTTGAGAACTTTCACTTCTCTCATGAACCATTAAGTCGCTTTTTGGAGCAAAGATCATGCTATCTAACTTACACAAATGAAAAAACAATGAAAATTATTAGGGATAATAAAGAAAAGTCACCAATGTTTAACGGCCAGATTAAAGCTGTTGGTGCAAGATATTGCCCTAGCATAGAGGATAAAGCTTATAGATACATGGAAAAAAACATTCATCATGTTTTTATTGAACCTGAAGGAATAAACTCCGAAAAAATGTATCCTAGTGGAATATCTAGCTCTTTACCTGCAGAGAACCAATTAGAATTTATAAAAACTATAAAAGGTTTAGAGAGTGTTGAAATTGCAGAATATGGATACGCTGTAGAATATTCAGTACTAGATACTACACAGCTGAACTCTTCATTGGAAGTAAATGAGATTCCTGGCTTGTATTTTGCGGGACAAGTAAATGGTACCTCTGGCTATGAAGAAGCTGCGGCTCAAGGCTATATTGCAGGGGTTAATGCAGCACTATCAGCTCAGGGAGAGAAACCCTTGGTACTTGGTCGATCAACATCGTATATAGGAGTTATGATACAAGACTTGATTGGCAACCTACGAGATGAGCCTTATAGATTGTTTACTGCTAGGTCTGAAAATAGATTATATAACAGAGAGGATAATTCAATAATTCGAATGCATCCTTATAGAAAACAATTAGGTTTAAACCTTAAAGTTGATGAATATAATGATAAGTTTGTACAGCAATACAATTTATTAATAAACCATCTGGAAAAGTTCTACGTGGCACAAAATGATGAGTTTCTTGAACAAAATAATATAAAAATTGGAAAAAACCAGTCATTAGCAACAATAATTAGACAAAGTACGCTTGATCCAATCGAAGTACTTAAGAAATACTTAGATTATGTGGGAATCAAACTAGACATAAAACTTATCAGAACATTAGCTATTTCGCTGAAGTATTCAGGTTACATAGAACGAGCAAGTAAAGGTAATGAAAAAATAGATAAACTACTGAATAAAAAAATAGAATATGAAAAATTACTAAAATCTGAAAATATATCATATGAATGTAAAGAGAGAATAAAAAAAATTAGGCCTGAGACATTTGAACAACTAAAAAATATTGAAGGTATAAGGCAAGCGACATTAGCTGTAGTAGCGAGTGGAAGTATATAATGCTATTAAGGAATTTTGCGGAGCGTTATCACGAAATATTATCAGTTGATTTAAAAGGCTTAAACCTAACTAGAATAGAGGAGTTTGAAGACTTCTATTTAAAGCAAATTATAGATTCAATAGAACCATACAAACAATCTGAGGTTTTTCAGCAGAAAGTAGCAAAGGTAGAAAAAATCATTGATGTAGGCTTTGGCGGCGGCTTTCCACTGCTTCCATTGGCAAACCATTTAAAAGAAAAAACATTTGTAGGCCTTGAGGCACGCAATAAAAAGTGTTTAGCCGTAAATCAAATAGCCGAAAAACTTAACCTTAAAAATGTAAAAACGCACCATCAAAGACTGGAAAATATATACATTGATGAGCCCATTGTAATGACCCTAAAAGCAGTAGGAAAAGTAAATGATTTTCTAGAAAGAGTGAACACAGACCAACATGTAACGGTGTTTTTTTATAAAGCAAAAAACTTTTATAATTTAGAAGAAGAACAACTAAAAAAAGCTAAAAAAAACTGGGAAATTATTGAAGACAAACAAATTAAAATTAACAATATAGATCGTTATTTGATAGGATTTAGTAATAAAAACAAGGTCGGAAATAATTTTAATAACCTTGTCAGATTATCTGAATTAAATTAATTTCAAAGGCTAATTTCGGAGACAATATTCATGGCCAAAATTATAGCAATAGCAAATCAAAAAGGTGGAGTTGGTAAAACAACAACTACTGTAAATCTTGGAGCTTGCTTAGCAGCTGCTGAGAAAAAAACATTAATTGTAGATTTGGATCCTCAGGGAAACGCATCAGTAGGAGTAGGACTAGAAAAAACTAGTTTCATAAATGCTAATGTTTATCACTGTATGATAGGCGAAGAAAATATAGAAAACTGTATTTATAAAACAGAACTTTCGTATTTAGATGTTTGCCCATCAGACAACAACCTTATTGGTGCAGAAGTCGAATTAATGCAAGCTTTTGCAAGAGAGTCTAAACTTAAAATGGCGCTTGAGCCAATTTTAGAAACATACGATTATGTTCTAATTGATTGTCCACCATCTTTAAGCTTGTTAACAGTAAATGGGTTTAATAGTGCTGACTCATTCATTGTTCCTATGCAGACAGAGTTCTATGCAATGGAAGGGCTTGCTCAGCTTTTAAATACTGTGAAACTAATTAAGCAAAACCTCAATCCAAAACTTGAAATGGAAGGTATTTTGTTAACAATGTATGATGGAAGAAATAATCTATCTAAATTAGTTGCTGACGAAATTCATAATCATTTTCCTGAAACAACTTTTAAAACAGTAGTTCCAAGAAATATAAAACTTTCAGAATGTCCTAGCCACGGAAAGCCTATAATAATTTACGATATAACTTCAAAAGGATCTGAAGCATATTTAAACCTAGCGAAAGAAATTATTTTAAAAGAAAGAGCAACAACTCCAAAACTTGAAAACCAACAAGAAATGGAAATACCTTCTTTTGATAATTATCTAAATTAAGGGATAAGACTATGGCATCAAAGCAAAAAAATAATACAGCATTAGGTAAAGGTATGAGTGCTTTATTGGGCGGAACAGGTGGTCCGATAGGGGCAACATCAAACTTAACCGACACAAAAACTCAGAATAAAGTAGAAACAGGTAACTTACTTGTACCTATTGAAAAAATTGCTACAAACAAAGCACAACCTAGAAAGATCTTCAAAGATAAGGAGCTGACTGAATTAGCTTCATCAATAAAAGAGAATGGGATAATTCAACCGATAACTGTTAAGCAAATTGAAGGTGGAAAGTTTCAAATTATCGCAGGAGAGAGACGCTATAGAGCTTCAAAACTTGCAGGCCTAGATAAAGTACCAGTTATTGTTAAAAAAACACCAACTCAGAAACAAGAATTGGTTATGGCCATTATAGAAAATGTTCAGAGAAGCGATCTAAATTGTATTGAAGAAGCCTTAGCTTATTATCAATTAATGTCAGAGTATGATTTAACTCAGGAAGAAGTTGCAACAAAGATTGGTAAAGAAAGATCAACAATTGCTAATTTTTTAAGGCTAATAAAGTTACCAAGGGTTGTCGTTCAAAGTTTACAAAAAGATGAGTTGAGCTTTGGTCATGGTAAAGTATTAGCAGGTATTAAAGAAGATGAGCTATGCAAAAGACTTGCGAGAAGAGCAGTTGATGAGGGCCTTTCCGTGCGAGAATTAGAAAAGCTAGCAAAATCATCTAGATTATCAACTAAAGCTGGAAACAAATCATCAAATAAGTTTTATGACGAACGATTAGACTTTTTAAAGCAAAAGCTTGAAGGAGTAACTGGCTTTCATTTTAATTTAAAATCAAAAAATAACGGTGCTGGCGAAATTATGATAAAATTTAATAATGAAGCCGAGCTTAACGATATTTATGATTATTTAATGAAAAAATAGAGGTTTATATTGCAAAATCAAGGAAGAATATCAGCAATAATCGAGGAAGGTTGCCGCTTTGAAGGTAACTTGTCTTTCACAGGAACTGTTCGTATTGCAGGTACAGTTACCGGATCAATTTATTCAAATGACACATTAATTATTTCAGAAACCGCTGTAATAAACTCTGATATAAATGCAAATATTGTAATAATCTCAGGAATGGTTACTGGTGATATTAAAGCTACCTCTCGAGTAGAAATTAAAAAACCCGCACGTTTTGAGGGCTCAATTACATCTCCCAGTTTAATAGTTGAAGAAGGCGTTATTTTTCATGGCGTCACCAAAATGAAAGACAAACATTAATTCTTTTAAAAACGTAAGTTCTTACTTGACTATGTTTGCCCCGCAGAATATTCAATAACTTAAAATTTTCATAGCAGAAACAGGGAAATATAATGGATATACTTCTGGATCTTGGGGCAGATTCGTCATTTATTAAGCAATTTATTCTTGTTGTTGTAATGTTTTTCTTAACGAAAAAACTTTTTCTTAGTCACCTTCAAAACATAATTGAAACAAGAGAAGAAAAAACGGTAAAGTCGTTAAGTGACAACAATAGCAAAGAGCAAGAAGTTGAGAAGCTAAGCAAACAGTATCATGATGAGCTAGCAGGAAGCTTGAGAAAAATCAGAACTAAAACAGAAGATGAAAAAGCTGTTTTGGCTAAAGACTTTGATAAAAAATATCATGTTGAAGAGCAAAAAATAAACGAAGAAGTACTTACAGCAAGAAAAAAGAGTGAAGAAGAATTAGCTAAAAAGAAAAGCGAAGTACTTTCTGGGGCGGACTCATTATCAAGTGAATTGTTAGGAAAATTGGTTGGAGGAAAACAGTAGTGATAAAAATAGCTTTTTATATTTTAGTATTTTCTTCTCAAGCAATAGCAGCCGGTGGACATGGTTCACCTTTTGACTTACTTGCTCCAGCTGTAAACGTATTATTACTAGTTGGCTTTTTGATTTGGAAACTTAGAGGCCCTGTAAACAACTTTTTTAAGTCTAAGGCGGAAGAGGTTAAGCAAACCTTGGAAAAAGCAGAAATAAGAGCAAAGGAAGTTGAAAAGTTATACAGAGAACAAAAAGAGAAAATGGATAAACTTCCACAAGCGATCACTGAAGCAGAACAAGAGTCGGTCGCGGAAGTTGCAAATTATAAAACTGAATTAGAAACAAACTTTAAAGAAAGACTTGAAGACTTAAATGACGAAGCAAAGGCAAAAATGAATGCTCAGCAGTCTGAAGCTTTAAGTGAACTTGAAGAACTGCTACTTAATGAAGTTATTGCAAAAACAAAAAACCAAATTACTTCTGATGCGCAATTAGCAAATAACGTTAATAAGAATTTATTAGAAGGGGCTAACTAGTGAAAGATAATAATACAGCAAAAGTTTATGCAAAAACTTTAGACCTTCTTGGACAAGAAAAAGGCGTCGACTTTGCAAAAGAGTTAACAACTTTAACAGAGGTAATCAACACTTCAAATGATCTAGAGAATGTAATGTTCTTAGACGTATTTACTGTTGAAGAAAAGATAGCAGTTTTTAACGACATTGCTTCAAAGGTAAGTTTAAATCCTCTTGTTGCCTCAAGTGTGAAGTATTTAATCACAGAAAAAAGAATCTCTTTATTACCACTTATATTCAAAGAAATAGTTGTAATGGATGATGATAAAAAAGGTTTCTTAAGAGGAACAATCGAGGGAAGTTCTAGTCAAATTTCAGATGAAGAAGTTGCTAAACTTAAAAAGGCAATCACTTCTAAAGTAGGAAATAAAGAATTAAAACTTGATTACAAAGAAAATAAAAATATAACGACTGGTTATAAAATAACAGTGGCTGATTACCAACTTGATGCAACTGTTGATAATCAATTACAAAACTTAAAACAAACTATTTTAAACTAATAAAATAAGGAAACGCTTAATGAGCACGAACATTAGACCTGAAGAAATTACTAACATTATTAAAGAAAGAATTGCGAACTTCGAAACAAGATTAGATGTTAACGAAGTTGGTACAGTCCTGACTATTGGTGATGGTGTTGCCAGAGTATTTGGATTAAAAAACGTACTTGCTGGAGAGCTTGTTGAGTTTGAAAACGGTGTTAAAGGAATGGTTTTAAACCTTGAATCTAACAACGTTGGTGTTGCAGTACTTGGTGAAGGCTCAGGTATTAAAGAAGGTTCAACAGTTAAGAGAACAGAATCAATTGTTCAGGTACCAGTTGGTGATGCATTACTTGGTAGAGTTGTGAATGCTATTGGTGAGCCAATTGATGGCCAAGGTGAAATCAAAGCAACTGAAATGAGAAATATTGAGATTAAAGCTCCTGGTATTATCAAAAGAAAGCCAGTACATGAGCCGGTACAAACTGGTGTAAAAGCGATCGATTCGATGATTCCAATTGGAAGAGGGCAAAGAGAGCTTATTATTGGTGACAGAAAGACAGGTAAAACAGCAGTTGCAATTGATACAATTATCAATCAAAAAGGAAAAGATGTTGTTTGTATTTATGTAGCTGTAGGACAAAAACAATCTACGGTTAGACAAGTATATCAAAAACTAAAAGAAGCTGGAGCTTTAGATTATACAATTATCGTTTCTGCGACTGCATCTCACTCTGCACCTCTTCAGTACATTGCTCCTTATAGTGGTTGTACAATGGGTGAGTTTTATAGAGACAATGGTAAGCACGCAGTTATCGTTTATGACGATTTAACAAAACAAGCTCAAGCATATAGACAACTATCATTACTACTTAGAAGACCACCAGGGCGTGAAGCATTCCCTGGGGATGTATTTTATGTTCACTCTAGACTTTTAGAAAGAGCAGCAAAAATGAGTGATGATGCGGGAGCTGGTTCATTAACTGCTCTTCCAATTATTGAAACTCAAGAAGGTGACGTTTCGGCATATATTCCTACAAACGTTATTTCAATTACAGACGGTCAGATTTATCTTGAATCAGATTTATTTAACGCTGGTGTTAGACCTGCCGTTAACGTTGGTATCTCAGTATCAAGGGTTGGAGGATCTGCACAAATTAAAGGTATGAAAAAAGTTTCTGGTACATTAAGACTAGACCTTGCTCAATATAGAGAACTTGCAGCATTCTCTCAGTTTGCTTCAGACCTAGATGAAGCAACAAGAAGACAGCTTGAAAGAGGTGAAAGACTTGTTGAGCTTTTAAAACAAGCACAATATTCTCCGTACGATGTTGAGGATCAAGTAATTTCAATTTACGCTGGAACAAAAGGTTACTTTGATAAAGTGCCTAAGGATAAAGTTCAAGAAGCTGAAGCAGGTTTGATTGCCCATATCACAAATAAGCACTCAGATATTAGAGATAGCATTTCTAAAGAAAAAGTAATTACTGGTGATAATGAAACAAAACTTGTGGAAGTAATTAAAACTTATATTGAGACTAACTACTAAGCGATTATAAAAGAGTTTTAAATGGCAAATATAAAAGATCTTAAAAAGAGAATTAAAAGTACTAAAAGTACTTTAAAAATTACGAGTGCGATGAAACTCGTTTCTGCCGCTAAACTTTCTAAAGCACAATCAAGAATTCAAGGTTTCAAGCCGTATTCAAATGAGCTTGAGCAAACTGTTAAGCTTGCTTCTGCCTTAGCCGAAAATTATAAACACCAATATTTAGAAGAAAAAGAAGATGGAAAAAAAGAAATCCTTCTTGTGATCTCTTCTAATAAAGGTTTATGTGGTGGATATAATTCTCAATTATACAAAAAAGTAAAAGCTTTCTTACCAACTAAAGAAGACGTAGATGTTTATTTTATTGGTAGAAAAGTAGAAGAGCTTTTAAAAAGAGATAGTGTTTTTGGTGTGAAAAAGTTTGCATACGAAAAAAATGATCCAGAATACTCTGAGGCAAGAGAAATCATAGAAGAGCTTGCTCAGAAATTTATTAATGGCGAAGTATCAAAAATACATGTTGCCTATAATTCTTTTATTTCTGCGATTGAGTTTGAGCCAAGAGTTCAGCAAGTACTACCTGTGAGTTTATCAGAGTCAGAAAAAGAAGCCTTGCTTAAAGAATTTCCAGTAGATTTTCTATACGAGCCTGGTGCAACTGAAATATTAGATGAATTGATACCAGAGGTATTAAATACAAGTGTATTTACTTATATGCTTGATGCGATCGCAGCGGAACATGCGACGAGAATGACTGCAATGGATAATGCGACTAAAAACTCGAAAGAGATGATTAGAAACTTAACATTAACTATGAATAAACTTAGACAGGCGGCAATTACAACTGAATTAACAGAAATTGTTTCAGGTGCCGAGTCATTAAACGCTTAAGGAGCAAATAGATGTCTGAAAATGTAGGTATCATTAAACAAGTTATGGGTCCCGTTGTAGATGTAGAATTTGCAAATGGAAATATTCCAGCAATCAACAACGCCCTAAGAGTAACAAATAAATCAATTGGCCCTGATGAGTGGAACCTTGTACTTGAGGTTGCAACTCACCTTGGAAACAATATCGTAAGAGCGATTGCGATGGACGCTACTGAGGGCCTTGCAAGAGGTTTTGAAGTAAAAGATACAGGCGCGGCAATTCAAGCACCAGTTGGTAAAGAAGTATTAGGTAGAATTATAAATGTAACTGGTGACCCAGTTGATGAAGCTGGTCCTGTAGGGGCAAAAAAATTCTATCCAATTCACAGAGAAGCTCCAACTTTTGATGATCAATCAACAAAACTTGAGCCTTTTTATACAGGTATTAAAGTAATTGACCTTTTAGCTCCATACTTGAAGGGTGGAAAAATTGGTCTATTCGGTGGTGCCGGAGTTGGTAAAACCGTTTTAATTATGGAACTTATCAACAATATTGCAACTCAACACGGTGGTCTTTCTGTATTCGCGGGTGTTGGAGAAAGAACAAGAGAAGGAAGAGACCTTTTTGATGAAATGAGCGAGTCAGGAGTTATTGATAAAACAGCTCTGGTTTATGGACAAATGAACGAGCCACCAGGAGCGAGAGCAAGAGTTGCACTTACAGGTCTATCCGTAGCGGAATACTTTAGAGATGAAGAAAAACAAGACGTTCTTTTCTTCGTAGATAATATCTTTAGATTTACACAAGCAGGTTCAGAGGTTTCTGCACTTCTTGGTCGTATCCCATCTGCCGTTGGTTACCAGCCAACACTTGGTACTGAGATGGGTGCACTTCAAGAGAGAATTACATCAACAAAAGACGGGTCGATTACTTCTATTCAAGCTGTTTACGTTCCTGCGGATGACTATACAGACCCTGCACCAGCAACAACATTTGCTCACTTGGATGCAACAACAGAATTATCAAGAACAATTGCATCGTTAGGTATTTATCCTGCGGTTGATCCTCTATCGTCAACTTCTACAATTTTAAGTCCAGATATTGTTGGGGACGACCATTACGGTACAGCAAGACGTGTTCAGCAAGTATTGCAAAAGTATAATGAGCTTCAAGATATTATCGCGATTCTTGGTATGGATGAATTATCAGAAGAAGATAAGCTAGTAGTTGCCAGAGCAAGAAAGATACAAAAATTCTTATCTCAACCATTCTTTGTTGCTGAGCAATTTACAGGGCTATCAGGTCAATTTGTTAAAATTGAAGATACAATCGAAGGCTTTAAAGCAATTCTTGATGGAAAATGTGATGATATTCCTGAGCAAGCTTTCTATCTTGTAGGTGATCTAGGTATGGTTCACGAGAAAGCGAAACAATTAGAGGCAGAATAAACATGAGTAATTTCAGTTTAGATATTTATACTCCCAATGGAGTTTTAGTAAGGGGTCACAATTGTGACTCCCTACAAATACCTACAAGTGAGGGTGAAATAACAGTTCTTAAGGGGCATACTCATATTATAAGTAAACTAGCTCCTGGGAAAATTGTTGCTCACTCAGCAGCAGGTAAAGAGACCTTCAAAGTTTCAGAGGGTATTAGTAAAGTATTTGGTTCAAAAGTTACAATAATGAGTCAGTCTTAATTGGTTCTATAGGACCAATTTTGACTACTCATCAAAAAAATCGTCATTGATTATTCTTAAAATGCTCTAGAGTATTCACAAACTTATCATTATCGCTTGCCTAGTGTTGGAAAAAATCTAATTTCACTTACAATAAAGTGATATGAAGAAATTCTTAGTTATAAATTTTTTAGTATGTATAGGACTCGTCGCTGCGATAAAAACTGCAGTAGACAGTGCTTTTGTAGTTCATACTAATGAGATCAGAATTTCTGAGATAATCCTGCCTTCAGTTGATCCAGAACTAATTTTAGATGATGAACAATTAAGTGAACTTGATTTTCAAATAGATCAATTTTCACCATCATCAAATATTGTTGCTGAGACTGAAAACACTCCGCAGGTTGACTTTGCTAAGGTGGCAAAAAAGCAAATTCATTTAAATGAAACAGCTTTAAAAACAGCTTCTCACACAAAAGAGATAGAGAAAGGTTCAATTGAGCAAATTGAATTAGAGTTATCCTACAGTGAAGTAAGTGAGCCAAAACTAGAAAGTCTAAACAAAATTAAGCAAATTGCTTGGAGTGAACAATTTAATGAAGTGGGTATCGAGATTGAAATGGAGTCTCGTGCAATTGCTTTTGATTCATCACAAATTAATGATGTGGTTAAGCTAGAGCAAGCGGCAGTAAAAGAAACGAAGACAGAGCAAGTTAAAGTAGAAAAAAAGTTACAGGTAGCTCAAATACAAGAAAATAAAAAAGAAGATATAAGTTTAGAAGAAGAACAAAAAAGCAATGAAGAAATCGTTTATTATGATTATGCAGAAAAAGCGAATATAAAAAACGAGTCTGATCTTGATGCGGTAATTGAAGAGAGAATCCAAAACTTTCAATTAGAAAAAGAAAGAATTGAACAAGATGCTCTAAAAAAACAAAAAACAATTACACATGGATCAAAAATAATTGAAGAAGAAATAATTGAGCAGGTAGTTTCTACAGAGCAAGCAAAACAAATAGATTTTAAAAAGTCTAAAAAAAGAAATAACAAAGAAAGAAGCTCTGAGGAAAGAATACAAAAATCTGGAGAGGGTAACTCAAACGGGTTTATAGGAACAGAAGAACCAGAAGTTAAAGATCAGGTATGTTTTGAAGAAAATGGTACTAGTAATAAAATATACTCAGGATCAACAAGAATAAAATTTCAATCTATAAATTATCAAAATCTTTATTCTGATGTTTATGATTATGAACTCAGAATGGAAGATGATATTGATGAGTCATATAATGCAGATGAAAAAGGTGCGGTAATATTAAAGTATGATTTGAATACTCAATTTGCCTCAAGAAGAATTACGGTTTTTCACAAGGATCATATTCCATTAAAAACAGAACTTAGATTGAGCGAAGGAAAAAACAATATTTCTCTACCATTAATAGATAATTATACAATGAGAGATATAGTTCAAGATCACAGAATAACTAGGGACAGTCATCTATTATTAGAACTCTCTGGCCTGGTTGAAGATGCTGAGCTTGATGCAAATATTGCTTATGATCACAAATTATTTATAAATGATAAATTTGAAGTAGTTGATCGTAATTATTCTGACTACTCATATATCTTATTCCTAGGAGTAGAGGCTGGAAACGGCATTTTAAATATTAAAGATTCGCATAATAATATTGTAAGTAAAATAGTTCATGTATCAGAAAACGCGGTATTATTTGAGGCAACAGATATTGATACTATTAGCAGAGCAAAGGTTGCTTTTTTCGAAGAAGCTCCATTATCAAAATGTAAGGCCATGATAAATATCGAAAAAGATGATTTGGCATCGTTTAGCTCAGAACCGAAAATGTCTAAGAACTCTTTAAATACAATAGGAATATTTGGAGAAAGAGTATTTAAAAATACGAGAAACTACTACGAATTAAAGCATTTAACAGAAAGTATATTTGTAGGGAAAAGTAGAACAAATAAAAATATAATAATACCTAGTGAAGATTATATCCAAGAGGTACTGGCGCAGTTTAGTTTTGCCAATGCTTCAAACTCTTGCTTAGTACAAGTTAACTTAACTAAGTCTGCAAAAGAATTCTATGTAAATGGTATAGCGGAACGAGGAATGAGGTTAGATGCCAAAATCCTAGATACAGATGGATTGTTCTATGAAGAGCTCGGTGAGAATTCAAACAGAATATTTTTCTCTGGAGATACTCAAGGTATCTTAAATATAAAAATAAAATATGTGGATGGAAGCTCTGACTACCTACAGACATATTGTTCAAATGCTACTTACTTAGTTGAGCAATTATAAAATCAATTTCTACAAGGTTTTAATTTAATTTTCTTTTTAAAGTCACTAACTCGAGTAAACCGATATATATCAGGCGGTATTAATGTGTACCTTTTTTTTGTCAAAGGAACATGAGAAGCAATAATAATGCCTCTTGGATATTCAAGCTCTAATTCTAAATGCTGATTTAAATCTTCTACAAGCTCTGGCTTGTCAAAAGCTTTGAAAAAACTCTTTGGCTTTAATGAACAATTAGTGAAATAAAAGTATAAATTCGAGTGATGATCAAATTTATGTTTACTAAAAATTAAGTTTGAATATTCAACTGTGTGAACCAGCGCTAAAAACTCTGTATAAAAATTAAAGGCAGCAAAGCCTAGCGAGTCACTTTTGTTAAACTTTATTAAACCTTCTAGAGATTGTTGATTTTTAGGAACATTCTTTAGTTGTTTGCGAACTCTTTGAATACCAGAGTTATAGGCAGTTAGCGCTAGTCCCCAGTTTTTAAAAAAGCGATAATTCTGTCTTAGTATTTCAAATGCACCTAAGGTGGAAATAGGTATACTTTTTTCATATTGAATATTTTTATCTTTTGGAAAAAGAATGGCCCCAATATAAGGCATGATTTGCCAAATACCCTTTGCATCTACAATAGAGACCGCATCTGGGTTAAATCGAGACTCTAGAATTGAAAGCGCCACAATTTCTGACGGTAGAGAAAAATCTTTTGTTAGTTTGTTGAAAATAAGTTGATAACCCTCAAGATTATTTACTGCGAGTTGGATATGATCTCTTAGACCCGTCTGTGTTCTAAGTTCCTCGGACAATGTGAGTAGAGTTTTCTTTTTTGGAATCTTCCCAAAATAATCTATGAGTGTTTTCTTTAAGCTTTTATTCGTAATGTTTTTTCCTGCTGCAATTTTTTCGAGGTCATTTTTTATTTGAAGGAGCTTAACACCTGCTAAATGATTTTGAACTTTAACTCTATCAAAGTCATCTGGGTAAATTTTATGGAGAAAATCAAAGTTCAAAGTAGTGTAAACGAGGCCGGGATTTCCTTTGTCGTGAATCAAAACTTCTGATTGATCATATTGAGTGTAAACATGAAACCAAAAGTTAACAGACTTTTTAAAAAAATCAGAATACGCAAACTCTTTAGGTATTTTATTTTGAGAGTCGGTTAAAACTTGAGTAATAATATTCTTTGAAGACTTAGTGTGTGCTATATCGACTTTTGTTAATAGGTGTTCACTGTTTTTTTGTAGCTCAAAAATTTTTTGACTAAAGATCATGCTGGGTTCATCAGCATGAAGGGTAATTGTGGAAAAAAATAATACAATAAAAAAGATCTTCATTAAAAATCAGACTGATTTAGCAATTGCATTGTTCTTTTATATCCTGCTTTAACAGCAATAGATGCAACTTTTGGATTCAAGGAAAATGAATTTGCAAAAAACATCTTATAATCATGATGGTCAGGATAGATATCAATGAGTTTTACACTTGGGTTTACATTGAGTTTTCGCTCAAGAAGAGCAAGTATATCTCTTCTATGGCGTTGGGAGAATTTTTCTTGTTTCATATACTCAGAAACAGTATTTAGAATATCAATTGCCGTGGCCCTTTGTGCCCTAGAAGCAACAATCTTTTTTTGAATTAAAAGATAAATAGACTGAATAGCAATTGAGGGCAATCCGTAATTAATTAGTGAGCCAACTTCATCGTGATAATGGTAAGGAGTATGTGTCCATGAACTAATAATTACATCGCATTTATTGTCTTCAGCAATATGAGTTGAAAGGGTTTCACGAATTTCACCATCGATATAGTAGTCAACATTACCTGTTTGAGGGTTGTGAATAGGGTAAGGGGCATAAAAAGGTGGAACTGCCATGCTTGCAGCAATGGCGTGTGATACATCGACCCCTGTTCGATAAACAGCAGTAGGATCATGACTTGGGTTTGGATAGTTATATTTACCAAAAATTGTTTTACAAGAATGATCTAGCTGAGTTCCAACGACAAAAAGATCAGGAATAAAGTCCTCAAATGATTCAGTCTCAAGAATTTCTTTTACAAGATATTGTCTGGCTCCTTCAGTAGAAAAAGGGCCTGGAAATTTAATAAATGGATGCAATAAAGTCTTAATAGGAAAAGGGAATTCAGAGAATGGATTATAATCTGCG